>NZ_JAFCUM010000014.1:0-110583 GCF_049896525.1 Flavobacterium sp. DSR3-2
TGGCTTTGAAGTCTTTTCCGAAGGTTCTTCTTGTTCTTGACATATTAGTGCTAATTTAAGGTTTTTATTCCTATCTAAATTAGTCGGGATATATTGTCCGAATTTTTGGGGTCAGCATAAATAATTATTTCTGGACATCCTGATAATAATACTAATTTGTTCACGTTGGCACTAAATTCACCAAATAAAATTTTTGGACTATGTAGTAAAGTTGTGAGTGAGTTTTGACTACAATAAAAGGAATCTCCCACATAAATTGGGCTATATTTTAGCGATTTTAATTTGTTATTTTCACAAATAAAATTATTCATAACAATTGTCGGACAGCCTTTTAAAGTTATTAAAATGTTTTCTTCAGAGTTAAAATCTCCACCAACATACATTGGGCAATTTTCCAAAGAAGTTAAATAGTTCGATCTGCAATTAAAATTTCCGTTAACCTTATTAAATTTTAATGGTATTTTCTCCAACCCTAAGCATTTAAGATTTACATCGCCTACTACATCAATCGTTCCATCATCATTTATTGTATAATCCGCAATTTCAAATTGTTCGCAAATTTTAATTATTTCCTCTTTTTCCATTTAATATTTCAATTTTCTATTTCTAATATTATATTATTTTTTTAAAATAAAGTTTAAAATATAGACTCATATTTTACGAAATGGTTTTGAAAATTCGTCTAGTGGCCAAAGAAATTTCGAAAACACTTGACCTTGTTGTCGCTTTACGCAATTGTGATATTTCAAAAGTAAGTTGGAAAGGTGAAGATTACGCTGGTGTCAATGAGTTTTGCGGTATATCTTAGCTCAAGATTCGACAAAATATAAGAAAAGTACGGGACAAGAGGTTCAGCGTCGCTGCTTTTAGTTTTGCATAGTAAAGACGGCTTGCGATGAACTAACCAGTTAAAAATGCATTTTATTGGGAAAGTTAATTACTGTTTTTTGAGAAATTTTAATTTTTTTTCATTTGGTTTAAAACTTTTTGTTTCGATAATGATATAAGTCGATATAATAATAAAATATGATAAATATAAATTTAGAGAAACAAATGAATTGCCCAACAATTCTATCATTAAAAGAGGTTGGTAAATTAATTCATTTAAAAGATATGGAGAGCATTAAACGATGGTTGCGTAGTAATAACATTATAATTTACAAATTAGCTAAGTTAAACTATGTTTATAAAGTTGATTTTGAATGTGCGATTACCTTGCCACAGGTTAGAAATTTTAGAAAAGAGTATCTGATGCAGTGGGAAAGTTATTATCGAAAAACAATAAAAGAGGATGCGCTATTTAATATGATAATGTTGAAATTAAATATTGAGATTAATTATCAACCAACTACTAAAGTAAAAAGGAGAAGTCATAGTGATCAACGGTTGTATCAAAAATTATTATCATGAGTAAGTTAAAGCTTCCAAAAAATCCTCATAAGGGATTAAAGGTATTTTGTAAAAAATGTAATATAGATAATTCTACATGTAAACATTATGAAAATCAGATTTATAGGGTCAGAATTCATGTGCCAGGTTCTAAAAATTCAGTTAAAACTAAAAAAATGGAAGCTACTGATTATTATAATGCTGTAATTGAAGCCATCGAATTTGAAAAAGAATTAATCGCAAATAATTTTTCGATTATTAAAAATTTATCCGAAGAAGGAAATGATTACTCGATAATTGATGCTGCTATTCGATATAACCAATATCTTAACGGAGAAAGCAATTACGCCCATTTAAAGAAGAGTATTAGTGAAGGTTATAAGGCCGAGTTAATTCGTTATTGCCGTTATTTTTTCGAAAATTTGAAAAAAACTAAAGATATTAGAACATCTAGAATTAAGGATATAAAAAGGGAGGATGTTTCTAATTTTTATCTGTGGGCCGACAAAAAGTTTGAGGACAAAACATTAAACAAGTGTATGTCTAGTGTAAAATGTTTTTTTGCATTTTTAATCGATATAGAAGAAATTGATATGAGAAATCCTTTCCGGAATTATATAACAAAACAAGTTTTAAAACCTAATATCGAAACTGTAAATAAAGATGAGTTTTTGAAAATTCTTGAAGCCATTGATATATATGATCCTTTAATTACTTTAGGAGGGAAAGGAGAGCGTAAAAACATGTTTAAACCGTATCTGAAAGATGGGTTCCGACTATTTTTACTAACAGGGGGCAGGAGAGAGGAAGTTGTTGATTTGAGATGGAGTAATATTTTTATAGCTCCAACCGGAGTCAAGTTTTTTAGGGTAAGAAATATGAAAGTGGAACTCATAACAAACAAAATGTACATTTACAAGCACATCCCGATTAATGATGATCTATATAATTTGCTGCTAGAAATGGGATATGATAAAAATAAGGATTCTGATAATTATATATTGTGTCCTGACAGAGTAGTTAAATCGATTACGATAATGGATTGTCTTTCAAAAGCTTTTACTCATTATCGAAAGGGTTCAGGGATGGAGAAAGATATTAGTTTGAAGAGTTTAAGAAAGACTTATCTTACGTGGGTAAATCAAGTTATGAACAAGGATACAAAAATTCTATCTTCTCATTCAACAGATGGTGTCCTAAAGGAATATTATTTAGATCCGACAGTCTTAACAGCAATTGAAAAAGGGGCTTTGAAAATTAAAATTTTTGGCTAAAATGCAAAAAGGTATAAATGAAAAACTACAATTCATTTATACCTTTTCTGTTTGATGTTTATTAAAATTTGTATCTCGATTTATAAATTCCTCACTTGAGTCCTCACTTTAGTTCCTCACTTGAGAAGTTTAAAGTCGTTGATTTAGAAAAATAATTACAATAAAAAAGCCCTAACATATTGATGTTAGGGCTTTTGTTTTGGTAGCGAGACCGAGATTTGAACTCGGGACCTCAGGGTTATGAATCCTGCGCTCTAACCAACTGAGCTATCTCGCCATTATTAGGGTGGTAAGCCAGCCCTGAATGCGGGTGCAAATATAAAAATAATATTAGAGCTTGCAAGCATATTTTTAATAAAAAAAAATATTTTTCAAAACACTTTTTTTATGTAGTTATATTCTATATATTTCCGAAAAATTAAATGTAGCTCATGGATCAAAAAGTACGTTATGAAATCGAGTTCCCCATAAATTCCTCGCCTCAGTTGTTGTATCAATACATATCGACTCCATCCGGTTTGTCTGAGTGGTTTGCCGATAATGTGAATTCTCGTGGTGAATTTTTTACTTTTATTTGGAATGACTCCGAAGAAAAAGCAAGACTAGCCTCAAAAAAAACAGGTGAAAAAGTGAAATTTAAGTGGGTAGATGAAAATAGTAAAGATACCGAGTACTTTTTTGAACTGCATATCCTAGTAGATGAACTCACGAAAGACGTTTCTTTAATGGTAGTTGATTTTGCTCTTAAAGATGAAGTCGATGAAGCAACATTGTTGTGGGAAAATCAAATTTCTGATTTGAAACATCTAATAGGTTCTGTGTAAAAAATCATTTTTTATAACTTATATTTGCCCTGAATAAAATTTAGGGCTTTTTTTATGATTAATTTTAATGGAACCATTGTGTCTGAGGATGCCAATATTTTGACACACAACCGTGCTTTTCTATATGGCGACGGAGTTTTTGAAACAGTTAAAATAATAAACAATAAAATTCTTTTTCTGGAGGATCATTATTTTAGACTCATGTCTTCCATGCGAGTTGTTCGAATGGAAATCCCCATGAATTTTACAATGGAGTTTCTGGAAGAACAAATCCTTATTTTAGTTAATAAAAATGGACTGACGTCCTCTTCTCGTGCCAGAATTACAGTGTATAGAAACGATGGAGGATATTATTTACCACAAAATAATACGATTTCTTTTTTAATTTACGCTGTAGCACTTGAAAACAAGCTATATTCAATCGAAAAAAAGGAATATGAAGTAGATTTATACAAAGATTTTTACATCACAAAACAATTGCTGTCGTCTATCAAAACGACTAATAAAATTATCAATATAACGGGAAGTATCTTTGCAAATGAAAATGGGTTAGATAATTGTTTATTGCTTAATGACAGTAAGAATATAATTGAAGCACTTCAAGGAAATATCTTTATGTTGAGGGGTAATAAATTGATTACGCCACCGGTTTCTGAAGGCTGCTTAAATGGGATTATGAGAAAGCAGATCCTAAGTTTAGCAAAGAAGATAGAAAATTTAGACGTTGTAGAAGAGGTAATCTCTCCATTTGATCTTCAAAAAGCAGATGAATTATTTTTAACTAATGTTATAAAAGGAATACAACCAATAACACAATATCGTAAAAAAACTTTCACCACGAAAATATCTCTTCAACTGTTAGAGAAACTTAACGAAATGATAAGTAGTACCTAATTTAAGTATGGATTTTCTGGAGCGTTTGACCAGATGAGGTATTCCCCACCTAATTCCATGATTTGTTCTTTCCAGAAATGAGTCGCTGATTTTCCAATTATCTTGTTCTCATAGCTATTGGAAGTGATAATCCAGGAATTGTTTTCCATCTCTGATTCTAATTGTTTTTCATCCCAACCAGTATATCCTAAAAAGAATCGGATATTGTCTTTGCTTATTTCTCCTTTATTTATGAGTTCTTTTGTCGATTCAAAATCGCCACCCCAATAAATTCCATTCGATATTTCAATACTGTTAGGAATTAGTTCTGGAATGTTATGTATAAAATATAGGTTGTCTTGTTCCACCGGGCCACCGTTATAAATCTTAAATCGTGCGTCAACATCCGGAATCAAATCGTGGATGGTGTACTTCAATGGTTTATTAATAATAAAACCAACGGATCCTTCTTCGTTATAGTCAGCTAATAAAATTACTGATCTATTGAATGATAAATCCCCAATTATCGTAGGCTCTGCGATAAGCAAATATCCTTTTTTTAATTTGTCTGTAATCATTGGATTGGATTTTTTATTAAATTTAGGTTTTTTATTATAAGAGTGCCAAATAAAATCGTTGAAACGTATAAAAAAACCTTCCAGATGGAAGGTTTTGATTATATAAGGGAGACAAAAATTAGTTTACCGCACCTTCTAATTCTGCACCTGCCTTAAATTTCACTACATTTTTCGCAGCGATTTGGATAGTTTTTCCTGTTTGAGGATTTCTACCGTCTCTAGCAGCTCTAGCAGAAACAGACCATGATCCGAAACCTACTAAAGATACTCTTCCACCTTTTTTCAAAGTACCTCCTACGTTTCCTAAAAATGACTCTAAAGCTAATTTTGCAGCAGCTTTTGTGATTCCTGCATCAGCAGCGATAGCATCGATTAATTCTGATTTGTTCATAATGAATAGTTATTAATTGTTGGTTAAAAAAAATTGTTAATACACAAATTTAGTAGGAAATACGTTCCTTGCAAGCGTTTTATGTTAATTTAGTTTATTTTGTTGATAACTTATTTTTTTTGTTGATAAATCAATGATAATTTCTGATTAAAGTGTATAAACACCCGTTTTTATTGGTGTTAATAGGCTTTTGCATCGGCTGAAAAAGCAATTCCATTCAATAATTCTGTTGTATTCATTTTCTTTTTGCCCGGAAACTGTAAATTACGTATTTGGATAAATCCGTTTTTTACCGCAATTTTCATTTCTTTTTTGCTACAAATCAAACTCCCAACAGCATAATTATGCTCCTCAGAAATTATAGTAGCATCGTATATTTTTACATTCCATTCCTCATTCTTGTCTCCAAAGAAGCACCAAGCCGCGGGATACGGACTCAAGCCTCGAATCAGATTGTTTATCTCCTGAGCTGATTTTGTCCAATCTATTTTGCAATTCTCTTTGTTGAGTTTGTAAGCTGTTTTTATATCGGCAGTATCTTTTTGAATAACTGTAGATACATTTCCTTTTTCAATCATTTTTAAAGTGTCAATAACAGTCTTGCTGCCTAATTCTATTAATCGGTCGTGCAAGTTTCCCGCATTTTCATTTTCATCTATTGGGATTTCCGAACTTAAGATCATCGCCCCAGTATCAATTTTATCATCGATAAAAAAAGTGGTGACACCCGTTTTAGTTTCCCCATTTATAATTGCCCAATTTATGGGTGCGGCGCCGCGATAATTCGGTAGGAGTGAAGCGTGAAGATTAAAAGTTCCTTCAGAGGGCATTTCCCAAACAACTTTTGGCAACATTCTAAAGGCAACTACAATTTGTAAATTAGCATTCAATGTTTTCAATTCAGCTAAAAAGGCCTCGTCTTTTAGGTTTAAAGGCTGCAATAAAGGTAGGTTGTGATGCAGCGCGTATTCTTTTACTGCTGAATATTTTAATTTTTGTCCACGGCCTGCTGGTTTGTCTGCAGCGGTAATAACGCCTACAACATCATAGTTATTCTTGATTATGGTATCTAAAATCCCCACTGCAAATTCGGGAGTTCCCATAAAAACAATTCGTAATTTTTCCATTATGATCTTAAAGTATATTTGTTATTTGGTTTGACCAAAATCGTGTTGTTTTCTAATAAATCCTTAAGTACACCGATAACTTCGTCCGGACTATTTTTAGTTTTGTTTTGAATGTCTCTCGAATTTAAATCTTCGGCTTGCAGTAAAGCAATTATTTCTCGTGAAAGCAGCGTGACATCTTTTTTCTTTATATTCTTTGTAATGCAAAACGAGCAAATGCCACAATCAACAGTTGTTTTTTCGCCAAAATAATTTAGAATCAACTTGTTCTTGCATACTTTTTTCTCACTGATGTACTGAATAACAGATTGAAGCTGCTCTTTTTTTAACTGATTTTGATGCTCTAAATATTTTGAGACCCGATTGATAGTTTTGTCATCTTCGCGGACTTCATTAAAAATTAATGTGGCATCATTGTTTTTCGAATGATATTCTATAATTTCTTTTTCTTTCAATTTATGTAAAACAGCCTGAATTTCAGTTTCCTTATGATTTGATTTTTTAGCAATCAATTGTAAATTGAAAGTGGTTTGCATTTCGTAAATTCCGGGATATGTTCTCAATATTGCCAAAATAATTTCCTCGTCGTTCGGATTTAAACTCATGTACCGAATTACCTCCTTGGAAGGAATCAGAAACTGCAACGTGATTTTTTCTGAAAATTCTTGGGACAGGCTAATAATTCCTTGTCGGTCCAGAAATTGCATTGCATTGTATGTTTTAAGTGTTGGGAATTCGTATTTTAAACAAAAATGATGCAAATTAAAGGTAAACTGTTCGTTGATCCCCTCTCCGTAAGCAATTTGAAAATAGTTGCAGAGCTTGACATACATTAACTTCAAGAACTTTTTATCGGGAAGAATGTTGATAAATTGGCTTTGAGCCTGAATACTATCGGAAGGACTGGTCAATAAAACAGCAAAGGCTCTTTCTCCATTTCGTCCCGCACGTCCCGCTTCCTGATAATAATTTTCCATATTTTCCGGAAGCTGAATGTGGATTACCGTTTTTACATTGGCTTTGTCAATTCCCATTCCAAAGGCATTGGTAGCCACAATTACCTGCACTTCTTCGTTCATCCAGGATTGCATGTTTCTGTCTTTCTCTTTGGACGAAAGTCCGCCGTGATAATACGTAGCTTTAAATCCTAATGAATTCAATTGCGAGGAAATATCCAGACACGATTTTCTGTTTCGCACATATATTATAGACGGTTGTGGATTTTTTTTCAAAATTTGCTCTATTCGGAACAGTTTATCCTCGACCTCAAAAATCATGTAAGCAATATTTTCCCTGGCAAATGATTTCTCGAAAATCTGTGGTTTATGTAATCCCAACTCAATGATAATATCTTCTTTGACCCTTGGCGTAGCAGTGGCAGTCAATGCTAAAAAGGGCACTTTTGGAAAATGCTTTTTTAGTTCCGAAATTTTTAAATAAGCTGGCCGGAAATCATGTCCCCATTGTGAGACGCAATGCGCTTCATCTATGGTGATTAAATTGATGGGAAGATTTATTATTCGTTCCAAAATCCAGTCGGATTGTAGACGTTCCGGTGATAAATAAAGGAATTTATAATTTCCGAATTGGCAATTGTCCAGTAAATCAATCATTTCCTCGGATCGTATCCCGCCTGTCAATGCTATGGCTTTGATGTTTCGCTTTTGCAAATTGGCTACTTGATCTTTCATCAGTGCTACCAAAGGCGAAATGACTAAGCAAATGCCTTCATTCATTATAGCCGGAATCTGAAAACAAACTGATTTTCCACCGCCGGTTGGCATCAATGCAAAAGTATCATGACCGCTTAAAACAGAGTCGATGATTTCGTATTGTAGCGACCTGAATTTGTCGTGTTTCCAATATTTTTGAAGAATAGCTACTGCTTCTTGCATAGAGTATAGATTTCATTTCATTGAAAAACAGTCCAAAGCATAAATCCTAAACCTGCAGACTATTTAGAAATTTCATCTAAGATAAAAAGAATTCTTTTATCCATCGTGTCTTTTGGAACTTCTATGAGTTCGTAACCGTAATTCTGGTAAGTTTCAGTAAGGTGATTATAAATAAGTTTCGCTTGTTCGAAGTTTTCGTAACGTTCGTCATCGCTGATGTAAATTTCCTCCCAAGGCGGAAGAATGAAGATTTTTGAATAGGTATGTTCGCGGCAAGCGGCATCAAAAGTAGCAGGATAACTATCGCCAATATAATGCATATAGGCCAAAACATCCGGAATTCCTCTGTCGATAAATACCACTTCATGAGACTCTTTTACAGCATTTTGAAACTGTTTTTTTCTTCCTTCAAGAAGTAATTCGCTGAATAACAATGGTTTTTCAAGGAACAATTGCTCGATTCCTTGCTTTTTTGCTTCCAAAGTTACCTCGCGGGAAATTTCGGGATAACAACAATGTCCTTTAGCGACCAATCCGTCGATAATAGTGGTTTTACCTGTTCCTGGACCGCCAATGATAACTATAATTTCTTTTTGCACTTTTAAAAAATAAGGCGCAAATTTACTTAAACTAATTGGGATTTGAAAAAATCATTGCGGTTAAAATGCGATTAGACAAAAAATCATAATTCAAAATTCATAATTTACGTTTGAAACCGTATATTTGCCTTTATTTTTAAATAAAAAATGGATAAGAAGACTGAAGAATTTTATGATAGATTAAAAGTGGAGTTGGATATGAGCAATACATGGCCAGCAGAGTACTTATTTAAATTTATTGTACCAACAGAAAATGATAACATTGAACGAGTGGAATTGGCATTTGATTGTATGGGCGCAGTTATTAAAACTACAAAATCCAAAACAGGAAAATTCACTAGCATATCGGTTGATGTTACTATGAAAAATTCGCAAGAAATAGTAGATAAATACCTAGAAGTTTCTACAATAGACGGTATTATTTCCCTTTAATTACAACATAAAATTTTTGATTTGCTGCCTTCGAATGGATTTAATTTTCGAAAAAAAGCATAGGAATCAAAATAGATACATTCGAATATGAATTCAAAATATATTAAAGAAAACTCGAACGATGTCGTGCATCATTTGGAATACAATGCCGAGAGATCGCATTTGATTATTCCGGAGTACGGCCGTCATTTGCAGAAATTGATTGATCAAGCGACTAAAATTGAAGATGATGTAGAACGCAACAAAGCGGCAAAATACATTATTCAGGTGATGGGAAGTTTGAATCCACATTTGCGTGATGTTCCTGATTTTCAGCATAAATTGTGGGATCAGATTTTTATTATGTCTGATTTTAAATTAGTGGCTGATTCACCTTATCCAATTCCATCGCGTGAAGTGTTGCAATTGAAACCCGATGTTTTAAAATACCCACAGAATTTTCCAAAATACAGATTTTACGGCAACAATATCAAATATATGATTGATGTGGCCAATAAATGGGAAGATGGCGAGATGAAAAGTGCTCTAGTGAAAGTGATTGCCAATCACATGAAAAAATCATATTTAAGTTGGAATAAAGACACTGTGAAAGATGATGTAATTTTCGAACATTTATATGAACTTTCCGATGGCAAATTGAATTTGATTCAAAGTACAGAGGAATTATTAAATACCACCGATTTATTGCGAACCAACAAACGGGTTTCGAATAAAATCTTACCGGTTGGCCAGCCAAAAATTCTTAGTAACAAGAATACGAAAACTGGAAAACCAAATCCAGTTCACAAAAATCAAAACAGAAAACCTTTGTAAATCAGTTATAAATTAAGAGTATTTAGGTTATTAATTTTTTAAGAAATAACTTTTTACTCGTAACTTTTTAACTCATATCTAAATAATTTATAACTCATAATTGTAAAAAATGGGAATTTTCAAAATAGAAGGAGGCATTAGTCTTAAAGGAGAAATCACGCCACAAGGAGCTAAAAATGAAGCGCTACAAATTTTATGTGCCGTTCTTTTAACACCGGAAAAAGTGATTATCAATAATATTCCCGATATTATAGATATCAACAAACTAATTACACTTTTAGGAAATTTAGGTGTTAAAATCCAAAAAACAGGATCAGGATCGTATACTTTTCAAGCGGATGAAGTGAACATAAACTATCTGGAAACCGAGGCATTCAAGAAAGAAGGTGGGTCTCTAAGAGGTTCTATTATGATTGTTGGACCACTTTTGGCACGATTTGGAAAAGGATATATCCCGAAACCAGGCGGTGATAAAATAGGTCGCAGAAGATTGGATACTCACTTTGAAGGATTCATGAATCTTGGTGCCAAATTCCGTTACAATAGAGAAGATCATTTTTATGGAGTTGAAGCACCAAAAGGATTAAAAGGTGCCGATATGTTATTAGACGAAGCATCTGTAACCGGAACCGCTAATATTGTTATGGCTGCAGTTTTGGCCAAAGGAAAAACAACCGTTTATAATGCTGCTTGCGAGCCTTACTTGCAACAATTGTGCAAGATGCTAAATTGCATGGGAGCTAAAATTTCCGGTGTTGGATCTAACTTATTGACCATTACAGGGGTTGAAAGTTTAGGCGGTTGCGAGCACAGAATTCTTCCGGATATGATTGAAATTGGGAGCTGGATTGGTCTGGCTGCAATGACAAAATCGGAAATTACGATAAAGGATGTAAGTTGGGATAATCTTGGAGTAATCCCTAATACGTTTCGAAAACTTGGGATTACATTGGAACGTCGTGGAGATGATATTTACATTCCTGCTCACGTAGATGGGTATGAAGTGAAAACAGATATTGACGGTTCTATTTTGACAATTGCTGATGCGCCCTGGCCCGGATTTACCCCAGATTTGTTAAGCATCGTCTTAGTAGTTGCCACTCAAGCAAGAGGTGATGTTTTAATTCACCAAAAAATGTTTGAAAGCAGATTGTTTTTTGTTGATAAACTGATTGATATGGGAGCAAAAATTATGTTGTGTGATCCGCACCGTGCTGTTGTTATGGGGCACGATTTTAAATCTCAACTTAAAGCAACCACAATGTCATCACCAGATATTCGTGCGGGAATCTCATTATTGATTGCAGCGCTTTCCGCAAAAGGAACCAGTACTATTCAAAACATTGAACAAATCGATAGAGGGTACGAGCGTATTGATGAACGATTGAGAGCCATTGGTGCTAATATTGTTAGAGCATAAATAACATAAATCATAAAAAAATATCGTTTAAGTAAGCTAGAAAGGATTTAAATCTAAAATTCAATTCAGTTTACTTAAACGATTTTAGTTTCCATTCATCTATAAATAAAATACATGTCAAGCGAACAAACAGCGATAAAAGCGACTTATTTTAGTATAATTGGAAATACATCTTTGGCCATTATAAAAGGTCTGGCAGGTTTTTTTGGAAATTCGTATGCATTAATTGCAGACGCAATTGAATCAACTACTGATATTTTTTCTTCATTTTTAGTCCTGTTCGGAATCAAATATTCCAACAGACCAGCGGATAAAAACCATCCTTACGGACACGGCAGGGCAGAACCATTGATTACTTTTTTGGTTGTAGGTTTTTTGATTACTTCGGCAACTATTATTGCTTATGAAAGTATTATCAATATTGGAACGCCACATCAATTGCCAAAACCGTGGACATTATTAGTTCTTGGGGCAATCATTGTTTGGAAAGAATATTCTTTTCGAATAGTGATGAAACGCAGTATTGAAACCAATAGTTCGTCACTAAGAGCTGATGCTTGGCACCATCGCAGTGATGCAATAACTTCTGTGGCGGCGTTTCTTGGGATTTCTATTGCTTTGATTTTAGGAAATGGTTATGAATCTGCTGATGATTGGGCGGCACTTTTTGCTTCAGGATTCATACTTTATAACAGTTACCTTATTTTTAGACCCGCTTTGGGCGAAATAATGGATGAACATTTATACGATGATTTGATAGAACAAATCCGAATGGTTTCAATTCAAGTGGACGGAATTATTGATACCGAGAAATGTTTTATTCGAAAAGCTGGTATGCAATATCATGTGGATTTACATGCGACAGTTGATTCAAATATTACTGTGAAAGAAGGACACGATCTGGCACATAAACTAAAAGACACTTTGCAGGAAGAAATTCCGGAACTGGGACATGTGTTGATTCATGTGGAACCAAATGATTAGTTATTAATCAAATAAAATAAAAAAAGGCACCGAAACTATTTTCTGGTGCCTTTCTTAATTTGTTGGGATTTTGTTACATCAAACGCAGTCAAGATGCAATAATGGTTCTCGATTTCGCTCGAACTGACAATAGGACTCAATCATTAAAATTATTTTTTTACTCCAATATGTTCAAAAACTTAAGCCCAAAAACAACTCCGTCACCTTGAAAACCATTTTGGTACGAACGAACATAATCTACACGAAGCATTTTAAATTTACCAAAACCTAAATTGTCCAGCCCAACTGTCATTTCAGTATAAGGTTTGTTATTGGGTGTAGAAAGTGCATGAGCACCCAGTATCAAAGTTGATTTTAGTTTGTTCAACAATGGTATTTTATTCATGATATAGCCTTTGTCATTGTATTCAATATGCGCTTCAAAATAGCTGTCATTCGTACTGTTAGAATAATATGGGAGCAAGTT
The DNA here is from genome assembly GCF_049896525.1 of Flavobacterium sp. DSR3-2. Lineage (NCBI taxonomy): Bacteria > Pseudomonadati > Bacteroidota > Flavobacteriia > Flavobacteriales > Flavobacteriaceae > Flavobacterium > Flavobacterium sp. DSR3-2. The sequence goes on from NZ_JAFCUM010000014.1 coordinate 13,066, forward strand.
AAATACATTCAAATAACGCGCTGATTGTCCGATATGGGTTTGGTTTCCATTGAAATGCTTGAAGTCTATAAAAGCAATATTGTCCGCATTCAAAAACTTTCCCGCTTTTAGATTCAACCCTACAACTCCTTTATTTCCTAATGTCAAATCATACGTTAGTCTGGTGTTGAAATGGTCGAACTCATATTTCTTTTCGTTGGCTGCAATTGCTTTTTCATAGCCTAAATATAGAGTTGGAAATTTTTCATTTCGGATGTTAAATTTCCCATCGGGACGGGAAGAATACTTGTTTCCAAAATTGATTTTTGCAATCAAATTTACTTTTGTCAAATGGTGTTTTTCAAAAGCTGGAGTTGTGAAATCATTAGGTGCCAAAGGATTATTCGAAGTGTATAAATCTTTCTTGTTGAACAACGAAAAATCAGTATTATTGAATAATGGTTTGCGTTGCTGATACTCTAACTTTCCATTTAGGTTCACTCCATTTGCAATATCCTGGCTGTAGCCAATTGCCACCGATTCCAGATTATACAACTTCATAAAATTGTTCTTAAAAATTAATGAACTAATCGTGTTTATAGTTTTACTGATAGGCTCATTCGGATTAAATTGCTTTACGGAACTACCTCCAGTCATATATAAAGTGGCAAAATTTTGATTGTTGAACCGGTGGATAAATTGTCCGGTGACACGCAAACGATCTTCAGCGAAACCATAATTGAGTTTTGTACTGATGGAAGTGTATATTCCTTTGTTTTCCTGATTTTTCCAATTAGTGTATCGAAACCCAGAATCAAAATTATATCCTTGTACGGTATTAAAACTAAGTGAACCAAGGTTCAATAATCCTTCGTAACTAAAGCTGTGTTTTTCAGTACTATTCTTATACGTATAACCGGTCAATACCTTTAATAATTTAAATTTATTTTCTTTTGCATCTATTGAATCCAAGTATTTTTCTGAATTTCGAACCGTGTAAATGCTATCTTTTCTAACATAATCGGTGCTTTCTTCAATTGTTAACGGAATGGGTCTGTTAGAATTCCAGAACAAGCTGTCTTTTTTATTGGCATTTATTTCGATGCGCGTAATTTCATTTGTAAATGTTTTGGAAGCAAATGCATCTATAAATTCATAATTGCTATATACGTAATTGTATTTTCCGGTAAATTTTATCCCAAAAGCGCCTGCTGTGATTTCGAGACTTTGTGTGTTTTTTGCCCAAATTTTATTGCTGTTATTGTAACTGAAATTTTGTTTTAAGGTCATCACATCGACAAATTCCTCTTTCATTCTGTAGCCTTTTATATCCAGATCAACTGCGTAAACCGCCCAGGAATCTTCCACTATATAAATGTATCCTTCAAAAACGGGCTCGCTGTCACGCTTTGCTATCACTTTTATTTTGTTGATCATATTTTTATTCTCATCAAAAAACGTGCTTTCTAACTTGTAATTATAGTAATTGAAAGCGTTGTTTGCTATCGGAGAAATCATTTGGACACCAAAATCTATGGTATTGTCATAAAAGTCGTAGAATGAAGATCTGGCAGTATTGTAGCTGTAACCATTATCTCTGCCACTTACTTTTGAGGCAGTAACAACTTCTTTTAAGTTGTTGGGTTTTTCAAAAGCTATTTTCGAAAAGGTTTCCGATAAGGAAATAATGCCGGTTCCGGTAGAATCTAAAGCGCCATCAAAGTCACCAATTTTTTGGCCTAATATTTTTTTCGGGGCATTTTTTAATTTAAAAATACCTCTGGAATAAAAGTCAGCGTTGAATCGGTTGGTTTTTAAAGTGTTTACTTTTCTGCTGGCAATAGCATTTTTTATAATCGCCAAAGCGGGATTGTTTTTCTTATTGATAATCACTTCATTCAGTGAAAAATTTTCTTCCTCCATTTTTATATTTAATGAATAAGGCAATTTATCAGTTTGTATTATTATTTTTTGGGTTTTAAAACCTAAAAATTGAAAGACAACCGTTTGTTTTTCTTTTTTCTTTAAATTAAATTCATAGTTTCCTCGTTCATTTGAAGTGGTCCCATTGTAAGTGTCTTCCTGAAAAATAGTGACAAAAGGTAATGGGTTTCCTTTTTCGTCCGTGACAGTTCCTTTTATTTGTGCATTGCTAACAAATGAAACTAAGAAAAGCAGTAGTAAGTAATGTTTTTTCATGAAAGTTTTTTCTTTCACAAAAATAATAGAAGTTTAAAAATAGCGTATTAATTATTTGTTAAAGATTTATTTAGGAGGTAATTATAATTTAAAACTATAAAAAAGACTGTACTGCTAACTCGTAACTTTTTAAACCAAAACCCAAAATAACACCTTTGGCATTTCCTGAAATGTAGGATTGATGTCTAAAACTTTCACGGGAAAATGTGTTCGAAATATGGACTTCAATAACAGGCGTAATAATGGCCTTGACAGCGTCGCCGATTCCGATAGAAGTGTGCGTGTATGCTCCGGCATTCAAGATAATGCCATCGAATGAAAAACCAAATTCCTGAATTTTATCAATTAACTCGCCTTCAATATTACTTTGAAAATAAGTGAATTCTACTGAAGGAAATTTTATTTGTAAGGTGGTGAAATATTCTTCAAAAGTTTGACTTCCGTAAACTTCTGGTTCACGTTTGCCAAGAAGATTAAGGTTTGGTCCGTTGATGATGCTGATTTTCATACGTAGTTAATATTTGTTTTTTATTTGAATATGGAATTCGCATATGACTTATCTGGTTTTCATTACATCTCCGATATGCTCATTTCATAATTCCTGTTTTGGTAAAAATAAAAAAACCGTTCCAATTTATAGAACGGTTTTAATAAATTTAATTTTATTATTTCTAGAATGTAAATCCCGCTGAAATCTGAAGCACTGAGTTTTTTACTTCTGCCTCTTTTGAAGCTTCTGTTAGTCCTAAAACGTAGCGACCTTGAAGAAAAATGTTTTTTGTTACATTTAAAGTTAAACCTCCGGCTACGCCAAATTCAAATGTTTCAGCATTTTTTACATCAAATTCATTTCTTTCACTCAACAAAAAGGAAGCCTGTGGTCCAAGATCTAAACTGACGGTCTTGTTAAAATGTATTTTGGCTAAAACAGGAATGGATAAATAACCTAATTCGTTTTTGAATTCTTCAAATGCATTTTTATAAGTTGCTCCCTGCGTAGAGTACAGTAACTCGGGTTGTATAGAAAAGCCATCGGTTAGTTTAAGTTCAGCTACCAAACCTGCATGGTAACTGGTAATAGCGTCAGTATTATAATTGTCACTATTTACGGTGATGTTACTTCCTGATTGATTGGCGTAGTTTATACCACCTTTTAATCCAAATTTAACCAATTGTGCTTGCATGTCTACTGATGCTGCGAGTAAAACTACTGCTGCTAGAATTATTTTTTTCATAATTTGTTTTTTTTAATATTAATTAGTATTTATTGAAATGGGACTTTTGATTAAAACTATTTTGTTGAATAATTATTGTCTTATTTATCTACCAACTCTTAACGCAAATATTAGTCCAAAAATATTGACAAATTATTATTTAAAGTTCCTATTGCAGAAAATTTAAATATAAACTAAGCTTTTTTTGTTTTAAATTAATGCAATACAGTCGTTTATCGCAATATCTATTTTTGATTATTTTAAATATTTTTTTATTATTATTTTACTGATAGCTGTAATTAAATAAAAATAATTGTGTCAAAAGTACCTTGACGTTGACAATAAATTTTCAATAAAAATGTTAATAACTTGTAATGGTAGGAAGTGTATTACTTTAAAATTAATATACTTTTATATCCTTATTAATAACAAATTAAAAAAAAATGAAAAAAATTATTTTATCGGTATTTATTGCTTTATTGAGTCTCAGTGGCTATGCACAAAAAGAAGGCGGTTTTAGAGTTGGTCTGGATTTAGGAATTGTACCTACCAATGGTGGTGGCGGTATACTTTTATCTTTGGAACCAAAATACAACATCAAAGATAATATGAATGTTGGTTTAAGAATAGGAGTAGCTGCGATTGTTCGCGATGTAAATGATTCTGGTGCCACTACTAGTGCAAAAGCCTCAGCTAACGGCTCATATGTGGCCACTTATGATTATTATTTTAATGCGTCAGGGAAGTCTTTTGTTCCTTACATAGGAACTGGCGCGGGATATTATAGTATCGCAAATGTACAGTTTGATGATACAAATAATTCTACTGATGTAAATGTAGATGCAACAGGTAAAGTGGGAGCATTGGTACGAGGTGGTTTTGAGTGGGGAAAATTCAGAATGGGACTAGAGTATAATTTAGTGCCTAAATCTACTTTACAAGACATAAATGGCAATAACAAAGGCACTGTAGCTAATTCCTATGTAGGAATCCATTTAGGATTTTATGTGGGTGGTGGCAAATGGGGAAAATAATTTTTTCGCATCAAAATACGTAAAAACCACTCTTCGGAGTGGTTTTTTAATGCTCAAAAAGTGTTTCTTTGTAGCCATGAATTGGGATAGCTACATAAAAAATTATCAATCGTATTTAAAAATTGAACGCGGTTTATCGAAGAATACAATAGAAAACTATTCTTTTGATATTGAACGTTTGTGCCTTTTTTTAGAGACAAATGAAATCGATGTTTCCCCAATTAATATTAGTGATGAAACCGTGCAACAGTTTATTTATAACGTTGCAAAAGAAGTCAATCCGCGTTCGCAAGCCAGAATTATTTCTGGTCTGAAAAGTTTTTTCAGCTATTTGATTTTTGAAGATTATAGAATTGACAATCCGTTAGAATTAATCGAAACACCTAAAACAGGGCGAAAACTTCCGGATACTTTATCTGTAGAAGAAATTGATCGACTTATCGCAGCTATTGATTTAAGCTCTAATGAAGGAGAGCGCAATCGCGCCATACTTGAAACCCTATATGGTTGCGGACTTCGGGTTTCGGAACTAGTTGCATTAAAAATATCGGATTTATTTTTTGATGAAGGTTTTATCAAAATAACTGGGAAAGGGAATAAACAACGTTTCGTTCCAATCAGTGATTTTACGCAAAAATACATTCAGATTTATAGGAATACTACTCGAAAACATCTTACGATTCAAAAGGGTTTTGAAGACACATTGTTTTTAAATAGAAGAGGAAAACAATTGACACGAGCTATGATTTTTACGATTATCAAGAATTTGGCTGTAAAAATTGATCTTTATAAAACAATCAGTCCACATACTTTACGTCATTCTTTTGCGACTCATCTTCTTGAAAACGGTGCTGATTTGCGTTCGATACAGTTGATGCTGGGTCATGAATCCATAACTACCACAGAGATATATGTGCACCTTGACAGAAGGTTTCTAGCAAATGTTCTGAATTCATTTCATCCAAGAAAATTGTTGGACGACAAATAACATTGCTGCATTATAAAATAAAAAAAGACGTATCGATTTTACATCAATACGTCTTTCTATTTTGAAGATTGCCTTTATTTTATTTAGCAATATTTACCGCTCTTGTTTCACGTATAACAGTTACTTTGACCTGTCCAGGATAAGTCATTTCTGTTTGTATTTTTTGTGAGATATCAAAAGATAAGCTTGCAGCATTTTCATCCGAAACTTTTTCGCTTTCTACAATTACTCGGAGTTCTCGACCAGCTTGAATAGCATAAGCATTTTTCACACCGCTGAATCCATAAGCCACTTCTTCAAGGTCTTTCAAACGTTGAATGTAAGAATCTAATACTTGTCTTCTCGCTCCCGGTCTCGCTCCAGAAATAGCATCACAAACCTGAATGATTGGTGATAATAATGATTTCATTTCAATTTCATCGTGATGCGCTCCAATAGCGTTACAAACCTCTTCTTTTTCACCGTATTTCTCAGCCCACTGCATTCCTAATAAAGCGTGTGGTAAATCACTTTCGGCGTCTGGAACTTTACCAATATCGTGTAATAAACCCGCTCTTTTAGCCAATTTTACGTTAAGTCCAAGTTCAGCAGCCATAATTCCACAAAGTTTAGAAACTTCACGGGAGTGTTGCAGTAAATTCTGTCCGTAAGAAGAACGGTATTTCATACGTCCTACGACTTTAATCAATTCAGGATGTAATCCGTGAATTCCTAAATCGATAACGGTACGTTTACCAACTTCTATGATTTCATCGTCAATTTGTTTAGCAGTTTTTGCTACTACTTCTTCAATACGAGCCGGGTGAATTCTACCGTCAGTAACTAGTTTATGTAATGCCAATCGTGCAATTTCTCTGCGTACAGGATCAAAACAAGAAAGGATAATCGCTTCCGGTGTGTCATCTACAATAATCTCTACGCCGGTTGCAGCTTCCAGTGCGCGAATATTTCTTCCTTCACGACCAATAATTCTACCTTTTACATCATCTGATTCAATGTTGAATACCGAAACACAGTTTTCTACTGCTTCTTCAGTTCCTACTCGTTGAATGGTATTGATGATGATTTTTTTAGCTTCTTGTTGTGCTGTCAATTTTGCCTCTTCAATAGTATCTTGAATGTGCGACATTGCTTTGCTTTTAGCTTCTGCTTTTAATCCTTCTACCAATTGATCTTTAGCTTCTTCGGCAGATAAACCAGATATAACTTCTAACTGTTGCAATTGACTTTTGTGTAATTTATCAACTTCAACTTGTTTTTTATCTAGATTTTCAATTTTAGTGGCGTATTCTAAAGTTTTAGATTCAAAATCATCATTTACTTTTTTAGCTTTTGATAATTCGTTAGATATTTGAGATTCTTTATCACGAACTCTTTTTTCTATCTCAGCAACTTTTTTATCACGTGATAAAATAACTTGTTCATGCTCTGATTTCAATTCAATAAATTTCTCTTTTGCTTGTAGAATTTTATCTTTTTTAATGTTTTCAGCTTCCAGGTTAGCATCTTTTAAAATGGATGCAGCCTCTTTTTTTGAATTTTTAATTAAGTTTGAAATATTGCTTTTTTCTATCAATTTGGCGATAGCAAAACCTCCCGCAATACCTATAATTCCTGAAATAATAATCGTTAATATGTTGTCCATGTTTGTTAAAATTTATGTATAAAAAAGCCTACATTAGAGTGATTGAATAAACTCGAAAAGACAAGTTTTGAGCTAACTCACTGTTCAAGTTTCCTCGCCGGAGCGTGGCATGCTTTAGTAGTGATGATTTGCTCATTCTAAATTGTTAGTGTTGAGTTTACCAAATATGAACTAATGTAGGCAGTATCTTAGTTTTTGTAAAGAACGTTTATTTGTCGAGATATTGATCTAAAACCGCATTGATTTTTTTTATTCTTTCAATTGTAGCTTCTCCGTCAATGGCATTATCAATTTGTTTTTGTTCTGTTTGTGACGCAAATTGTAAGGCACACATTGCCAAAACATCTTGTTTGTCACGAACAGCGTAATTTTCTTCAAATTGCTTAATCATTTTATCAATCTTTTTCGAAGCGCTTCTAAGACCTTCTTCCTGAGAGAAATCAACCGTTAACGGGTAAACTCTATCTGCGATTGATATTTTAATTTTAAGCTTTTCGTCCATATCTTTTATTAATCGGATAGCTGCGCTATACAGTAATCAATTTCTCGAATTAATGAATTTATTTTAAGCTTTGTATCTCTTTTATTATCGTCACTGCCTAGTAATGAATTTGCGACTTTTAGAGTTTCATACTGCGTTTTTAGCGCTTCAATCTCTTGTGATTGACTTTGTATTATGGATGCAGTTTTTATTAATTCGTTTTTCAAATCTTGATTATTTTTCTCTAAACTTTTCATTTTATTGAAAAGTTTTTCGACTTTATTTTCAAGAGTATCAATAATTTCTGCAATCGCACTCATTATATATCTTATTCATTACATAATCATACAAAGTTAGTATTCCTTTTTAATTTTGCAATATTTTATTATTTTTTTTGCATTAAATTAATTAAATATCAGTTTTACAAATGGTTACGAACTGTTTTTTTTAGTGATGATTTGAATACTTTTTTTATCTTAGCAAAAATGTAAACCATGAGATTTCCTTTGATTTTTTTACTGTTTTGTACGGCTGTTTTTGCGCAAGTTGATTATCCAAAAGAGTATTTCAGATCACCTTTGGATATTCCGATGCAATTATCCGGGAATTTTGGAGAGTTAAGGCCCAATCATTTTCATGCAGGTTTTGATTTGAGAACGCAACAAAAAGAAGGATTAAAAGTATACGCTGTGGCCGATGGTTACGTGTCAAGAATAAAGATATCTACATTTGGTAACGGAAAAACAATTTACGTAAATCATCCGAATGGTTTTACCTCCGTTTATGGGCATTTGAAAATTGCCAACGGTGAAATAGAGAACTACATCAAGAAAACACAATATGCAGAACAATCGTTTGAAATCGAAATGTTTTTTAAGCGCGGTGAAATGGTGGTGAAAAAAGGCGAAATCATTGCTTTTTCTGGAAATACAGGAGCTTCAGAAGGACCACATTTGCATTTTGAATTTCGGGATTCTAAAACTGAGTTTATTATCAATCCGATGCTTTTTGGTTTTAATAAATTTTTAAAAGACACGAAGAAGCCCATCATATCAGGAGTTTATGTGTACCCTTTAGATTCAAAAACCACAGTCAATAATTCAAAGCGAGCTTTATTACTGAATGTCTCGTTGCAAAAAGATGGGACCTATTTATCGGATAAAGTGGTGGCCAATGGCGCAATAGGTTTTGGCATTTCGGCTTATGACAATGATGACGTTTCGTTTAATAATAACGGAGTGTATAAAGTGCAGTCTTTTTATAATGGTAAACCAAACTTCGGATACGAATTTAATACGTATTCATTTGATGATATGCGTTACATCAATGCGCTGATTGATTATTCTCGGTACAAGAAAATGCAACAACGCGTTCAGAAATTATTCATGAAAAGCCCATATAATTTAAGTTTTATTCAAGCCGATGAAAATAAGGGGATTTTACAAGTAACTCCTAATTTAGCATCGCAATATCGTATTGAAGTTTCGGATTTCTTTGGAAATAAAAAAACTATAGCCATTCCAATCAAATATGATGTTCTACCTACTGTAATCCTTAAGGAGTCAATTCAATCTAATTATTTTGTAAAAGCAAACAAAGACAGTAATTTTGCGCTGGCAAACATGTCGGTTTTCTTTCCTGCGGGAACTTTTTATGAAGATTTTGATCTAAATTTTGATGTAAAAAATGACACATTATTTTTACATGAGGATACGGTTCCTGCTCACACTAATTTTACGGTTTCAATTGAAGACGCAAAATCGACTGAAGAGCAAAGACAAAAAATGTTTATCGGCAGAATCGAAGGAAAAAAAATAAATTACAATCCCACCTACAGAAAGGACAACGTTTTCAATACGAAGGTTAAAATTTTAGGTAAATATGCATTGGTTTCGGATATGGTCGCGCCAAAAATAAGCATTGCTATTCCCATAGAAGGAAAATGGATTAGCGAGCAAAAAACAATTCAGCTTTCCATTTACGATGAATTGTCAGGCATAAAATCATACAATGGCTATTTAAACGGAAAATGGGTATTATTCGAATACGATAATAAAACCAGAAAATTAACTCATTATTTCAGTGATGGAATTGTTGCTGATGGTGCCAATGATTTAAAACTTGTGGTGGTGGATAATGTAGGAAATTCGACAGTCTTTGAAACTCGCTTTTTCATAAGCTTAAAAAAATAAAAACCAAATCACTTGAGGACTAATAAATTAATTTTTGTTTTCTTTTTTTGCTTCGCAAGCCTAACTTTATTGGCCCAAACGGCTAGAATAAAAGGAGTTATTTTGGACAAAAACAATCAACCGGTAGAAAACGTAAATGTTTCGTATTCCAATGTTGGCACTCACTCCAATAAAAATGGATTTTATGATCTAAAAGTCCCTGCGAACCAAAAAGTAACGTTAGTTTTTACGCACGTCTCTTTGAAAAAAATTACGATTGCTTTTTCTTTGGATTCCAATGAACAAAAAGAGTTCAACCCAGTGATGAGCGATCAGGAAGAACAAATCGGTGAAGTAATTGTGACATCGAATAACAGAAAATTAATTCAGGGTGTTACTACAATTGAGCCTGAAATGATCCGAAAAATTCCGGGCGCTAATGCTGGTATCGAAAACATTTTGAAAACCTTGCCCGGAGTAAATTCTAACAACGAATTGAGTACGCAGTACGCGGTGCGCGGTGGGAATTACGACGAGAATTTGGTCTATGTAAATGAAATTGAAGTCTATCGCCCGTTTTTGATTCGGTCTGGACAACAAGAAGGATTGAGTTTTACCAATACGGATTTGGTACAAAATATTGATTTCTCGGCGGGTGGTTTTCAGGCGAAGTTTGGAGATAAATTATCCTCTGTTTTAGATATTACTTACAGGAAGCCGGTTAGATTTGGCGCAAGCCTTGAAGCGAGTTTTCTTGGAGGAAGTCTCTCTATTGATGCGGTTTCCAACGATAAAAAGTGGTCTGCAGTAACGGGAGTCAGATACCGTAACAACAGCCTTTTGGTAAAAAGCCAAGAAACGCAAACAAATTTTACGCCATCCTTTGCGGATATTCAAACCAATATAAGCTATCAGTCTTCGGCTAAATGGCAATGGAGTTTTCTGGGGAATATTTCTCAAAATAAATACCAATATCAGCCATTGACGAGACAGACTAATTTTGGAACAATCGATAATCCTATGGCACTGACTGTTTTTTATGAAGGTCAGGAAAAAGATAAATACGATACTTATTTTGGAGCTTTAAAGACAACTTTCAATCTTTCGGATAACTTTACTTTGAAATTTATCGGTTCTGTTTTTCAGACTTTAGAACAAGAATATTTTGATATTTTCGCCCAATACCGTTTAGGCGAAGTGGATTCCAGTATTGGATCAGAAACGTTTGGAGAAGTTGCTTTTACAAGAGGAATTGGTTCTCAGTTGAGTCATGCAAGAAATGATTTGGATGCCTTAATTGTAAATACTGAGATAAAAGGATTCCACGATTGGAAAGAAAACCAATTTGAATGGGGTATAAAATATACACGTGAATCCATTCGTGACAGAATAATAGAGTGGGAGGTAATTGATTCGGCTGGTTTTTCATTGAATCCACCAATTATTGATTTGCCTAAAAATGATCAACCGTATTCGCCTTACACTGGATCGCTTGTTCCGTATCAAAATATCCGGGCAACTAATTTTAATTCTATCAACAGATTTTCAGGCTATGGTCAATGGAGTTTGAAATCGAATATTGGTTCGAGTAAAGTTTGGTATAATGCCGGAGTTCGCATGCACAATTGGGAAGTTATAGGCGCTACTGTAACAGGAAAATCACAGGTTACTTTTAGTCCAAGAGCACAATTTGCGATAAAACCAGATTGGGAGAAAGATTTGGTTTTCAGACTTTCGGGAGGTTTATACCATCAGCCGCCATTTTACAGGGAATTGAGAGATGCCGATGGAATCGTGCAACCCAATACGAAGGCGCAACAATCTGTTCATTTTGTTTTTGGGAATGATTATAGTTTCAAAATGTGGGAACGTCCTTTTAAATTGGTTTCGGAGTTGTATTATAAATCGCTGACAGATGTAAATACGTACACCATTGACAATGTTCGCATTCGTTACGCTGCCAACAATAATGCAACAGCGTACGCGCAAGGATTAGACGTTCGCTTGAATGGGGAATTTGTGCCAGGAACAGAATCTTGGTTTAGTTTTGGTTATTTGAAAACAGAAGAAAACAGCAATGATAAAGGATATATTGCCAGACCTACAGATCAAAGATTAAAATTTGGGCTCTTATTTCAAGATTATATGCCTAATATTCCAAGTATAAAATTGTACCTAAATTTAATTTACAATACTGGATTGCCGGGAGGTTCGCCGTCGTATGCCGATCCTTATCTGTATCAAAACAGGTTGAATGATTACCGTCGTGTGGATTTAGGTTTCTCCAAAGTTTTTATCGATAATACAACCGTAAAAAAGAATACGGGTTGGTTTAAAGATTTTAAAGAGTTGGCGATAGGTTTAGAGATTTTTAATCTTTTTGACAACCAAAATGCCATTACGAATACTTGGGTTCGCGATGTATATTCTAAAAATCAATATGCAATTCCCAATTATATGACCACCAGAGTTTTTAATGTGAAATTGACTGCGAAGTTATAACCGTAAAGAATTACTAAAGTTTAACCCAATTTTAATTCGTTAAATCAAGTATTGAATGCCATTACCATTTTTAAAAATGACTACATTTGAATTATAATAGTACAACAACATGAAAAAATTATCTATCACAATATTAGGAGTTGCATTTTTGCTTTTAGCTAGTTGTAAAGAGGAGGTTGAAAAACCAAAAGTTACCTACGATGGAACAAATAGAGCAAAAGAACTTGCTAAAGCTGATTCAACCCAGATACAAATTGCCGATTTACCACTTCAAATGGAAGGAACGGATTATTTGATTCATCCTGTGGCGGATTTAAGCATTCGTGAAAAAGGGATAAAATCGAGGTATGGTTCTTCCAGTGTTAATGATTTGAGTTTTACCATATCAAATTATGGCGAATTTGAAATTACTGGTTTTCTGCAGAATTTAAAATTTCAAAAAGTTGATTCGGATTCCATCAGGAAATTAACAGACAAACCTGTTTTGATTCAAACAGCTACGTATCTGAAGTCGGTTGCTGATAATACCAATAATCAAATTATGGTATACACGATGGTTGATATGGATACAAATAAAGATGGAAAATTAGATACAAGTGATATTAAAGCATTGTATTTAAGCGAAATAAGCGGCGAGAAATTCACTAAAATATCTTCTGATTTTCAGGAATTAATTGATTGGAAATTGATTGGTTCTAATAATCGTCTGTACTATAGAACGGTTGAGGATACCAATAAAAACGGCGAATTTGATAAGAAAGATGTGGTGAATTATTACTATATCGATTTGTCAAAAAAGGAATGGAAAATAATTGGATATGAGCCGGTTTAGAAACACTGATTTTAAATCAAAATATCACTTTCCAAGTCTGATTTCTCAATCGTGAAATCAAAACCAAGTTGCTTAACTAGTCGAATGACTAGGTTTTTATACCAGTTTTCGGATTTGGGATGAATGTAAATTTTTTCGATTAACTGATTGATGTCTACATTAATTTTTAATCCATCATTTATTTTTATATCGCTTTCGCCAATGTCAGTGATAATGCGTACTTCGCCTTCATATTGAAAACTTTTTCGTTTGAATAAAAAAGGGAAAAACATATCGTCAAACGGAATGTGTTCTTTTTTGTAATCAATATAATTTACTTCCCCAATATATTGCTTGAAATTTATTTCAGGAATAAGCGATTTTTGCAAACGCCCAATTGTAGACTGAATTGCCAAACCTTCACTGTTTTGTGTGAAAATTTGCCACATGGCGAACGATTCATATTCATTGATGTGCCAGCTGCTAATCGCTACTTTTTCCCGATGTGTTTTGTAATAGTTTAAAAAGTCAGGATTGTCAGTCGAAAGCTTTTTTATTTCCTCGAAAGTGGGTTCGCTGAAAGTACCTTCATATTGATCTTCGAATTTATCCGACCGTGACATGAATAATTTGTCGGACATCAATAAATCTAAAAACTTAGATAAGTCCAGGTATTTCCAAACAACAGTATCTGGATCTTCAGGAAGTTTTATGTTTGGATTGGTGATGTACATTTTTCAGACTTAAAGATTTAAAAAATAATATACTTTAAAGATTTTAATGGTCACGAAAAACGGTGTTCTTCATCGTTATTCGAAAGATTGCATAGACACTAATTTATTATACATGCCATTCAATGCAATTAGTTCGTCGTGCTTTCCTTGCTCCACTATTTTTCCTTTTTGCATCACAACAATCAAATCTGCTTTTTGAATTGTAGAAAGGCGGTGCGCAATAACAATGGAAGTTCTGTTTTGCATCATGTTTTCTAATGCTACTTGCACGAACTTTTCGCTTTCAGTATCCAATGCTGATGTCGCTTCATCCAGAATCATTATCGGAGGGTTTTTCAAAACGGCTCTGGCAATGGATAAGCGTTGTTTTTGTCCACCAGAAAGTTTGTTTCCGCTGTCTCCTATGTTCGTGTGAATACCTAACGGTAAATCTTTGACAAATTCATAGGCATTGGCAATTTTCAGCGCTTCAATAATCTCCTCATCTGTAGCGTCTATTTTTCCCAATGCGACATTGGCTTTGATCGTGTCATTAAATAAAATGCTGTCCTGTGTAACCAGGCCCATCAAACCTCGAAGTGATTTTAAACTAAAATCTTTTATGTTTGTTCCGTCAATGGTGATTTCGCCTTCACTTGTGTCATAAAAACGGGTGAGCAAATTAGCAATGGTACTTTTTCCGCTTCCGGATTGCCCGACAAGAGCCACCGTTTGTCCTTTTTTGACTTCAAGCGTAAAGTCCTTTAAAACATTTTCTTTTTCGTATTTAAAATTGATGTTATGGAGGGTTATGTTCGAATCGAAAGTATTTTTTTCTATGGCATTTTCTTTTGAAGTAATTTCATTTTCGACTTCCAAAACCTCAAAAACCCGTTCTGCAGCGGCTAGACCATTTTTCACAGCATAAGATGCTTTAGAAATGGCTTTGGCAGGAGTTAGAATATTGAAGGCCAACGTAAGAAAAACAATAAAAGCGGCACCTTCAAGAGTTTTGTCAATTAACACTAAGTTTCCACCATACCATAACAATGCAGCTATTGTTGTAATTCCTAAAAATTCACTCAATGGCGTTGCCAAATTATTTTTGTCTCCTATGCTATTTGATAAATGCAATAATCGGGTTACCGAACCGTTGAATCTGTTTTTAAAATTAGGTTCTGCATTATAGCTTTTAATCACTTTCAAACCGCCCAAACTTTCATCTACTATTGAAATCAGAAATCCACTTTCTTTTTGTGCCTGTAAGGATTGTGCTCTCAAATTTTTAGCGATTTTTGAAATTATAAATCCCGAAATCGGAATAAAAACTAAAACAAAAAACGTAAGTTCTACGCTTATAAAAAACATGGTGACTATTGCAAACACAATCGTTAATGGTTCTTTAACAATCAGTTCCAGTATCGAAAAAAAAGAATTTTGAACCTCGTTGACATCACCCAGCATTCGCGCCATAATATCTCCTTTTCTTTTTTCTGAATAGTAGGATATTGGTAATTCAATTATTTTGTCATACATTGATTTTCGTAAATCGCGTAACACGCCATTTTTGAGGTGCATGATGTGGTGAGAAGCAAGGTAATTAAACAAATTTTTGAATAAAAAAGTGACGATTACCAAAGAAACGACAAGTAAAAGGGCAAACTGAGGACTGTTATCTTTTGTTAATTCGGTTATTTTAAAATACAAAAGATCAGTTCCGTAATCTTTTATATTTCCGATTCCGGTATATATTGGCTCTTTTTCAATTGTTTTGATTTTTCCAAAAAGTACTTGGAGTACTGGAAGCAGAGTCAACATAGAAATAGTGCTGAACAAGGCATAAAGAACGTTGTATATCACATTCCAAATAATATGAGTTTTGTACGGTTTAGTAAAAGGAATTAATTTTATTAAATTTCTGTCCATTAGTTCAATTGCATTGCAATAATAATATTTTTAATCTTTTCGTTTAAAATGCTTTCTACATCTTTGAAATCTTCAACTGATTCCAATTCTGTATTTACACTGATGTAAAATTTTATTTTAGGTTCCGTTCCGCTTGGTCTGGCGCAAATTTTAGAACCATCTTCCGTGTAGTAAATCAATACGTTTGATTTTGGAATATTCATTTTGGTTTCCTCATCCGTAAGCAAATTTTTCGCTATCGATGATTGGTAATCTTCCAGCATAATCACACGTTGTCCGTTGATTTCTTTCAATGGATTTTCTCTCATGTCAATCATCATCTGATTGATTTCCTGCAAACCATCCATTCCTTTTTTAGTCAATGAAACTAAGTATTCTTTATAAAAACCGTTATCAACATACAGTTGTAGTAATTCTTTGTAAACCGTGCTTCCTTTAGCTTTGGCTTGAGCCGCAAGTTCACAAATCAATAAAGTAGCCGCAACAGCATCTTTATCGCGTACGGCATCACCTACCATGTAACCAAAACTTTCTTCACCACCGCCTATGAATTCCAATTCAGGAAAATCCTTAATCATCTTGGCAATCCATTTGAAACCAGTCAAACCCACTTTGCATTCTACATCGTAGTTTGTAGCTAGTTCCATCATCATAGGAGTAGAAACGATTGTAGAACCTACAAATTGTTTTCCATTGATTTTCCCTGCTTTTTTCCATTGTTCCAATAAAAATGCAGTCATCAAAATCATGGTTTGATTTCCGTTTAGCAATATCATTTTGCCTTCGTTGTTTCTAACGGCAACTCCTAAACGGTCACAGTCAGGATCAGTCCCAATAACAATATCCGAATTTGTTTTATCAGCCAAAGCCAATGCCATTGTCAGTGCTTCTGGCTCCTCTGGATTTGGAGATTTTACAGTTGGGAAATCACCATTCGGCACTCTTTGTTCTTCAACAATATTCACATTCGTGTAACCCGCTTGTGCTAAAGTATCAGGCACTAACGTTATGGAAGTCCCATGCAAAGAGGTGAAAACGATATCCAGATTTTTTTTGGCGTCAGCCGAAGTTCCAAAGCTGGCGTTCTCGATAGTCGATTTGATAAAAGCTTCATCAACTTCGGTATCAATATAATGTATCAAATCTTCATTGGCAGTAAACTTGATTTGATTGTAATTTAAATTCTCGATAACAGAGATGATTCCCTCATCTTCCGGTGGCACAATTTGTCCACCATCTTGCCAGTACACTTTGTATCCGTTATATTCCGGGGGATTGTGAGAAGCAGTTAGAACTATTCCGCATTGACAACCTAAATGTTTCACCGCAAATGACAATTCCGGTGTGGGTCTCAATTCCGAAAACAAATACACTTCAATTCCGTTAGCTGAGAAAACATCCGCAACTAATTTGGCCAAAGTATCGCTATTATGACGACAATCGTAAGCAATAACCGCTTTCAAAGGTTGGTTAGGAAATGCAATATGCAAGTAATCAGAAAGTCCTTGCGTAGTTTTTCCTAGCGTATATTTATTGATGCGATTGTTTCCTACACCCATAACTCCTCGCATTCCACCAGTTCCAAATTCAAGATTTTTATAAAAACGCTCTTCCAGTTCTGTAGCCGAGGTAGTCATCAATTCTTTAATTTCTTCTTGTGTAGCGGTGTCAAATATTGGCGTAAGCCACTCATTTACTGCGTCCAATATATTTTGTTTGATCTCCATGCTATAGTTTTTTAGTTTCTAAATTTGTAATTAAAATTTAAATCCAGTTGTTTTTTTTTAGGAGCTATTTCCTGCTATTCGCTATATCTTTTTCTTTTTTTAAAGAAAAAAAATAAAAAGGATGCCGCTGCTATCAGGGCTAGGCATTGTGCAAACAAGAACTATTATCGTTTCATTTAATTATACCTATAAAAAATTAACTTCACTTGATATTTTATAACGCTCTTCATTATTTTTTGTGCGCAAAATTATTTCGCCAAGAAATCCAGCCAAAAATAATTGTGTTCCCAATACCATTGTGGTAAGCGCAATATAAAACCAAGGATTGTTCGTTACCAGACTGTAGCGCATGTCATTATACATATGGTATAGTTTTGAAATACCAATATATCCGGCAAGCATAACCCCAATAATAAACATTAATGATCCCATGGCGCCGAATAAATGCATCGGCCTTTTTCCAAATCTTGAAAGAAACCAAATAGTTATTAAATCCAGGAAACCGTTAATGAAACGTTCCATCCCAAATTTAGTTTCACCATATTTTCTGGCTTGATGCTGCACTACTTTTTCGCCAATTTTTCCAAAACCGGCATTTTTTGCCAAAACCGGAATGTATCGGTGCATTTCACCCGAAACTTCAATGTTTTTTACCACAATATTTTTGTAGGCTTTCAGTCCACAGTTAAAATCATTCAATTCCACTCCCGATGTTTTTCTCGCCGCCCAATTGAATAATTTAGAAGGCAGGTTTTTCGCCACTACGGAGTCGTAGCGTTTCTTTTTCCATCCGGAAACTAAATCATATTTCCCATTGGTAATCATATCATACAATCCCGGAATTTCCTCTGGGCTGTCTTGCAAGTCAGCATCCATTGTAATTATAACATCACCTTGCGCTTTTGCAAAACCAGCATGCAACGCTTGTGATTTTCCAAAATTTTTCATGAAACGAACGCCTTTTACATGAGGGTTTTCTTGGGCAAATCCTTCTATAATATTCCATGAATTATCGGTGCTTCCATCATCCAGAAAAATGATTTCATACGTATAATTATGAGAATGCATCACTTTGATGATCCAATTATAGAGTTCATTAAGTGATTCCTCTTCATTAAGAAGCGGTATAAGTAGTGATAAATTCATTAATTTTTATTCTTGTGTAGTTTTGCTTTTAAAGAATGCTGCCAAAATTAATCCGAAAATTGAACTAAAAACAATACTAAAAACAGATCCTTTTAGTAATTCTAATGTAGAATAAGGATTATTTTCTTTTAATTTTGCAATAGCTTCATTAATGGCTGATGCTGGTGTGCCAAATTTTTGCATCATATTGACAGTGTATTTAATCATTAATTCACTTAAAGTCTCTTTGGCAGAAGGATCAATGAAATTGAATAAAAGAACATTAAAAAGAGTTGAAATTAAAATACCTATTAGTGTAGCTATAAAGTAAGTCGTAAAAGCATCCTTAAAAGAGAAAACATTGTTCAGCTCTTTTTTTGTTTTCGAAAGTAAAACAATTCCCAATGTAAGATAAACCAAAATACTTAAGACTCCAATCCACCAAGAAGTAAACAAATTTAAATCAATAGCGTAAATTGTTGAAGTGATTAATGCAGAAACAATTCCAATTGTTACTCCAAAGGTTATTCCATTCTTTTTAATAATTTCATTTATCATTGTTGTTGTTTTAGAATTAATCCACAAATATAACAATTCCCAATATATTCGGAGCTAAAAATCACTTTTTACGATTATATAAAAAAAGTGAGACAAAGATTTGATTATTGGAAAAAAATTGTAAATTTGCAGACTCAAAATAATATTGTAAAACAAAAAGTTATAAGGGGTTTATACCTTTTCTGTTATAAGAAAAGCTTCAAGACAAATTATAATTAACAAATAAAAAAGATTAACAAGATGAAAAAAGGAATTCACCCAGAAAATTACAGATTAGTTGCATTTAAAGACATGTCAAATGACGAAGTTTTTATTACTAAATCTACTGCAGATACAAGAGAAACATTAACAGTTGATGGTGTTGAATACCCAGTTGTAAAAATGGAGATCTCTAGAACTTCTCACCCTTTTTACACAGGTAAATCTAAACTTATTGATACTGCAGGACGTATTGATAAATTCAAAACTAAATACGCTAAACACGTTAAATAATTTTAACTTGTTCATAATTATAGTAAAGCCTTTCTTTTCGGAAGGCTTTTTTTATTTTATTTATTTTAAAACTTTGTAACTTTGAAGACGATATAATAAAAAAGAAAGTTGTTTGAACTAGTTTCTTATCAACAAATAACGGAATCAACAAATAAACAATTTTATGAATTACATACTTTTTGACGGACCTTCCAGAAATGCCTTATTGCCTTTTACTTTCACACGTCCTGTTGCAGATATTCTTATTGGTATCATGACGATTCGTCAAAAATGGGAAATGCGTCTGGGTTCTACCACCACCACATTGACAGAGGAATATTTATCGGAGAAATTTCCAATGGTAGAGTTAGAGGTAAATGTAATGATAAATGCTTCCTTTCTTCCTAATGATGTTTTGGTTGAAATGGTTAGTAATCTGGAACCGAATCAGGCAATTTTTAAAGGCGATGAAGTGATTGCTTTTTATACTTTGGAAGAACAGGAAGAAGTAAATTTTGATTCCTATGAAATTTTAGAGTACAACGAGGAATGTTTGACGGTACATAATACTTGGGACATTTTTTCTAAAAATGATGCGGCAATACGAGAAGATTTTGAATACTTGACTGAAGACAGAAGATCGCAGCCTATTCCCAAAAGTGTCAACGTCATCGCTCCCGAAAATATATTTATAGAAGAAGGTGCAAAATTAGAGTTCGTCACTTTAAATGCTTCTACAGGTCCAATATACATAGGTAAAGATTCAGAAATCATGGAAGGTTCGGTAATCAGAGGTCCTTTTGCCTTGTGCGAAAATGCAACTGTAAAAATGGGTGCCAAAGTCTACGGAGCAACAACTGTAGGTCCGCATTCAAGAATTGGAGGCGAAGTCAATAATTCCGTTTTATTTGGTTATTCTAATAAAGGACATGATGGATTTTTAGGGAATTCTGTTCTCGGTGAATGGTGTAACATCGGAGCCGATAGTAACAATTCGAATCTAAAAAACAATTACGAAGAAGTAAAATTGTGGAGCTATGAAACGGAAGGTTTCGCGAAAACAGGTCTTCAGTTTTGCGGTTTGATGATGGGTGACCACAGCAAATGTGGCATTAATACGATGTTCAATACAGGAACAGTAGTGGGAGTAAGCGCAAATATTTTTGGCAGTGGATTTCCGCGCAACTTTGTGCCAAGTTTTTCTTGGGGCGGTGCTTCAGGATTCACGACTTATATCACAAAAAAAGCGTTTGAAACTGCTCGGTTGGTGATGAGCCGCCGAAACGTAGATTTTGATGAAAGAGAATCGGCAATTTTAGAACATGTTTTTGAGGAAACTAAAAAATGGAGAAAAGAATAATTCCTGCATCATATATAAAATAACGTAAGCCTCTTGATTGAGGCTTACGTTATTTTACAGATAAAAATAAATGAACTGATTATTGGTAGGCATACACTAACGAACCATCTTTTATTAAGTCAATCAGAATGTTAGCATTCTGGTCTGGAACAGAAAAGCAACCCAAGCTGAATTTGCTATACATTCTTTTAGACGAATGGACTACAATATTTCTTTTTAAAGCATTCGAATTTTTTTCACTTTCTAGGCCGTTTAATTTTAATGAATAGCCCCACATTCCTTTATACGTTTGTAGAGTTACATAACATCCTAATGAAGTTGCGTTGCTTCCTACATTATTACTAAAAGATTGAGGTTTTAATCCTGTTCCAGAGCCGGATCCATGATCAACATTAGTGGTCAGGAGTATTTTACTGTTTTTTAAATCAATAACGTAAAGTCGGGATTCCTCTATTGATTTTGAAAAATCAATTAGGGTTATGATGTTTTTATTTTTGGCTTTATAGCCCCATTTTGTTTGTATCTCGTTTGCCTTTTTTACAATTTCGTCATTTTCTTGTGCCGTAATAAAATTAAAAGAGCATAAAAGAATTAATAGTAATGTCTTTTTCATAGAGTTCTTTTTAGCGTATTTCCTATAATCTGAATAATTCAAGTGTGTCGTTTTAGTACCAGTTTAGTTTTTTTAACCGTTTGATTATCAAATGTAAAACTATGAAAAAAGAATATTATTGTAAGTCGATTAAATTTTATATTTCAATGTTTTAAAATTTTTATTGTTGTAACTTAATCAATTGGCTTCTTCCTGAATTAATCTATATTTGCATTTTTAAAATCTGATAATCCAATTATCTAAAAATCTTATAATTTAAATGATTACAGTTAACGATATTTCGGTGCAATTTGGCGGCACTGCACTTTTTAGCGATGTTTCTTTTGCTATAAATGAAAATGATAAAATTGCCCTTATGGGTAAAAATGGAGCCGGAAAATCGACGCTTCTTAAAATTATTGCAGGTCAAAGCAAACCTTCGACAGGGAATATTTCGGCACCAAAAGATGCTGTTGTGGCCTATTTGCCTCAGCATTTGTTATCTACGGACGGAGCAACGGTGATGGAAGAAACGTCAAAAGCATTTGGTGAGATTTTCCATATGAAAGCAGAGATCGATGAAATCAATGAGCAATTGACGATTCGTACCGATTATGAAAGTGATGCTTACATGAAATTAATCGAAAGAGTTTCTGACTTAAGTGAGAAATTCTATGCGATAGAAGAAGTAAATTATGAAGCCGAAGTTGAAAAAATATTGATCGGTTTGGGATTTGTTCGCGAAGATTTTAATCGTCAAACTTCAGAATTTTCCGGAGGATGGAGAATGCGAATCGAATTGGCCAAAATCCTCTTGCAAAAACCAGACTTAATATTACTAGATGAGCCAACCAACCACATGGATATTGAAAGTATTCAATGGTTAGAGGATTTTTTGATTAATTCAGCCAAAGCTGTTGTTGTGATTTCTCACGATAAAGCTTTTGTAGATAATATTACGAATCGTACCATTGAAGTTACAATGGGACGTATTTATGATTATAAAGCCAAATATTCTCATTATTTAGAACTTAGAAAAGACAGACGTGTGCATCAGCAAAAAGCGTATGACGAGCAACAGCGCATGATTGCCGATAACAGGACTTTTATTGACCGTTTCAAGGGAACTTTTTCTAAAACGGATGCCGTTCAGTCTCGTGTTAAGATGTTAGAAAAGCTTGTTATAGTTCAGGTGGATGAAGTGGATACTTCGGCTTTAAAACTAAAATTTCCTCCTGCTGCCCGTTCCGGACAATATCCTGTGATAGTTAAAGATTTGTCAAAATCGTATGGCGATCATGTTGTTTTTTCCAATGCAAATATGGTGATTGAAAGAGGCGAAAAAGTAGCTTTCGTAGGGAAAAATGGAGAAGGAAAATCGACGATGATCAAAGCCATTATGAAAGAAATTGAAATAAATGGTGGTAGTTTAGAAATTGGACATAATGCGAAAATTGGTTATTTTGCCCAAAACCAAGCTTCGTTGCTAGACGAAAATGCCACTATTTTTGAAACCATTGATGATATTGCCGTGGGTGATGTTCGAACTAAAATCAAAGATATTCTGGGCGCTTTCATGTTTCAAGGAGATGATGTTACCAAAAAAGTAAAAGTGCTTTCCGGTGGGGAAAAAACGCGTTTGGCGATGATAAAATTATTGTTGGAACCAGTCAATTTATTGATTCTCGATGAGCCTTCGAATCACTTGGATATGAAAACCAAAGACATTATCAAAGATGCTTTGCGCGATTTTGACGGAACCTTGATTTTAGTTTCGCACGACAGGGATTTTCTGGACGGGTTAGCGACAAAGGTTTTTGAATTTGGAAACAAAAGAGTAGTAGAACATTTTGAAGATATTGCAGGTTTCTTGGCTAATAAGAAAATGGAAAGCATGCGAGAGATAGAAAAATAATTTTGTTGGAATCTTTATAAATCAAAAAGCGGCTGTATTTTAGAATACAGCCGCTTTTTGTTAAAGTCTAATTCCCGGCGGAAGCAACTCTTTATAAACAGGATTTTTTTTGAAAAACACTACTATTTTTGGAAGAATAGGAACCACTTTCAATTTTCGTTCAATCGCAATTTCCATTATGTTTTTCAGGAAATTAGAAATAAATTCTTCATCTTCGAACGTTTCCGGAACATTTATTTTGGTTAAAAATATCTTTTTTTCCTGAAAAGAATATTCAACAGAAACTAATCCTTGATCGACTAAAGTTTCAAATTGTCTTGAAAAAGTATTGTCTTTGATTTCCATAGTGCTTGCTGCATCCATAATAATTAACTCTAATTCATTGGTACCTCTACCAAAAGTATTTTTGATTTGGTACTGATCTTGATTTTAAATGCGTCAAAATCTGTAATTCCCATGGCATCTCTTGCCTTCAAAACGTTGTTGTTAACCTCTATTTCGCCTTCAATTAAAAATAAATAAACACCGTTTTTAGGAATTCGTACTTTGTAAGTAACGCTGGTATTGCTCTCGAATATTCCTAAATGGAAAAAGGTTTTCTGGTAAACCCAAAGTGCGTTGCCATCATTTTGATCATTTGGCGAAACAATGTTTACAAAGGTATTAATTTGATTCTCAATATCAAATGATTTCTGGTCGTATCTTGGTGGCACGTTTTCTAAGTCAGGAAAAATCCATAGTTGTAAAGTTTTTGCCTCTTCGCTCTGACTCGCATTCAGTTCAGAATGTTCCACTCCGGATCCCGCACTCATTACTTGGACTTCTCCAAAACGAATGACGCCTTCATTTCCCATACTGTCCTTGTGCGCTAAGCCGCCTTCGAGTGGAATGGTAATGATTTCCATATTGGCGTGACTATGAGTACCAAAACCTGTACCTCCAGCAATGGTGTCATCATTTAAAACGCGTAACATTCCAAATTGTAAACGCTCAGGGTTAAAATAATTGCCGAACGAAAAAGAGAAATTGGCTTTAAGCCATCCAAAATCGGCCTTGCCTCTTGTATTTGATTCAAATAGTTGCGTTGTCATAAATTATTGATAATATAAAGTAAAAAGCGGATGGGGTTTGAATAAAAAAATTAATTTTATACAAAATTCGCTATAAAAAGACTAAATTTTGTTATAAAATCGTTAAAACAATTATGATTAAAATCCCCGTGTATCTAATGCCTGGTTTGGCGTCAAGTGCTGCTATTTTTGAGCGTATTGTACTTCCCGAAGACACATTTGAAATCCATTTGTTAGAGTGGGAGATTCCGCTGGACAATGAATCATTAACGCATTATGCCCAGAGAATTACAAAGAAAATAAAGCATAAAAATCCCGTTTTGATTGGTGTTTCTTTTGGTGGAATCTTAGTTCAGGAAATGGCAAAATATGTGGACGCACGCAAAGTTATCATTATTTCGAGTGTACGATGTAATTCTGAATTTCCTCGAAGACTAAAAATTGCTAAAACCACCAAAGCCTATAAACTCATTCCGATGAGTTTATTTGCAAATATCGAAAGTCTGGCTAAGTTTTCTTTTGGTGAAAAAGTAAATCAACGGCTCAAATTATATGAGAAATTCCTTTCCGTTAGGGATATTCGGTATTTAAATTGGGCTGTGGAGCAAGTGATTTTATGGGATAGAACCGTTGTTGATGAAAACGTAATTCACATTCACGGTGATGCGGATGATGTGTTTCCTATAAAATATATTAAGAATTGTATCGTTGTAAAAGGCGGGACGCACATCATGATTTTGAATAAATACAAATGGTTGAACGAAAATTTACCTTCGATTATATTGGGGGCAAAAATGAAGTAATCACACTTTAATAACGATATGAAAGGATAAAAATGAAAAAGATGAAATTAATTAATAAAGTAGCGGTAATAAGTACCGTAATATTTGCGAGTGGCCTATTTGTTTTTGCTACAACAAATGATGCAAAACAAAAAAATATTGAAGATGGAATTGTTTCTAATTTTCCTGTGAAATTAGACTTTGCCGGTGAGGAAACACCATTAAAAATATCAGATGTAAAGGAACGTTTTGATCGGGAATTGCTGGTGAATGTGAATTTACACGCGTCCACAATTTTAGCGATAAAAAGAGCCAATCGCGCTTTTCCGGTAATTGAGCCTATTTTGAAAAAGAATGGTATTCCGGACGATTTCAAATACTTGGCAGTAATTGAAAGCGGATTGGTGAATGCAGTTTCGCCAGCAGGAGCGCGGGGAGTTTGGCAATTCATGCCGGATACAGCAAAGGAACGCGGAATGGAAGTGACTGAAAATGTAGATCAGCGCTATGACCTTGAAAAATCGACGGAAGCAGCTTGCAGTTATTTTTTGAGTGCCAAAGGAAAATTTGGAAGCTGGACTTTGGCGGCAGCCTCATACAATGGGGGAATGTCAGGTGTCAATAAACAAATTGGAATCCAAAAAGTGTCTGACTATTATGATTTGCTGCTTACGGAAGAAACGTCTCGATATGTTTTTAGGATTTTAGCTTTGAAAGAGATCATGAAGAATCCGGTAAAATATGAGTTTAATATACTTCCGGGTGATTTGTATGAAATTTTGCCAACCAAGAAAATCGAAATTGACAGTTCGATTACAGATTTGGCGGCATTTGCAAAAGGACAAGGGATTAATTATAAGATTTTGAAAATACACAATCCTTGGCTCAGGGAAACCAAATTAATAAATGATACTGGTAAAAAATACCAAATTGAAATTCCTCTAAAAGGGTATTAATTATTTTTTAAACGATATCAGGCATTTAAGAAAATATAAGTGGAGTTATAAAATCGTTGACTTCAATGCTTAAACTATAAAAAAAGGGTCAAATGTGTTATCATTTGACCCTTTTTCTGTAGTTGTATAAATTATATTTTTTTCATCTGATCTTTCATCATTGTGATCTGATCTTTCAACATATTCTGTTTGTCTAATTTTTTAGCTTCATTCAATAGGGAAGTAGCTTCTAATTTTCTTCTGCGTGTCATGGCAACTCCGGCTAAGTTTAATTTGGCTACAGCCAAATCCATATCCATTGATAATCCTAACTCAATTGCTTTTCTGAAATATTTTTCCGCTTTGTTGATATTTGTTTGTGAAAGCATAATTCCGTGCAAGTAATTGAAATAGCCTTGTTGTTTTTGTACTAAAGCTGTTTCGGGGTTTTTGATGTACGCCAACCATTTTTGGGCACCTTCAAAATCTTGTTTTCTTAGTTTTAAGAAAGCCAATAAGATGAATTCGTTTTTGAAGTAAAGGAATATAGGAATTGCACTTAATAATATTAGGAAGATTCCATTACCGATATTGCTTTCTGTGAATTGCCAAATGCCAGTAGCGATGATAAGTCCGGCGATAATAAGTTTAATATTTCTGTGAAACATAGTGTGATTATTTTAAGATCACAAATATAGTAAAATGAAATGAAAATATTTTTACAAAACTACTTGTGAGGAAAAAAAGTCTTTGTATATTTGCACTCGGTTTTAGAATAACGGTTATTCAAAATAAGAAGACATATAAATAAGATTTTAAAGATACAAAGCAATGAGCAAAAGAACGTTTCAACCATCGAAAAGAAAAAGAAGAAATAAGCACGGATTTATGGACAGAATGGCTTCTGCGAATGGAAGAAAAGTTCTTGCTAGAAGAAGAGCTAAAGGAAGACATAAATTGACTGTTTCTTGCGAACCAAGACACAAAAAATAATGTTTGTATAAACATAAATAAGGCGTTACTTTTTTTAGTATCGCCTTTTTTTATACCTATTCGTTAAAAAATGTTTAATATTTACAGTTAAAAGATTTGAGTTCAGTAATTTTAATCTTTTCAAAACAACAACTACACAACACAATAATACTATAAAATGCCAAAAGATACATCCATAAAATCAGTTTTAATAATAGGTTCAGGTCCTATTGTTATTGGTCAAGCATGTGAATTTGATTATGCGGGATCACAATCTGCACGTTCTATTCGTGAAGAAGGAATCGAAGTTATTTTGATCAATTCGAATCCGGCAACAATCATGACTGATCCATCAATGGCGGATCATATATATTTATTGCCCTTAACGACAAAATCAATTATTCAAATTTTAAAAGAACATCCTCAGATTGATGCAGTCTTGCCTACAATGGGAGGGCAAACGGCTTTAAATCTTTGTTTAGAAGCCGATGAAAAAGGGATTTGGGCTGATTTTGGAGTAAAATTAATTGGTGTTGATGTTAACGCTATCAATATTACCGAAGACAGAGAACAGTTCAAACAATTGCTTAAAAAAATAGGTGTGCCATCTGCTCCGGCAGAAATATGTACGTCTTATCTGAGAGGAAAAGAAATTGCTCAGGAATTTGGTTTTCCATTAGTAATCCGTCCTTCTTTTACTTTAGGTGGAACCGGAGCTGCTATTGTTTATAAAAAAGAAGATTTTAACGAACTTTTGACTCGTGGGTTAGAAGCATCTCCTATTCACGAAGTCTTGATTGATAAAGCTTTGATGGGTTGGAAAGAATACGAATTGGAGCTTTTGAGAGATAAAAATGACAATGTCGTGATTATTTGTTCGATCGAAAATATGGATCCAATGGGAATTCACACCGGAGATTCCATTACGGTTGCGCCAGCAATGACTTTGTCTGACACGACTTTTCAAAGAATGCGTGACTATGCAATCTTGATGATGCGTAGCATCGGAAACTTTGCCGGAGGTTGTAACGTGCAGTTTGCCGTTTCGCCAGATGATAAAGAAGACATTGTAGCGATTGAAATCAATCCTCGTGTTTCTCGTTCTTCTGCTTTGGCATCAAAAGCAACGGGTTATCCAATTGCAAAAATTGCTTCCAAACTAGCTTTGGGGTACAACTTAGATGAACTGCAAAATCAAATTACCAAATCGACTTCGGCTTTATTCGAACCAACTTTGGATTATGTAATTGTAAAAATTCCGCGTTGGAACTTTGATAAATTCGAAGGAGCTGACCGCACTTTGGGACTTCAAATGAAATCAGTAGGTGAGGTTATGGGAATTGGACGTTCGTTCCAAGAAGCATTACACAAAGCGACTCAATCTTTGGAAATTAAAAGAAATGGTTTGGGTGCTGACGGAAAAGGATACACGAACTACGAACAGATTATCGAAAAACTGACTTTTGCGAGTTGGGATCGTGTTTTTGTGATTTACGATGCTATCGCACTGGGAATTCCATTGAGTCGCATTCATGAAATCACTAAAATTGATATGTGGTTCTTAAAACAATACGAAGAGCTATATACGTTAGAAAAAGAAATTTCAAACTATAAAGTTGATTCTTTGCCAAGAGAATTGTTATTGGAAGCGAAACAAAAAGGTTTTGCTGACAGACAAATCGCGCACATGGTAGGTTGTTTAGAAAGCCAAGTGCATACGTTGCGAACTACAATGAACATCAATCGTGTGTTTAAATTAGTAGATACTTGTGCGGCGGAGTTCAAAGCAAAAACGCCTTATTATTACTCGACTTTTGAAGCCGAAATAGAAAAAGCGGATGGAACCCGTTACGTGGACAACGAAAGTATTGTTACTGATAAAAAGAAAATAATTGTTCTTGGGTCAGGCCCAAATAGAATTGGACAGGGAATCGAGTTCGATTACTCTTGCGTTCACGGTGTGCTTGCCGCCAAAGAATGTGGTTACGAAACTATCATGATCAACTGTAATCCGGAAACGGTTTCGACTGATTTTGATACAGCCGATAAATTGTATTTTGAACCAGTTTTCTGGGAACATATTTACGATATTATCCAACATGAAAAACCAGAAGGGGTAATTGTACAATTGGGAGGTCAAACGGCTTTGAAATTGGCCGAAAAACTATCTAAATACGGTATTAAAATTATTGGAACGAGCTTTGACGCTTTGGATTTAGCCGAAGACAGAGGACGTTTCTCAGAATTGTTAACCGATTTAAAAATTCCTTTTCCGCAATTTGGAATTGCTGAAACTGCTGACGAAGCTTCGGCCTTAGCGGATGTTTTGGACTTTCCATTATTGATTCGTCCTTCGTATGTTTTGGGTGGTCAGGGAATGAAGATTGTAATTAACAAGCAAGAATTAGAGGAACACGTGATCAATTTATTGAAAACGATTCCAGGAAATAAATTGCTTTTAGACCATTATTTGGATGGGGCAATTGAAGCCGAAGCTGATGCGATTTGCGATGGGGAAAATGTGTACATCATAGGGATTATGGAGCACATCGAACCTTGCGGAGTACACTCTGGAGATAGTAACGCTACTTTGCCGCCATTTAACTTAGGTGAATTTGTAATGCAACAAATAAAAGACCATACCAAAAATATTGCATTGGCTTTGAGAACCGTTGGTTTAATCAACATTCAGTTTGCGATAAAAGATGATATCGTTTACATCATTGAAGCAAATCCTAGAGCGTCTCGTACGGTTCCATTTATTGCAAAAGCCTACGGAGAACCGTATGTGAACTATGCGACTAAAGTAATGTTAGGTCACAATAAAGTAACCGACTTTACTTTCAACCCACAGTTGAAAGGATATGCCATCAAGCAACCGGTGTTCTCTTTCAGCAAATTCCATAATGTGAACAAAGCATTGGGACCAGAAATGAAATCAACAGGGGAAAGCATCTTGTTTATTGATGACTTGAAAGACGATCAGTTCTATGAATTGTATTCGAGAAGAAAAATGTATTTGAGTAAATAAAAACTTGAATTTTGTTATATGTAAAAAGCCCCGAAATTTCGGGGCTTTTTTTGTGGTTTTAAGGTTTTACCCTAACTATTTTATTATCCTTGAGAATAACCAATTCACTATTTGTTCTCTTTTTGAATTCGATTAATTTCTCGTAAACTTTGTTCATCCCATCAACAATTTTTTGTTGGTTTTGAGATCTTTTATATTCTTTCATTCCAATATTTTTTTAAGTTATAGAATTTAGTTTCGCTTAAAATTTTTATTTCAGTTTCTAAAGATTTTTCTGCAATTAATTCTGGTACTCCAAATGAATTATCAAAAATAAGTACTTCATCTGCAATTTCAAGATAAATTTCAAAAAGGTTTTTAATTCCATTGATGTATCTACGCTTTATGACTTCGGTTTCTATATTATGACCTCCTTCAATGACTCGAGTTTTAACTCTTTCTATAGCTAAATCAACAGTTTCTAACCAAAAAAATAACAACGTTACGTTATATTTTTGCTTTTTTGCTTCGGCAATTTTAGATTTATAACTTTTGGTTGCCAAAGTAGTTTCAAAAGCAAAGGTTTGATTTGTTTCCAGAAGTTCGTTAATTCGTTTGAGCATTATTCTTCCTGCTTCAAAAGATACCTTTTCAGGCTGAAAAGGCGATA
Organism: Flavobacterium sp. DSR3-2; assembly: GCF_049896525.1. Classification (NCBI taxonomy): domain Bacteria; kingdom Pseudomonadati; phylum Bacteroidota; class Flavobacteriia; order Flavobacteriales; family Flavobacteriaceae; genus Flavobacterium; species Flavobacterium sp. DSR3-2. The sequence continues at coordinate 43,916 of NZ_JAFCUM010000014.1, forward strand.
ATCCTTTGGCAATTTCATCTGCATTTACAAATTCTTTGCAATTTAAAATTTCTGGTAAAATAGTAAAGGAAGCAGTTGTTTTTCCTGCTCCATTGCAACCAGCAATAATGTAAAGGTTTTTATTCATTTATACAAAGGTAAATAATTTTAGGTTTTAAAATTATTAGTTTTTTATTCCATCATCTTAATCTATAGATTAAGATGATGGATAAAGAACTTGTTTATTGATGACTTGAAAGACGATCAATTCTACGAATTGTACTCTAGAAGAAAAATGTATTTGAGTAAATAAAAACTTGAATTTTGTTATATGTAAAAAGCCCCGTTTGGGGCTTTTTTTGTGGAATTTGCTGAAAGGTAAAATAGTGCAGATGCTTTTATTGTGCCACGCAACCAAGTCTAGCTTTGGACAGCTTTTTTTTTGAAAGCTTTTTCGTAAATTTTGCGCACTTGTTTCATAGATTAAAATTAAGATTATTTCTTAACTTTCTATGATGGCTAAGTTAGCATGTTCACTTTAAAATTTTCCTTATTTCGATACTATATATTTTCTTAAATCAGAGGTCAGAATATCATTTAATTCTTTTTGATTACTAGCTGTACTTTCAATAAAAGCAAATCCAAATACAGGATAATTATTTATATCTAATTCTCTAATTAATACTGGTTTTTCAAAATCTTTAGCAAGATCTGAATAGTTAAATCTTAAAATATCCGAAGGGATTATTCCTGAATTATTATCCAAAACAATGACACTAAATATTTTATTCTCTTTGCCTTTAAATATAGAATCCCAGTCTGGTTTTTTATTTTCACGAAAGCATTTGTATTCATTAAATCCTAAAGTTACTCCTAGAAGGTCGGCCGTGGTGCAAAATCCACCAAAGCGTAAAGGGTTTACTTCGATAGGGTTTATTTTCCCATTTTCATCTATGCGGACTTCTGCATGAGCCGGGAAATTTTTTAAATGTAACTCTTTGCCAATTTTACTTAAAAAATCTTCAAGATCAATTTTATACTTTTCAATGATTGCTTTGGATGTTGAATAAACCCGATCACTTGTGTCTGTTCCAGATGAAAAGAGGTGGTGTAAAACGTTTAACAAAACAGCATCTCCATTATTGTCGTAATAATAATCGATTGCATATTCTTCTCCACGAATAAATTCTTCAATAATAAAAGTACTTGTGTTTAATACATTTTCAGGAAATATACTTTTAAGTTTATCCGGTTGTAACTCACTTTTAGCTTTTATCCAGTCTTTCTCATTTTCTACTATATGAACTCCTATGCTAAAGAAACCAACAGCAGGTTTAATTACAAAAGGGAATCGAATTTCATCATCGGACAATCGTTGGATTTCTTCAATACTTATTTGCCTGAAATAAAAGTCGGGAAACAGCTCTTTTATAAGTTCTCTAAACTTTACTTTATTTTTTAAAACTTGTAATTGACTTGATAATTCACTTTCTCCATAATTTTGATCGATCCAAGCTAATGCATTCTCTGAATTGCTATAAAGAGAAATTTCTGGATTATTTTTTAGTAAAGCGATTGCTTCCTCTTCGGCTATCCATGCCAAAGAATCATCTTTTATCAATTCTTTGGCTACTTTGGTTGCAATTATTTTATAATTATTATCTTTTATTGTTTTGATAAGAAAATCGGAAACAAATGGCTTGTCTATTAAGAACATAATAGTTAGTTATTTTTTACTTTTTTATTTCAATAGTTAAAGCAGGACGTTTGGCACTTTCAGCAATTCTCCATCCGGTTTCATAGATCCACTTTGTCATCTTAGTAAGTTTTACATAGTCAATTTTATCTGGGCTATCGAAGGGGGTATGGTAGTCAGGGTGTAATAAGGTGGTGAAAAATATTGCTGGAACATTAGCTTGAGCATAGGGAAGATGATCGCTTCGGAAGTACCAATTCTCTGGGTGATCTGCAGCATCCCAAGAAGTATCTACTTTGAAGTTGGCAATACTTTTATTAGCTGCTAAAGTGGTAGCTACAAGGTCAGAAGAATTAAGATGAGGTTCTGTTACGCCTAATAGCGCCGCAGAATCAGATGCATTGCGTCCTATCATATCGCCATTTAAAACAGCAACTATGGAGGGCAGTTTAACGGTGGGATGGCTAACAAAATAGCGAGAACCCAATAAACCTCTTTCCTCAGATCCGTGCCACACAAATAAAGCCGATCGCTTAGCGGGTTGTGTACTCCACGCATTCCCTATTGCAAGCATCGCTACCGTTACTGATGCATTATCATCAGCACCGTTCCAGATAGGATCACCGTTAACAGCAGGTCCTACTCCGTCATGGTCCTGGTGACCGCTGAATAAAACATATTCCTCTTTCAGTTTAGGATCAGTTCCATCAACCTTTGCAACAACATTAATAGAAGGATAGTCAAAATTCTCTACCTTCAAATTAGTTTTTAAATAAGCGCCTTGTTTAGAAAATATATTTTTTAACTGTTTACTTGCCAATATAATTGGTACCGTAGCTGCAGTAGAGGATTCGGCACCTTCAATTCCATAACTTCCTTCTTGATAATGAAATCCCGTAAACGAAATAAGTGATTCTACAGTATCATCAGCAACAAAAATGATAGCAGTAACACCGCGGCTGAGGAGTTCTTTTCCCTGCTGATTCATGGCAGAAGCGGTATAACGATATTGCCAGAGGCTCACCCAGTCTTGAATAACGGGGGTTGGAGGCATAATATTCATAGCTACAATTTTGCCTTTCAGATCGACAGTATTATCCGGTATTTTGTCTAACCAAACTACGGAGCCTTCTAGGGTAGTGTCAACCAAATTAGTTGGCCAAATCTCTTTCCAAAGATCAAGTGCTTTACCATTTACATTAACAGTACTACTATTGGCCATACGGCTGCGTTTCAGATTAAAGAATTGGAAGTATGTTCCATCTTCGCCTGCTGGTTTAAGGCCAGCTTCACGGGCCTTTTGAGCCACCCAAACAGAAGCTCGCATTTCGCCAAGTTCTCCTCCTCTTCGTCCCCGAAAGGCGTCACCCGCCAGTTCATATAAATCATCTTTTAGATCTTGCTGCTTAATTTTATCTAATTGTGGTGCTGTGCTTTGCGCAAAAAGTGAAGTGGAAATAAATAATATTAAAAGAAGAATTTGTTTGGATTTCATAAGGTTTATTTTTAAAAATTGAAAAGTTTAAAATCGTAAAGGATCTATAAGTATTGGCAGCCGGTCTGTAATCACTATTGAATAGCCTAGTCTTTCCAAATGTATAGATAATCTTTTATTACAAATCATCAAAATGACTTTTTATTTGCTGAATGCTTTTGGTACTTTATTGACTATGAGTTTTTCTACTATTGCGCTCTAATAATTCCCGAATATAACGTAAATCCGTTTCGTTTACCAAGAAATGTGTCGCATAGCGATTCTATTTGGAACTTTATTTTGTATCCTAGTTTCTTAACCGTTTATTAGGAGCATTAAGGTCGTCGCTCATATCTAAACCTTCTCTTGTTAGTAATAAATTTAATTCAGGATTCATTTGTTTGATTTCATGTTTCGATTACGCAAAACAGCAAGAGTTTTATTGTTGGTGCTTTAGACGCAACGAAGTCTAGCTTTTGGCAGTAGTCGGTTTATGTAATGCTACATAAATATTCCTCAGCTGTCATAATTGGAATTGTAGAATGCTTAAAGTCTTTTCCGTTTCTAGTTATAATTATTGAGCAGTTAGATTGTAAAGCAGTAAAATATTGGACAGCATCTGGAAAATTTTTAAAACTCGAATTTAACGCTTTGTCTATTGTTCTGGGCACAGTTTGCAAAACTACGCTAACGATTGTGTGATATAAGCGGTATCGGGGTTGCGCAAATAATTTAAGCGATTTTTAATACAAAAAATGTAAGCAATTAAAAAGAAGGTTGTTAGAGAGTTTGACGTCGCGCTGCTTTGAGATGGTGGGAAATTCGTAACCTTTCAATTTTCGGCTTTGCAGAAGAGTTGATGCGAAACGGTAATTCCAATAAATCACACACTAGGTCAAAACCGCTGTTGGTGACTGGTTTTTTTATTTAGGTTGGTTTTTAAGTAAATTAAAAGCTACAAAGTATAATCCCAATAACACAAAAGGAATACTCAATATTTGCCCCATATTTAAACTCATTCCTTTTTCAAATTCTACTTGATTTATTTTTAGAAATTCTATTAAAATTCTCATTACAAATATTAAAGTTATTGCTAAACCAAACAAAAAACCATTTCCTAACTTTATGTTTTTAGTGTTGTAAATAGTGAAAACGATAATAAAAATCATTAAATATGAAATTGCTTCATAAAGTTGAGCTGGATGCCTTGGTATATTGTCAACACGTTTAAAAATAAATGCCCATGGCATTGAAGTCGGATTACCAATCATTTCAGAGTTCATTAAATTTGCAAGTCTTATAAATGTTGCTCCAAGTGGCGCAACAATTGCAATCAAGTCCAGTGTTTTAAGATATCTTATTTCATATTTTTTTGAATATATATAGAGTGAAATAATTAATCCAACTGTACCTCCGTGACTTGCTAAACCTGCAAAGCCAATAAATTTGTATTCTCCGTTTAGAGTTTTCTTAATAGGTAAAATAATTTATAATAAGTTTTTTGAATAATAATCAAAGTCGTAAAATAAACAATGTCCTAATCTCGCTCCGACAAAAATTCCAATTATTCCATAAACAAACAATGCTTCGCGTGCACTATCTTTTAAGTTTTCTCTTTTAAAAATTCTTTTTAGAATGTACATACATAAAACCAAACCACAAGCAAATAAAAGTCCGTAATATTTTAATGGAAAACCGTAAATGTTTATTATTTCAGAGTCAAAATCCCAATTTATGTACAATGCAATCATATTTTTTTATTAATTTCTATTTTTTGCGATATTTTGGTAAACTTGCCACCAAATAGTATATATTAATGACGATATCAGACTTATTATCCCTAAATTGGGTGGCTTTGTCGGATAAACGTCAGATTTTATTTATTTTCAAATGTAAACAAATTTCTAACTCCCTTATTTTTATGTAATATTTTTTTTAAAAAAAATAGATTAAAAAAAGTCCCATTACCGGGACTTTTAAATATGAAAACTTATAATTATTATTTCTTCAATTTCTCCTTGAAAAAATCAATAGTTCTTATCCAAGATAAAGTCGCGGCTTTTTCATGGTATCTGGGTTTATATATTGAAAAAGCCCCGTGTAGGGCTTTTTTTATAAGATTGTATTTAGTGTTAGTAGATTATCATTATAGATTAAAGTCGGAGACATTTGCCCAGCGTAAACCAAGTAACACTTCGGAGAGCGAGAGTCAAAGTCGGAGGCATTTGGCCAGCATAGTTCAAGTAGCACTTTGGAGAGCGGGTAGAATCAATTATGTAGTTTTTGATTGTAAGAGTGAATTTGTTATCATGCAATAAGTGCTAATATTTAAAAATCTATTTACCAAATATGAAACAGTAATTTGTCACTAGTCTTTAAGCATAAAAATGTGCATTTATTACTGAGGTTTTCGATAGTTTTCGGAAATAGGTTAGTGATGGGGCTACTTATTTTAAGACGGGATAATTTCAATAAATAAAGCCAGTACATCTGCACTGGCTTTATTTGAATACTTTTTTTTACTTAATTGGTAATTGTTATAATACCTGTCATCGAGGAATGAAACTCACAGATGTAATATAATGTGTTTGGTGCATCACTGGGTACAGTAAAAGATATGACACCACTCGAAGCACCATTATTAGTAACACCGTTGTTGTAAGCGCTTGCACTGCCGGTCGTTTGGACTGTCTTTATTAAGAAAGGATGTCCTGGTGTATTCATAGTAAAACTATACGTTTTACCTCTTTGCAAAGTCAAATTTGGATTACTTCCATTCGTCAACCCCCCACCATTAAATACGTAAGATGAAGAACCTGAATTGGTTATGTTGTAATTTACAATATTCGAATTTACTGCATTAGCTCCAATGTTGCCCTGAGCGATTATGGTTGCTAGATTGCTAGCACTTTGATGAACATTTATGTATCCATTAAAATTTAGAAGCTCCTCATAGGTAATGGTGGTTCCATTATTGAGTTTACTCACACTGGTCTCACTCTTTCCAGTAGCACCGATGATCGATGTAAGGTCGATAGCTATAGCTCCTCCCTGGGCGGCAGTATTGAGATGGATGTGTGCGGGAGAACTAACTCCAGCAGTTGTGCCAGTCAAGGAAATACTTACTAAAGTTTCACCACTCACCCTTTTTGTAAATTTTGCTGTGCCGCTTATGGCGTTGTTAGAAACAGCATTTAGCGTGTAGGTTTTACTGGTATTAGTAAGTTCGTTCTTACCAATATCACCTTGTGCGATTAATGTTGATAAAGCGGTAGCACTTTCATGAACATTTATATATCCATTAAAATTCAAAAGCTCATCATAAGTTATGGTAGCTCCAGTATTAAGTTTGTTTACACTAGTATCACTTTTTCCGGTCGATCCAGTTACTGATGTTAGATCTACTACTACACCGCCCGTTTGAGCGACAGTATTAACGTGAATATGTGCAATAGAACTAACTCCTGGAGTTGTTCCCGTTAGCGAAATACTTACCAAAGCTTTACCGCTTACTCTTTTGGTAAATTTCGCTGTACCACTTACGGCACTATTAGAAACGGCACTTAGGGTATACGTTTTGCTGGTACTTGTGAGTTCATTAATACCAATGTCGCCTTGCGCTATCAATGTTGCAAGATCGGTACCGCTAAGGTGGGTATTAACATAACCATCTAAAGTAATTAACTGCTCGTAAGTGACGGGCGAGCCATTATTCAAAGCTGTAACAACCGTTTCACTTTTACCGGTACTTCCAGTAACAGAAGTTAGGTCGAGTAAAATGGCTCCACCTTCTGCTGCTGTGCCAGCATGGATGTGTGCAGGATGACTTCCACCAGCATTTGTGCCGCTTAATTGAATAGTAATAAGCGTAGCATTATCATTTCTTTTCGAAAACGTAACGGTTCCGCTGATAGCAGGGTTTGATGTAGTGTACAAGTTGAATTGTTTAGATTCCCCAGTGAGTTGTGGTGAAGTGTCGTCATCACTACATCCAATAAAAAAAGTCGTGCTAACTACTAGAAAACACAATAAGGAAAATAATTTGCTAAAATTTTTCATAGTCTTTTTGTTTAGTTTTTTTATGTAAAGATTAAACAAAAATAATTATAATTGTTTCTTAATATTTGTAAATTTGTGATTTATTTAACATAGTAATGATCAGTCATGATTTATTTAACTGAATTTGGAATGGCTTCCAAATTAGAATTTGGTGCTTGTTCAAAACTTCAAAAAAGGTATCGTTTTTAATCCTTCTGGAACTAGCGCCCAGAAACATTAAATTCGGCCTGTTGTACCTTCGACTTGCCTCGAAGAGATTCATGGGGCTTTTTGGAGTTATAATCCTGTTCCATGATTCTGCCGTTTCGCTGAACCGGTCTATGTACCTGAAGAGGAACTCATTTTAGACCCACTGCTGTAACGGCCTAAGAAACGTTTTATGCAGTCGTTTTGGGTGGGATTCCCCAAATGGATATAAAAGAAACCGATCCGATGCACCTCGCTTTAGCCTCTGGTTATTTTAGCAATGAACTCAGGCCCTTTGCCCATCTTTATCTTCATGGACTTTGCCCGCTTGTTAAAAGATAGTTCAATTTACGTAATGTTTTCTTCGCAAATAATTAAAATTAATTCCAAAAAAAAGCCCCGGTTAAGGGACTTTAAAAAATATAAAATTATTTTTTCAATTTCTCCTTGAAAAAATCTATCGTTCTTGTCCACGATAAAGTCGCGGCTTTCTCATCGTATCTGGGAGTCGTATTGTTATGAAAACCATGATTCACACCTTCATAGAAATAAGCGACATGTTCTACTTTGTTTTTTTTAAGGATGGTTTCGTAAGCGGGCCAACCTTCATTTACCCGGGTGTCTAAACCGGCATAGTGTACCATGATTGGCGTTTTTATTTTTTCAGCTTCTGCTGCAGTGGGCTGTCCTCCGTAATACGGAACTGCGGCACATAATTTTGGTATTTTGACTGCCATCATATTGGCAATCCAGCCGCCAAAACAAAATCCTACCACACCTATATGTCCATTACAATCTTTGTGCGATTTTAGGTATTTGTAAGCTGCAATGAAATCTTCGAGCATTTCTTCACGGGTCCGTTTTTTTTGTAATTCCCTTCCTGCATCATCATTTCCGGGATAACCGCCCAGAGGCGATAATGCATCCGGTGCTAAAGTGATGAAGCCTTCCACAGCGGCTCTTCGTCCTACATCTTCAATATACGGATTCAGTCCGCGGTTTTCATGTACGACAATGATTCCCGGTAGTTTCTTTTTGGTTGCGGTAGGTTGCGATAAAAGTCCTTTGATCGTTCCACCGCCTTTAGGAGAATCGTAAGTTATAAATTCTGATTGTAGTCTTGGATCGTCTGGCTTGATTAAGATAGAATCCACGTAATTGGGCGTCATAAAACTCAGAAGTGACGGAAGCGTGAGTGTTCCTACCGCAAAAAGGGAGAGTTTCTCGACAAATTGTCTTCTTTCAATTTTATTGTGGGCATAGTCGTCGTATAAGTCAAATATTTCCTGACTGATATCTTTTTTGGTTATTTCTTTCATAGCATTTTTTTTGATTCAACTAAATTAGGAAAAAAAGTGATTGTTTTACAGGACAGTAATTTCATTTTTTAGAGCAATCAGTTACAACAAGGCAAAATGGAATTCTAATTGCTTTGTGGTATATTTTTTTATAACCACAAAGAGAGGTCGCAAGATTGGCGTTTTGGTAATACAATAAATGCATGTTTTAAGGACGCTGATAATTTGGATTTACGCAAATTTTATAGTTTATTTTTCAAAAAAACAACCAGCAATTCCTGTACTTAACCGGCTTCTTCAAAAGGATGGTTGGCATTGGAAACTACAGTTAATTGTTTTATTGATTTCAGTTTTTTTAAGCCATTTTGTTCATCATGATTACCGTAGTGTCAAGACTTCCTACAATAAATGTAGTGGGAGCAGTAAAGAGCGGCAATTCGGTTATGACTAAATCCAGACGCCCGCCATCGGAAACCTGAGCTTTAATTTTTTCGTTGGAATGTGTTGTTGTCCGCAATGCAGATGTGGCTTTTGTACGTGCCCCAAAAAAACGATGGTAAGTTTGCTGGATTTGTCTTATTGCAGTATCGATTGTGTCGTTTCAATGAAAGAGTCATTCAGAAAATCAATACGAAAGTGATTTTTGTCCATTTCATTTTCTTCTTCGTTGAGTGAATCAAAAAGGACACTGCCCATGTTTTATTGCTAAATAAGTTCTGCTACCATTCTATTTCGGGGGTTGGGTACGTTGCTGCCTCTTTCGTAAGGGAACAAATCGATTCCGGTCGCAATTTCCGTTCGTATCAAATCTCCTTTTTATGTCACTTTCGTTAAAGGAATATCCAAATCTAATTTTTCCATGATTTCTAATTTTAATTATGTTACAAACTGTAAGATCGCCTTACTCAGTTGTTGTACCTAAGCGTAGCATTTGAATTACTTCTTCATCTTCCACCTGGTTAAACTCTTCATAAAAACTACCAACTCCCCTAAAATATTTAGAAGCAGTCAAATAAATTAACTCATCAGCATTTTTTTCAAATAATGGTACTGTATCATAGGGTATTACTGGAACAGCTACGATTATTTTTGAAGGATTTTTTTTTCGCAACATAGTGATACAGGAGAGCAGCGTATTTCCTGTCGCAATGCCATCATCTACTAAAATCACGTTTTTATTTTCGAGATCAAGCGGTTTTCTGTTGCCCATATAGCGTCCATATTTTTCATCCAATTGTTGTCGGAGTCTAATAATTTCATCGTCGATAAACTTTTTAGGGATGTCTGAATGCTCATCAAGAATCATGGAGTCCATGGAAACAGCCCCAATCGCAAATTCTTTATTAGAAGGATGACCAATTTTTTTTGCGAGTACAATATCCAGAGGAAGATGTAAGGTTTTTGAAATTACGATTCCCACAGGAACGCCACCTCTGGGAACGGCAAGAATTACGCTATTTGTATCTTGGTATTTTTTTAATTTTTCAGAAAGCAATAATCCAGCCTCAATTCTATCTTTTAGTAGCTCGTTATTCATTCTATTTAGTTTTTAATAATTATTATAAATAATAAATATAAAGGTACTGATTTTCAAGTAGTTTTATATTTTATGCCATTTTTTTTGTATTTAATAGTTGAATCTCGAATGGAAATTTTCTCGATTAGTTTGGGTTTTACATGAATTTTAATTTAACTGGAAAAAGCATCTTTTTTTGAACGGGATTTTAACTAAATTTACTAGCAAATAATTATTAAAAAAAAATCTTCCCTTGAATACAATAAATGCCAAATCAAAAGCTGATAAGAATACAGGTTTTGGAACTAACGCCAATAATTATGGCGGACGTTTCGTTAATAAAAATGGGACGGCTAATGTAGAAAAACAGGGAATGCATTTTTTGCATCGCATCAGTTGGTATCACACTATGATTGATATGCAAGGGTGGAAATTTATACTGATCATTCTCTCGTTTTACGTGGCTATCAATTTTGTATTTGCTTCTATTTATTACGGAATTGGAATCGAACATCTGAATGGGATTTCAACTACAGATAATGAATGGGTCAAATTTGGACAGGCTTATTTTTTCAGTGCGCAAACCTTTACCACAGTGGGTTACGGGCATATAAGTCCTAGCGGTTTTTTAGCCAGTGCGCTTTCTGCTGCCGAAGCGCTGATAGGGTTATTGAGTTTTGCCATTGCTACGGGTTTATTTTTTGGCCGATTTAGTAAGCCTACCGCTTTTTTGAAGTTTTCCCATAACGCTGTAATTGCACCATATGGAGAAATTACCGGTTTGATGATTAGAACCACACCATTTAAAAATACAAATTTCACGGATGCTGAAGCCAAAATAACTCTTGGGATGAGCGTGGAGGAAAACGGGAGAAGGACCAATAAATTCTACGCGCTGGAATTAGAATTGGACAAGATAAATGCATTGACTTTAAGTTGGACCTTAGTACATCCAATTACAGAAGACAGTCCGCTTTATAAATTCACGGCAGCTGATTTTAAAACAACCAATGGTGAGATACTCGTCTTTATAAAAACCTTTGACGATATGTTTAGTAATACTGTTGCCGCTCGCACCTCGTATACTTTTGACGAGGTTATTTACGGTGCCCAATTTGAACCGATGTACACCAGAAGTGCCGACAATTCAAGAACAATTCTTAATTTGGATAAGTTAAATGTTTACAACAACGTTGATTTATAGTATTACGCATAGTTTTTATTTATTTTGAGCAGAATGTTAAATTAATATTTTACATTTGTTTAATAAATTTAGACAAAAGATGAACAATATAAAAAGTGTGTTTAGTATAAAAGATCTTGAAAACCTTTCAGGGATCAAAGCGCATACGATACGAATTTGGGAGAAAAGGTATGATATCCTTCAGCCGATGCGTACTGATACAAATATCCGATTATATGATTTGGTGAGTTTGCAAAAACTATTAAACATCACATTATTACATGATTATGGTTATAAAATTTCAAAAATAGCGACTTATCCACAAGAAAAAATACCGTCTTTAGTACGCGAAATAATATCGAGTAAAACAGCCAAAAGCCACGCTATTAGTGAGTTCAAAATGGCAATGATGAACTTTGACCAAGAGCTATTTTTTAATACCTATAATTGGTTGATTGCGGAAAAATCATTCAAAGAAATTTTTCATCAAGTTTTCATTCCTTTAATGAATGAACTTGGATTGTTGTGGCAGTCTGATACTATAACGCCTGCTCACGAACATTTTATCAGCTATTTAATTAAACAAAAACTTTTAATTAATACTGAAAAGCTTCAGATTTTAAAACAAACCAAACTCGATAAAGTTTTCGTTTTGTCACTTCCTATGAATGAAATCCACGAATTAGGATTAATGTATCTTAATTATGAAATTCTGTTGAATGGCTACAAGACGATATATTTAGGGGAAAGTATGCCGATTGAAAATCTGAAAGATTTGAAAAAGCATTTTAATTCCATTGTTTTTGTATCGTACCTTACGGTGCAACCCGAAAAAGATATTATCGACAGTTACATTCAAAAAATGTCTGATGAGTTGTTGGATGATACCACTGAATTATGGTATATTGGACGAATGGTTGAGTTCATTAAAAAAGAAGAAGTTTCGGAGCGAATTACAATTTTTAATTCAATTACGGAATTAGTCGACTGGATTTAACTGTTCTTGTTTAAACAATTCGTATATTTGCTAAACAAATGAAGAAAATAAAAAAGATTACGATTATAGGTTCTGGGTTCTCTGCATTAGCAGCTTCGGCGTATTTAGCACAGAGCGGCCACGATGTCACAATATATGAAAAAAATGATGCTGTAGGCGGACGAGCACGTCAACTAAAGAGAGAAGGATTTACTTTTGACATGGGGCCAAGTTGGTATTGGATGCCAGACGTTTTCGAACGTTTCTTTGCTGATTTTGGAAAAAAAACCACGGATTATTATGAACTCATAAAATTGTCTCCTGCCTACCGAGTGTATTACGGAATTGATGATTTCATAACAATAGCAGACAATTTAGCGGATATTACACTTGCTTTTGAGGCTATCGAAAAAGGCAGCGGCAAATTGCTGAATGACTTTATGGCTGAGGCCAAAAGCAATTATGATATCGCGATCAAAGATTTAGTGTACCGTCCGGGCGTTTCAGCACTCGAATTAATAACTGTGGAAACAGCCATGAAAGTGGGACAATTTCTAAGCACTGTTAGTAAAGATGTTCGTAAAAAATTTAAGAATGAAAGGCTGATTCAGATTCTGGAATTTCCCGTATTGTTTCTGGGAGCCAAACCTTCGGATACGCCGTCGTTTTACAGTTTTATGAATTACGCCGACTTCGGTTTGGGAACTTGGCACCCCAAAACAGGAATGTTTGATGTCGTGAGAGGAATGGAAAATTTAGCGTTAGAATTGGGAGTGAAATTTCAAACCAATTCCAACATCGAAAAAATTATAGTCGAAAATAAAACAGCAGTAGCCATTCAAGTCAATGGTGAAATCATTGCTTCAGATTTGATTTTGAGCGGTGCAGATTACCATCACACCGAAACCTTGTTGAATCAGGAACACAGGGCGTATTCTGAGAAATATTGGGACAGCAGGGTTTTCGCACCTTCATCGTTATTGTTTTATGTAGGTTTCAACAAAAAAATTGAAAACATTTCGCATCATGCATTGTTTTTTGATGTTGATTTTTACCAGCACGCCAAAGATATTTATGATGAACCGCAGTGGCCAAAAGAACCGTTGTTTTATGCAAATTTCCCTTCGGTGACCGATAAAACTGCCGCTCCGGAAGGAATGGAATCTGGCTTTTTTCTAGTACCTTTAGCTCCGGGAATCAATGATACTGAGTCGTTAAGAGAAGAATATTTTGAAAAAATAATGGATCGTTTTGAAACCTTAACACAACAAAGTGTAAAAAATAATATTATTTTTAAACAATCATTCTGTAAAAATGATTTTGTGTCAGAATACAATTCGTACAAAGGAAATGCTTACGGAATGGCGAACACTTTGATGCAAACCGCATTTTTGAGACCAAAGTTAAAGAGCAAAAAAGTTAAGAATTTATATTTTACCGGTCAATTGACCGTTCCGGGACCAGGCGTTCCACCAGCACTAATTTCTGGAAAATTAGTATCGGAATTAATTAATAAGCAATTTTCAGAACAATAGTATGAAGGAATTATTTGATGATGTATCTTTTAAATGTAGCAAGTTAGTTACTAAAAATTACAGTACCTCTTTTTCTTTGGCGGTATATATGCTGTCGCCAAGTATAAGGGATGCCATTTATAGCATTTATGGTTTTGTTCGTTTTGCGGATGAAATCGTGGATACCTTCCATGGTTATGATAAAGAAAGTTTAATCACTGAGTTTGAGGATGAGTATTACAAAGCCTTTGAAAGAGGAATAAGTCTAAATCCGATCTTAAACTCTTTCCAGCACACGGTTAAACAATATAATATAACGGACGACCTTATTCAGGCTTTTCTAAAAAGTATGAAATTAGATTTGATAAAATCAGATTATCACAGTAAATTAGAGTATGACGCCTACATTTACGGTTCTGCGGATGTCGTTGGTTTAATGTGTCTAAAGGTTTTTGTGGCCGGGGATAATAAACGATATGAGCAACTGAAAGGTGAAGCGATGCGGTTAGGTTCTGCGTTTCAGAAAGTAAATTTCCTGCGAGATTTAAAGGATGATAATTTGGTTTTGAACCGCAATTATTTTCCCGGAGTTGACTTGAATTCTTTTGATGAAAATGCGAAAACGGCTATCATCAATGAAATCGAAGAAGATTTCAGAGTGGCTTACGAAGGAATTATAAAACTCCCTATTGAAGCTAAGTTTGGCGTGTATACAGCGTTTGTGTATTACAAAAAACTATTAAAAAAGTTAGAAAACACGCCTTGTCACGAAATAGGAAGTGCAAGAATCCGAGTTTCTAACTACACCAAAGCCGGTTTGCTGGCAAAATCTTTTGTGTCTTATAAATTAAAGTTAGTTTAAATGACAACTTATTTTAAAAAATTGTTACACTTAAATACATAACAAAATGATATTTTTCTTGATTTTTCTAGGTACTTTTTTAATAATGGAATGCGTAACCTGGTGCACCCATAAATATGTAATGCACGGATCAATGTGGTACTTCCATGCGGATCATCATGAACCTAAATACGCGAATGTTTTTGAACGGAATGATATCTTTTTTGTAATTTTTGCTGTTCCAAGTATCGTTCTGTTTTATTATGGTGTCGAAGGAGGTTTGAACTATAAATTCTTCATTGGACTGGGAATTATGTTTTACGGTCTGTGTTATTTCATGATCCATGATGTCTTAATCCATCAACGGTTTAAATGGTTCAAACACACCAACAACAAGTATTTAATCGGTTTGCGAAAAGCCCATAAAATACATCACAAACATTTGGGCAAAGAGTACGGAGAATGTTTCGGAATGCTTTTCGTACCATTCAAATACTACAAAATTTAAAGAGTAATTGGGGCGTGACCTCACTTTCACTAGCGTTACAGTTGGGTCGGGCTATCCTTTCCCGCTTTTTTATAACCACCCTGTCAGGTTTTGAACCCTGACAGGGTAGTCATAAAAAGAGCTCCACTTTTATCCCTCACGCGAACTCAGTGTTCCATGAAGGTATTTATCTTTAAAACACAACCATGAAAATATACAAACAAGAAACCGTTCAACACGTTAATGCAACTGTCGAAGAATGCTGGGCTTTTTTTTCGAATCCAAAAAATCTTCAGAAGATCACACCAGAAGGAATGGGTTTTCAAATCACGGATTACGATCATAAATCCATGTATCCAGGGCAAATTATTCAATATAAAGTAACACCACTTTTTGGAGTCACTTTGTCTTGGATGACTTTAATTACTCAAGTAAAGGAAAATAGTTATTTCATAGACGAACAACGTTTTGGTCCATACAGTTTTTGGCATCATAAGCATTTCTTTGAAGCAACACCAAACGGAACCAAAATGACGGATGTGGTGCATTACGGATTGCCGCTTGGTTTTCTGGGTCGAATCATGAATACGTTGGTCGTAAAAAATAAATTGAAATCCATTTTTGCGTATCGCGTTACTGCAGTGGACAAAATGTTTAATTCAAAGTAATGAGCAAACAACAAGTTTCTATTTTTTGGTTTAGGCGCGATTTGCGTCTGGAAGATAACTTTGGTTTATTTCAAGCCTTACAGTCTAAATATTTGGTCGTACCATTATTTATTTTTGATGATTCTATTTTAGACAGTCTACCAAAAAATGATGCCCGAGTAGGATTCATTCACGAATCACTTAGTAAAATAAATGCTCAATTACAGGAAATTGGAAGTTCACTTTTAATCAGAAAAGGAAAAACCTTGGATGTTTGGCAGTCTCTTTTACAAGAATTTGATGTCAAAGAAGTTTTCTTTAACAAAGATTACGAACCTTACGCAATACAACGTGACACGGCAATTCGAGAATTCTTAGAAACAAATGAAATCATTACTTATTCTTATAAAGACCAAGTTATATTTGAAGAAAAAGAAATCACAAAAGCAGATGGACTACCATACACGGTTTATACTCCATTTAAAAACAAATGGTTAGAAAAATACAAATCAATGACTCCGGTTCAGGAATATAACACCGAAGCACATTTTTCTAATTTCCACAAAAACAGTTTTGCTTTTCCTACTTTGGAACAAATAGGTTTCGAAGAGAGTTCCTCAAAAGTAAAGCCTCATAACCTAAAATTTATCTCAAATTATCAAGAAATAAGAGATTTTCCGGCTTTAGACAAAACCTCTTATTTGTCCCCGCATTTGCGTTTTGGAACTGTAAGCGTACGGAAATTAGTCAATTGGGCATTTCATAAAAACGATGTGTTTTTGAGTGAGTTGATTTGGAGAGAATTCTTCATGCAAATATTATTTAGTTTTCCAAAAGTAGTTACGCAAAACTTTAAAGCGGCTTATGATGGAATTCAATGGCGCAATGACGAAGCTGACTTTAAACGTTGGTGTACTGGAACAACAGGGTATCCAATGGTTGATGCCGGAATGCGTCAGCTCAATGAAACCGGTTACATGCACAACAGAGTCCGCATGGTAGTAGCGAGTTTCTTGTGCAAACATTTAATGATTCAGTGGCAATGGGGAGAAGCCTATTTTGCGGAGAAATTATTGGATTACGATATGTCTGCCAACGTTGGCAACTGGCAATGGGCAGCCGGAACCGGTTGTGATGCCGCACCTTACTTTCGTGTTTTTAATCCGGAGATACAACAAAAAAAATTCGATGAAAAAGGAATCTACATCCGCAAATGGATCAAAGAATTCGATTTAGGTTATGGAAAACCAATGGTAGAGCACGCAATGGCGAGAGACAGAGCAATTGCAACCTACAAAGCGGGAATTTTAAAGTAAAAGGATTTAACATATAAGTCATTTAATTTTTAAAACATTATCTAAAAACGTAAATGACTTATATGTTTAAAAAAGAAAATTATTTAATTAATTTCTGCAGCATTCCGTTAAAGATAAATCCGTGAAAAGGCAAAACAGAATACCAGTATAACTTCCCCCAAATACCTTCAGGTCTGAAAGTTGCGGATTGATATAAAGTATTTCCGATAATCTTGAATTCTAGCCAAGCTTCACCCGGAAGTTTCATTTCGGCAAACAAAATTAATTTTCCTTCTTCTTTGTTGGCATACAAAACGCGCCAAAAATCCAAAGCATCTCCGGAATGAATATCATGTCGGTTCGTTCTTCCTCTTCGGGAACCCACGCCACCGTATAATTTGTCAATAAATCCCCGTAAATCCCACAACCAATCGCCATAATACCAACCCGTATCACCACCGATAGACCAAATCCTTCTGATGGTAAAATCCCGGTCGATGATTTCCATTTTGCGTCGGTCGATAAAGCAATTCTTTTTTGGAACTTTCAAATATTCCGACATGTTACTGTTAAAACGTCCGCTTATTAAGGAATCTTTCCAGCTTGAAGCTACTTTGTCTTCGTCTACTTTTATCAAAGCACGAGATAATGCTTGTTTGTACGACATTGGCGTTACATGCAATAAATCATTTATTCGGTTATCACTACAAACGACTTCCACTTTCATGCTGCTGACCAGAGCCGACGCGAGCCTATAGGATGTTGAGGTGACAAAATACAACCAATACGAGGATAATTTTGGCGTCATTACAGGAATTGTAAATATCCACCGCTTTAATTTTTTGGCTTCAGCAAAACCCAAAAGCATTTCTTTGTATGTTAAAATATCCGGTCCGCCAATATCAAAACTCTGATTGTATGTTACAGGATTTAATAATGATTTGGATAAAAATTCAAGAACATCAGGAATTGCAATGGGTTGGCATTTAGTATTGAGCCATTTTGGCGTAATCATAATGGGAAGTTTATTCACTAAATCCCGAATAATTTCGAACGATGCGCTCCCAGAACCAACGATAATTCCAGCTCGTAAAGTGGTTGTGGCGAAAGTTCCTGTATTTAAAATTTCTTCCACTTTTTTTCTGGAAGATAAATGTTTCGAAAGTGATTTGTCATTGACAATGCCGCTCAAATAAATAACTTGTTTGGCTGTGGTTTCATTCAGGCGTTGGACAAAATTCAATGCTGATTCACTTTCTAATTCATCAAAATTGGATGCGGATCCCGACATAGAATGAATCAGATAATAAGCTGCGTCAATAGCTGCAGGAATAGCGGTCAATGTTTCTTGCTTCAGAAAGTCAACTTCAATTACCGTAACATTTTTTTGAAATTCAACAGGACAATAAAACCTGTTTTTATCTCTCACACAACAAATTACATCGTGTCCTTGCGCTATCAGCAGAGGTAAAAGTCGCTTCCCGATATAACCTGTTGCGCCTGTTAAGAGAATTTTCATAGTTTGTATTTTTTGCTACGTATTAAACGAATTAACTCCAATTTTAAACTAATCAGAAAATCAGTTATAATTTGTTTAATCTGTGAGCTATTTTTAGTTAATGAGAAACCTAACATGTTAATAATTACATTTAACTCAATTTGTTAGAAAGTAAGCTAATGAATTCTTTTCTTGTTTTGTCTTTCTCGAAAGCTCCTGTAAAAGATGATGTTGTTGTAACTGAGTTCTGTTTCTGAATACCGCGCATTTGCATGCACATGTGTTGCGCTTCAATCACTACTGCTACTCCAAGTGGGTTTAAAGCATCCTGAATACAATTTTTAATTTGATCCGTCAATCGTTCCTGCACTTGCATTCTTCTGGCAAAAGCATCCACGACTCTCGGAATTTTACTCAATCCCACAATTTTCCCGTTTGGAATATACGCTACGTGTGCTTTTCCAAAAAATGGTAACATGTGGTGTTCACACATGGAGTACACTTCGATATCTTTTACCACAATCATTTGTTTATGATCTTCGGTAAACATAGCCGATTTTAATATCTCTAATGGATCTAATCCGTAACCATGAGTTAAATATTGCATGGCTTTAGCTACACGTTCGGGTGTTTTTTCAAGGCCTTCGCGAGTAACATCTTCTCCTAAATTTTCAATAATTACTTTATAGTTATCTGCTAATGCCTGCGTTATTTCAGTATCATATTGTTCGATTTTTTCGTAACTTTTCATTTCTTTTATCATGGTATGCTGTATTTCAATTTTAAGTTTGGCTAATTATTTTATTGGATGTTTTCAAAACATTTTTTTATAACCAGTAAGGAATTACTAAAAATGAAGTACTCTTCCTTTATTCCTTTATGATAAAAAAAACGCTATTTGATAACTTTTAATTTATATCTAAATTTTAAAGGTCACGATTCCATAATCCATTTCGAAAACCTGACCTGAAATAGATCTGGCATTTTCCGAAATTAGGAAGTTGGCCATGTTCGCTACTTCTTCCGGTTTTAGATAGCCTTTCATCGGGTGGCGTTCTACCATATTTTCCTTCATTCGATCATTTCTCAAAATACCTGCTGCAAGCGTTGTTTCGGTAATCGTGGGAGCAATGGCATTGATGCGTACTACCGATGCCAGTTCTGCTCCCAGCGATTTTACTAATCCTTCCACTCCCGCTTTTGCAGTAGCGATACTGGCATGAAACGGCATTCCTAATTTTGCAGCCACCGTACTGAACAAAACAATCGAAGGATTAGTCCCTTTCCTCAAAACAGGTAAATATTTCTGAATGGTTTTTACAGCACCAATGACATTAATTTCAAAATCGTTTCTAAAATCATCTATGCTCAGGCTTCCAATAGGTTTTAAATTGATAGAACCCGGACAATAAATTAAGGTATCTATAGCTTCTATTTCAGGAAGTGTATCTTTTAAAACATCCAGGGAAAAATGTTTCAGATTGGGATGTGTTATAGCAGGTGCGTTTCTGCTGATGTTGTAAACCAAGTTTGTCTCTAATTGTTGCAACAAAATAGCGCTACCAATTCCTTTACTACCGCCAATGATTACTATATTTTTCATTTTTTTTATGTTATTATTTTAACAGATTACTGATCATTGAATACTAATTTCTATCGCTTGGAAATCTTGTTATTGTTAATTTGTCGCTGCATCGTACATTTAAACCGACCTTCTCGAAAATCTCTTAATTTTTCATGTTTTGTTTTGCGACCTTGTACTCTTTCACGCCACATTCTAAAACTGGATGCTTTCATTTCGGTACGCATCAGGTCAATTACTTCTTGTTCTTTTAATCCAAATTGCAGTAATATGGCGTCAAAAGTGGTTCGGTCTTCCCAAGCCATTTCTATGATTCGGTCTTTGTCTAAATCAGTAAGTTCTTTTTTTATAGTCACGGTATTTTGTTTATTTGATATTGCTATTGATTTTTTAATATTATTCGCTGTCCCCTATATCAGCCATGGTATGTAACTTTAGGATGCGGAAACTTTCCTCTTTTACCAATGGATTTTTTTTCATTTTCCATAAAAAATCACTTGCAAATTTTCTCGTTCGTTCCATATTTACAATTGGTTTCGGATAATTGATACCCACTTCAAAGTCATTAAACCTTTGGTCTAAATAGGTCATTTTATAAGGTTCATGTACAAATGCACGTGGTAAATTGCGTAATTCGGGCACCCATTTTTTTATAAATTCACCATCAGGATCGTGTTCGTAACTATTCTTTATTGGGTTATAGATACGTAACATATTGATTCCGGTTTCACCAGCCTGCATTTGCAACTGCGGAAAATGTATTCCAGGCTCAAAATCCAAAAACATTTGTGATAAATGTTGTGTGGCTTCTTGCCAAGGCTGCCATAAATTATGCGTGAAAAAAGAGACTAACATGGCACGCATTCTAAAGTTTAAATAGCCCGTTTCATTCAAACAGCGCATGCAAGCATCAATTAATGGAAATCCTGTTTGTCCCGTTTTCCAAGCTTCAATATAATTTTCATCAACTTTCTTTTTTAACGAATGAAAACCTTTATTGACACTTTCAAACTCCATGACCTCTTCCATTTCAAATTTTTGGATGAAATGTGCCTGCCAAGTCAGTCTTGAAACAAATGAATCGATTTGTTTTTTATGGTTAGACGTCAGTCTGAAGGTTGCCGCTTCTTGCAAAACTTGTCTGGAAGATAAATTTCCCCACGCAATGTACGGTGATAATCTGCTACAACTTTTTCGAGCCAATAAAGGTTTCGAAATATGAGAATTGTAATTGTGATAGCGTTCCTCAAAGAAGTTTTGTAAATATTTACCTGCCATGGTGCTACCTCCCTTTTGGAAAATAGTATCTGGAACAGTTTCTAAATTTGTTTTTTCTAAAACTTTTTCCAGTTCACTAATCGCTTCTGTATCAAGGAAATTTTCTGCTTTGGAATCAAAAATAAATTGCGGTTCATTCATGTATTTTTCCCATTTTGAAACCCAGTTTGTCCTGTTTCTTAACGCCCTGAATATACCGTTATTGGTGTTTTCAACCCAATTGATTTGATTGTTTTTACAAAAACGTTTAAAGGTTTTGTCCCTTTCGTACGTAATTTTCAAACCGGTTTCCTGATGTGAATACACCGTTTCAATTTTGTATGTTTCTTCGAGTATATTAAAAACCTGAAGCACCTCCGAAGACACTGCTAATACTTGCGTGTTTGATTGTTCCAATTGTTTGTTGATGTCAACAAGTGATTGCTTGATGAAATTCCAATGTCTTGTACTGTAATGTGAATCGTTTTCTAAAGATTTTTCGAATACGTAAAGCAACAAAGTGGGTATATCTGTTCTTGTTGCATTAAAGATTGCTTCGTTATCCTCTAAACGAAGGTCTCTCTTAAACCAAACCACATTGATATGTTTCTTGTTTGTATTCATTTACTTTTTAAAATAATTGTTGTTGTAGCCATAATTTTTGGAATTTTGATTGTCCATCGTAATTCTCGGCTTGTAATTTAATATTAAATTTTCGATCTCTCGGGTCGTTGCCAACTCCTGAAACGTACATCCAGTTTCCGTAATTGCTGTGAACATCGTAATCAATGAGCATTGCTTCAAAATACGCAGCTCCGATACGCCAATCTAACAACAGATTCTTTGCAAAATAGGAACCTACATTTTGTCTGCCGCGATTGCTCATCCAGCCTGTTTCCCGCAGTTCAATCATATTGGCATTAACAAACGGCTCATGTGTGGTACCGTTGATCCAATTGTTTATGGCAGATGTATTATTTTTCCAATCGTAATTTTTATCTAAAATTCCTCCAATTTTAAAAATAGAATTGCCATTTTTCAACGAAATGTATTTAAAATAATCCCTCCAAATCAGTTCGAATATCAGCCAGTAAGTCGAATCATTTTTCCCAATTTGTTGTTCATATTTTATAATTTCCCAATAAATAGTTTTCGCCGAAATGGAACCGTTTGCCAACCAAGGAGAAAACTTCGAACTAAAATCAGTTCCAATTAATCCGTTGCGGGTCAATTTATAAACGCTTAATTTTTTGGTTTCCCAAAAATAATTCTGCAAGCGTTTTTGCGCTTCGTCTTCACCGCCAGCAAAAGGAAATGCGGTTCTGGAATCTGTTTCAAAATCAGTAAATCCCAGTATTTCCATTGTAGGAATTGCTGTTGTGTTTGTAATCCAATTTTCTTTAGACAGCGTTTGCACTTTAAATTCAGGTCGGATTTTCGTCGATTTCTCACATTGGTTCCTGAATTGTGTAAAAACATTTGGAATCTTTTGAATATCGAACGGAATCGCATCTGGATGAAACAAGAATTGATTGTAAGTGCTCTTGAAAGATACTGAATCTGGCACTTTAGCTTTAATATTCTCTAAAACTTCCATTTCTTCACTCGTCCATTCCTCTTGAAAATAAACAGCACTAATTTCATTTAGAGCACTAATTTCCTTAATTGCATCTTCCGGTTTTTGGTGATAAACCAAAAGCGGAATATTCAATTTTTCCAGATTTTGTTTCAATTCCTTTACAGATTCAATCAGGAATTTTGCGCGAAACTTTTCTGTTTTTATGAATCCAAAACCTGTCTTTTCAAAATGCCTTGGATCGAAACAATACACTGCAAGCACAGTATTATTTTCACTAATAGCATTCGTCAACGATTCGTTATCGTGAACTCTTAAATCATTTCTAAACCAAACTAACCCTTTTTGTTTCTTTTGCATTTTTCGCTACAATATTTTACTTCGTCCCAAACTTTTTCCCATTTTTTCCGCCAAGTAAATGGTCGGTTACATACCAAACACATTTTTGACGGAAGATGCTCCTTTTTCACTATTTATATTTTTCAAATTCATTGACAACGATTTTCGCTTTTAAATCAAACATCAAATTATACAACCCAAAAAACGTTCGGTTCATGTAAATAAAATGTTTAGAACCTCGATTGCCGTTCATTTTTCGTAGATTGGTATCTTTTGAAAAACGTTCACCTAAAGCCGCTATGCTTTCAAAAAAAGTCTCATCCGAAAAATCGAATGTTTCTTCTTGAAAAGGTTTTGTAAACAGTGATAACAAATCATAAAATAATTCCGTGAAATAAGCTACTTCTTCTTTCGAATCATCCACACGTAAAATTTCCAATTCAAACAACTTTGCATTGAACAGTTTAGGACTATTTATTACTTTTTTGTCAATCAATTCAAAATAAGGAGTGTAAAAGTCATTTGGAATTTGTTTCATGCAACCAAAATCCAGTGCCACTAATTGATTTTCTTCATTCACCAAGAAATTTCCCGGATGCGGATCAGCGTGTACCTTTTTCAAAACATGAATTTGGTACATGTAAAAATCCCATAATGCTTGACCAATTCTATTGGCTACTTCCTGATCGGTATTTATTTTTGTAAATTCTGAAAGGTGCTTGCCGCTCATCCAGTCCATTGTGATAATTTTCTCTGAGGAGAATTCAGGATAGTAATTTGGAAACACTAAATTTTGAATTTTTTTACAGGCAGCAACTACTTCTTGGCTTTGTTTTAATTCCAATAAATAATTGGTTTCCTCAATCAATTTGTCCTCGACTTCCTTAAAATATTTATCAGAATCTTTCCCCTGAAGGTTAAACATTCTCACTGCGATGGGTTTTACCATCGCTAAATCAGAGGAAATACTGTTGGCAACTCCGGGATATTGAATTTTTACCGCGAGTTTTTTACCATCTTTTACTGCGACATGAACTTGCCCAATGCTTGCAGCATTCTTAGAATTGGCGTTGAATTCATCAAAGATTTCATAAGGAGTTTTACCAAAATTTGTCTTGAATGTTTTCAGTACCAATGGCGCCGATAGTGGTGGAACTGAAAATTGCGAAAGTGAAAATTTCTCCACGTAAGCCTGAGGCAAAAAACTTTTGTCCATGCTCAACATTTGTGCAACTTTCAGCGCGCTTCCTTTTAAACTTTTCAATCCATCATAAATATCTTCGGCATTGTCTTCATTTAATTTATCACGGGTCAAATCAGAATTAACCATTTTTTCTCCGTAGTATTTGAGGTAGTTTACACCAACTTTTGCACCGGTTTGCACCAGTTTTGTCGCTCTTTCAATTTTTGATGTAGGGATGTAGTCTATTGTTTTCATTACTTGTTGTGAATTTTTTCTTTGAAAATAAATTTTCCAAAATCGATTAAGCTGTCAATAGGGGCAATGTTCATTAATTCAAAAGTCACTTTCACCGATTTTTCAATATAAATGTCTGTTTTTTCGAACGAAGGTGAAGAATCATCCAGCCAAAATTTCAATGTCAATAAAAGTTGAATCCATGATGTTTCCTGAAATGTTTTCTCTTGGAAATTTTGGAGCTTTTCTTGTTGCGTTCTAAAGTCATCAGAAATGATTTCAGTCAGAAAGTTTTTGAAGCTGCTTCTGAGTCCAGATAATTGCATTAGTTTTTTCAACTGATTGTTGTGCTCTTTAAGAACGAATATGACATAGCTTCTATTAGCAGTCAATATTTCGAAAAAGGTAAAGTAAAAACTAAGCATTTTGCTTTTCATGTCATACATCTCGTATTCTTTATTCTTATGAAGTAACTCGACTGTTTTTTCAGTAAACATTTTGAAAATTTCTTTCTCAATACTTTCTATAGTTCCAAAAAATGCATAGAATTCCGCTTCGGTAAAATTATTCACTTTTGTAAAATGATAGACTGACTTGGGTTTTTCGCTATGATCAAGTACATAATTCATGTACATTGAAACTATTTTGTCTTTTGTTATTGTCGTTTTTTTAATAGCCATTTTTAGTGTTTTTCAAATTAAAGTATAAAGGTACAAAATGTTTAACGATATATTAATAAAGTTAAACAAAATTTAATATAATTTTATATCATTATAAATCATTAGTTTTACAATATCATGAAAAAAAATGTATTAATAAGCGGTGGTTCGGGATTTATTGGAAGAAATTTGACTGCTTTATTGGTAGCTAAAGGTTATTCTGTTTCCATATTAAGTCGGGGTGAACAACAAAATAAAGGAGATGTTTTTTATTATAAATGGGATGTTACGAAGCAGACTATAGATGAAAAGGCAGTTTTGAACGCGGATTACATCATTCACTTGGCAGGGGAAAATATTGCCGCGAAAAGGTGGACAGCCAAACGAAAAGCGGCAATTATCGATAGTCGAGAAAAATCAACTCAATTGTTGTATTCCGTTTTGAAAAAGAACAATAAAAAACTGGACGCCTTTATCTCAGCTTCTGCAGTTGGAATTTATGGCGCTGTAAACGGAGATGAGATTTGTGTGGAAGACATGCCGCCTGCAAATGATTTCTTAGGTTATACGTGTCAAAAATGGGAAGATTCTCTCGATTTTATCGAAAATCTAAGTATCCGTACCGTCAAGATTCGCACTGGACTAGTGTTAGGAAAAGATGATGGCTTTTTGAAAAAACTTATTCCCTTATTTAAGTTTCGATTGGGTTCTGCATTGGGTTCCGGACAGCAATACATGCCATGGATTCATGTAGACGATTTATGTAACATCTACCTGCAAGCAGTTTCAGATCCAAGTATGGAAGGGCCGTACAACGCTGCCATAACGGATAATACCACCAACACTCTTTTTTCTACAACATTAGCAGGCATTTTTGGCTATTCTATTTGGTTGCCCAATGTTCCGGCTTATGTTTTAAAATTAGTTATGGGAGAAATGGCTGTTATTGTCTTAACTGGAAGAAGAATTTCTTCAGGGAAAATTCAACAAACTGGTTTCGAATTTAAATTTAAAAATTTAGAAGAAGCTTTGAGGAATTGTTTAACGAAATAGCTTTATTGTAAGACACAAATAAGTTGTGTGTTGACGTTTTTTGAGATTTTGCTGCGCACTATAAATGGAATTTCAATGTTGAAATCATCTGTATTCAATGGAAATGCGCAATAAAGTTCAATTCCCGTAGTTACTTTTTTCAGGGTGCCGTTAATTACAATTTTTTTAGTTCGCCCGCGAAGGGTTATTTTACCTGAAATTTGACAGGGATTGGATTCTGAGGTAAGGCTTTTTAGATCAAATTTATCAATTTTACCTTTAAAAACAGCCCTTGGAAAACGATTGCTTTCCATGTAATTTTTGTTGAAATGCTCGCGCATCAAATCTCTTTTAAATTTAAAGTCTTTAATATTCACCCAACAAGCTATTTCACCTGTTTTTGTTATTAAAATACAGGTTGTTTTATCATTTACGGCTTTTACTTCTTCAAATAAAGGAATGGAGGCCTCAAAGTTTGTGATTCCCATGTATGAGACCATTTTTTCTTGAGCAGAAGTTGCAGTTGTAATGATGAGAAGTACTATTAGTGTAATTTTTTTCATAACGATTTATGAATTACATTACTTAAAATTACAAAAAAAGCAGATGAAATAAAAGCATTCAACCACTAAAATATCTGTGCAATGACTTAAATTATACCAACTTTTTTTAATCAGAAATTTTAATAAAATTCTAAGTTTAAATTTAAAAGATTATAACTTTAAACTGCTTTGATAACAAAGATTGGTTTGTTAGAATTCCAACTTAATATTATATTTTTTTAAACTTTCTAAGGCTTCATTTGAGTTATAATCAAATTCTTCCTCGTGGAGGTCTCTTTCCTTTTTTAGCGCTATTTGTTTGATGCAATTAAAAAAGCGACGAACATCATTCATATTTAACAGGATTAAGCCTGGAACCAGCATACTTTCACCATCATTATCTTTGGCAACCATCGTAAAATATGACGAATTGCAATGTTTGATTTTTCCGGTCTGTATATTTTCTGCTTCTACCCGAATCCCAATAATCATCGAACTGTTCCCAACATAATTAACACTGGCTTTCATTGTTACAAGTTCTCCCACTTCTATAGGTTTTAAGAAATTTACAGTATCTACCGATGCGGTTACGCAATAATTTCCTGAAAATTTAGAAGCACAAGCAAAAGCGATCTGATCCAGTAAGGATAAGATATAGCCTCCGTGAATTTTGCCGCTAAAATTAGTATGCGAAGGCAACATTAATTCTGAAATAGTAATGTCTGAGGAAGCTACTGTTTTAAAGGTTCGATTCATCTATTTTATTTTAAAAGGAGAATTTACTTTTTTGACTTCTGTAATAAAATAGCGCGTATCGCCCCACCAAGGAAATGTTCGGTAACGTTCAACATAATTAACCTGTACATACTGTCCTTCATATTCCTGTAAATCAGCAATTACTTTTTTCTCGCTGTCCAGTACTGAAAAAGAAAATATTTGTGCACCGGAAATTCCCTGGCTTAGTTCCCCTTCCCATGTTTTGAAAGCCACTCCTTTATTGCTCACCTTTATTAATTCGCCAGAACGAACTCCTTCGCTGTACGTGGCATAATATAAAAAAGTAAAGTAACCTACAATAAAAAGTACTACTACTACGGTGGTAATCATTAAAAATTTTCTCATTTTGTTTAGTTTAATAATTGATTTTCGTCTTTTTCTGCTCGGTTCAATATGCTTTCTGGAAGCGCTTTCTTTGCTTTTGCTCCCATTTTTTTTAATTTTTCGACACTCACAATCAAGTTTCCTTTTCCTTCCACGAGTTTATTCATCGCCCCGCTGTATTCTATTTTGCTCTCGTCTATTTTTTTACCAATTTTGATTAAATCTGCCACAAAACCTTCAAATTTATCGTACAAAGCGCCCGCTTGTCGTGCAATTTCGAGTGCGTTTTCCTGTTGTTTCTGATTGGTCCACATGCTGTCAATAGTTCGCAAAGTCGCCAATAAAGTCGCAGGAGTAACAATTACAATGTTTTTTTCAAATGCTTTATTGTACAAATTCGTATCTTCATTTAGCGCCATCGCAAACGCGGGTTCAATAGGAATAAATAATAAGACAAAATCCGGACTTTCTATTTGGTATAAATCGTGGTAATTTTTACTGCCCAATTGTTCTACGTGGCGTTTGATGGAAGTAACGTGCTCTTTTAAATAATTGATTTTTAAAATATCATCTTCCTCATTGATGTATTTTTCATAAGCTGTCAAAGAAACTTTAGAATCGACAATCATCTTTTTGCCATCAGGCAGATTAATGACAACGTCAGGAAAAACACGGTTGCCATCTTCGGTTGTGAAGGCCTGTTGCACTTCATATTCACGGCCTTTTTCCAGTCCTGATTTTTCAAGAACGCGTTCCAAAACTAATTCTCCCCAATTTCCCTGCATCTTGCTGTCGCCCTTCAATGCCTTGGTCAGGTTAATGGTTTCCTTACTCATCTGGATATTCATTTCTCGTAAGCCCAGAATTTGTTGGCGCAAAGCCGCATGATAATCAATGCTTTCTTTATGGGTATCTTCGACTTTCTTTTCGAACAATTGAATTTTATCCTGCAAAGGTGTCAAGATATTCTTCATGTTTTCCTTGTTCTGTTCCGTAAATTTATTTGACTTTTCTTCTAATATTTTATTGGCAAGATTCTCAAATTCCTTGGTGAATTTTTCTTGTAGTTTTTCCACTTCTTCTTTTTGCTCTTTGTTGCGTTCCCAAAGATTCTCAAAATCAACTTCTTTTTTTGAAAGTTGAATGGCTAAACTGTCTTTTTCACTTCGAATGCTTTCTTTCTCAGCATTGGTGTTTTCTAATCGCTTTTCGAAAGTGGTTTTATCAGCTTTAATCTGTTCTTTCAGTTGATTGAATTGGGAAGTAAATGCAATCAGTTTTTCTTCTAAACTGATTTTTTCCGATTGGAATCGAGCAGAGAAAATCAGTTTGCCAATGAAAACACCTACGGCTAGCGCAACAATAAAAATTAATAAAAACGGAAACATATCTGACATAGAATTTCTTTTTGTAAGCTTGTAAAAATAAACAAAAGTTTCCTAGTTTCCTTTCGGAAATCAAAATACTAATGTAAGTTTTTTTTATAGAAAGGTATTAATTGTGATGACTCAAACCGGCTGAATTTTAAAACATATTAAATAAAAAAGCCAGATTTCATTTTTGAAATCTGGCTCTTTTTGAATGCTAAAACTGATATTTTATTTTTTTACTATTTTGTCTTTGAAAACGACTTTATTACCATTGGAAAGGGTGTAAATATATATTCCAGCTGGCAATTTAGCAATGTGTATTCGAGTTGCATTTTCGCTGTTAACGCCTTTTAATTTAATTGTATGTCCCATCGATCTGCCTGAAACATCATAAATGTTAAGCTTTAAGTCGTGTGCATTTTCTGAAATAATTACGACACTGAACGATTCTGAAGCTGGATTTGGATACGTAACTACAGACAATCCGTTGGTTGCAATAAAGTCATTTGTTGATAAGGCTGCAGCTGCTTTAAGTTGAAAACGTGAGATCACCGGACCATGATCAGAAGTGGTATTGACATAATTTGCCACATCCAACCGAGGGTCGTAAGCAGAAGTTGAATTTGCAACGTAATCCGTCGTTAACTCATTTGAAATTGTAATGTGATCTAAGAAACCACCTGAAGACAAAAAGCTGAAAGCTCCTGCTTTACTGATTTCTAAAGTTAAAGGGTTATAACGTGCTGCATCTTCAATCATTTTCTGGTATGAAGAAGGGTTTCCTGCAATTACAGATGCATCCACATCATCATTATAATCACCTAAAATTATCAAATTGGCGTCAGCGTAATGAACGTCTAAACTGTCTTTCAATAATTCAGCGTCATATTTCCTCACATTGTATCTTGCGATATCGCTGCCACTATTTTCTCTGGCGTGAATGTTAATAATTTTTATATCTTTTTTCACACCGCCAATATTAGTTTCAATTTCAACCATTTGCGGTAAGCGACCAGAGGAGAAAAAACTAGCGCTATTTCCGCCTGGGTAATTGGGTAAAGTTGCATTTCCTGCACGAATATCATCAAAAAGTTTGCTGAACATTACTCGACTCTTTTTTACTGAACTTGTTTGAGTATTGTAAAGAACCACTAATTTTTGAGCAGGGAAGTCAGGTGTAGGAGCATTGAAAGAATAGGACCAAGCCGGAGAAATCACTTTGGCAAAAGTTTTTCCGTTGATGCTTATTTTTTGTATTTATGTCTCTAAAGCGGCATCATCAGAAACCTCTTGAACGGAATAAACATCAGCATTTAAAGTATTCATGACTTTTGCTACATTTTCAATTTGTAACGCATCATCAATTGGACCAAATTCAGTTCCCGTTGAACCCATTACATTGCTTCCAAAAAATTCTAAGTTGTAAGTTACAATATCAAATGTTTCTGTTTTAGGGAATGAAGAACCCTTGAAAGATCCTGTTTCTTGGTTCAATCCTGTTCCAACAACTGTCAAAGTACCTGAAATACTCAATGCTTTTGACGAAGGGAAAAAACGAGCATAAATTATTTTTCCAGCAACTCCGTCAGCAGCTGAAACCGCTACACTGGATTGAAAATTACTGTTGTCAACAGACAACTGGTAATCAGCGGGAGCCGTAACAGCAATATCGCCGTAACCACCAGCCATGAAAACAAACGACTGGCTTGTTGAAGCGGTATTTGGTGCTACTTCTCCAAAATTAAAATTAGGATTTGAAGCTAAAAATGAGGCTTCATTAGAGATTTTTACATCATCAACTGTCCATTCAGCAATATCAGAACCGCTAGAAACGATAGTTTCATATATCCAAGCCACATAAGTATGATTGGTTTTATAAGCTTGTAGGTTGATGTATTGAGATTGTTTGAATGTTCCTGTAGTAGTTGGAAAATCTCCTTCAAGAGCGGTCCAAGTTGCTGTTTCCGGATTGCTTTTTCCATCATAATCAACAGAAACCATCAATTTAAGTGGTGTTGCTGCAAAAAATTTACGTGAATAAAAAGACAATAATGGGAATTTGTCAAAAGTGTCTAAACGTAAATTAGGAGAAATTAACCAATCTTTACTAACTCCAGTTTCTGAATAGCCATTCATTTGTACAGCAGCTGGTGAACTGTTAAAGCGGGTATTTGTGCTCACCCATTTAATCTTATCACCGGCCACACTATATTCTGTCCAGCCACTGTTTGTTAGGACCTTTGAATCATTAAAATCTTGTATGTACGGATTAATTCCTGTTCCTGATAAAGCCACTGTCTTTGTGGAAGCGCCAGTAGATTCATGAATGATTTGTCCTGCAGATACACCAGTTATAGAGGGTGTAAATCGCACATAAACGGCAGGAGTTTTATTGTTATTGAAATCTTGTACAGGAAAAACCAATACCGATTGAAAATTGGTAGTTTCATTCTTAGAAATTGTAAAGTTCCCGGATGCTGTCAAGGTTACCGCTCCAGTAATATTAAACGCCTCAATCTGATAATTTAATGCAGTTGAACTGAAATTTTGCTCAATAAAACTAAAATCTAAAGCAGTTTTAGTAGTTGATAAAGATGGAACTACGACGCTGGAAGTTACTACATTCAGTTTGTTGCTTTCAGTTTGAATGTTACTACTGGCATCTTCAGATATAGAATACACTACATAAGCAGTGGACAAAGTTAATCCCGTGATGTTTTTTACATACGCAACAGTAGCATCTGTAATTTCGATTACACCTGCTTGTAAAGCCGCTGCATCAGTAGCATTTGTTCCTGCTTTTATCTGTGCTGCGCCTGGGGCCGCACTTCCTGATGGTAATACAACAAAATAAGTTTTTCCAGTTTCGTTTAATTGAGTTGAAAAATCAAATCCATCAGACAGGATGTTGCTAATTTTTGGAAATCCATCCGCATTTACAGCAGGCGTAACATCATTATTTACACTGATGTTGTCAACGGCAAACGAAGGGCGGGAACCACCACCGGAAACTTGTCTTGATATCCATCGAATTTGAACTACTTCTTTATTGTCACATTCCGTTGGCAGAACAACTTTGATTTTTTGACTGTTTAGTCCTGTTGTACCTGCGGTTTGTGAAGTTATACCGCTAGAGTACACAGTTGGTAATAAAGTATTAAAAGCATCGGTAGTACCAACTCTGTATTGCAGTACTAATTCATTGATACGAGAATTTGTAGTTCCATTATAGGGATTACGAATTACCATGGCATCATATTCTACGGCAATTCTGGATCTACCAACTGTTTTGAAAGCAAATCCTAAAGCTAAATCTAACGAACCAGTATTCAGAAAACCAATTTTTCCGTTATAATTGTGGATGTTTCCACTCGTTGTTCCAGCTGTACTGCTGGCAACTAATGCTCTGTCTGCAACTTGTGTAGCTGTGGTGTTAAACGAGCTTCCCGGTATTATACTGGCTGTCCAACCTTGAAATCCTGCGGGATAGGCAGCAGAGGCCGCATCTAAAGCTAAAAAATTCTGAGAAAAAGGTAAATCTTGGGTTACAGGGGATGTTGCTTGTGCAAAAACGGAGGCCGAAAAGCAACAAAAAAAACTTAAAAAAGCTACTAAATGCTTAAAATAGTAATTGTGTTTCATAGTTTTACAATTGGATTAAGCAGTAAAAATAATATATCTTAAGTTAAGAGAATATTATAAAATTAACCAATTAAAACCGTAAGTAAAAGGGGCTATCCACAAATAACAGCTTAATAAAATCTACTTATTTTACTTTTTTAAAATATTTAAAAATTAAAAAGGCCAATATGAATCGATTTTCATATTGGCCTTTTTAAAAAAAATCAATTTTTAATCATCCAGTTTAATATTCCCTCTGTCTTCCTTATTATCTGGATGTTCATTTGGATAACGATTAGGAGTGATATCCGAATTATGATCTTTATTTTCTACCATTTTTTTAGCTTGTTCTTCAGAAACATTTGCGGTATCAGAACTTAAATTTTTGGGAGTAGTATCCTCATTTTGTTCTAAAGTTCCTTCTATATTTCGTGCTCTTTGTACAATTTTTTGATTTCCATGTGAATCAGTTTCCACTTCTGATTTTAAATGGGATACTTCAGGATTCGTATTTTGGGCTAGATTCTGACCACTAAATCCCTCGTTTGTATTTTGCTTGTTATTTGTTTTCTTTGAACCTAGATCGTTGCTTTCCATAATCTGTAATTTTAAAATTAATTCTAATAATTTTGATAATAGTACGTCATTATTGCGAGATAATCGAATTATTTAACATAGCGTTTTGTTTAAACCAATAAATGTATGGTGTCACAGTTTTTAATCCAGCGAAAACAAAACTATCTTTGCACGCACAAATAATTTAATAAAATGTCCCATTCGCACTTCATCATTCACAAGCCTTACGGATATTTAAGTCAGTTTATTTACGAGTTAAAAAGGAAAAAGAAACTGCTGGGAGAACTGTATGATTTTCCCAAAGGAACGATGGCAATTGGCCGTCTTGACGAAGATTCCGAAGGATTATTGTTGCTAACTACTGATGGGATGATGAGCGAAATTATTCGGAGCAAGAAAGTCGATAAGGAATACTATGTCCAAGTCGATGGGATTATCAGTCAGGAAGCGATTGAGCAATTGCAAAAAGGTGTCGAAATAGGCTTTAATGGCACGAAATATATGACGAAACCCTGCAAAGCGTCATTAATAAATGAAATCCCCGCTTTTGGAGCCAGAGGAAAAAAAATACGTGATGAACGTCACGGTCCAACTTCCTGGGCATCAATAACGGTTTATGAAGGAAAGTTTCGTCAAGTCCGAAAAATGACCGCAGCTGTTGGTTTTCCTACGTTGCGTTTAGTTAGAGTCCGAATAGGAAATGTACATCTCCATGATTTACAGGCTGGAGGAGTTAAAGAAGTAGGAAATTTTCAAATAGAAATTTAAAGGATTTGCTCTGAATTTTTTAATCTTTTAATTTTTCAATCTTTTAATAAAGTATAATATGTTAAATATCGTTTTAGTAGAACCCGAAATACCAAATAATACCGGAAATATTGGCCGATTGTGCGTTGGTACCGAAAGCCGTTTACACTTAATTCACCCTTTTGGATTTGTTATCAATGATAAAAACTTAAAACGTTCCGGTTTGGATTATTGGGTGCATCTGGATGTAACCGAATATCAAAATGTAGCGGAATGGAAAGCCCAGATTCCTGATTTGTCCCGAGTTTTCCTGATGAGTTCCCATGCTGAAAAATCGTATTTGGAGACTAATTTTCAGGATGGAGACTGGTTGGTTTTTGGAAAAGAAAGTAAAGGTTTGAGCGAAGCTGTTTTGAACGAATTCCCGAATCATCTTACGATTCCAATGTCTTCATTGATCAGAAGTTTCAACATCGCAAATTCGGTGGCGTTCGTAATTGGCGAAGCGAAAAGACAACTTAGTTTAAAGTTTTAAGAAATTATAAATTTCCCTTTAACAGGATCAAAAACAATATGCTCGTCTTTGAAAAGAGTATTAAAAGTACCTTTCAAAATCAAATTACACGGTTGATCTTGAACCATGTTTCCCGGAGTCATAATGATCATTTCGTCACTTAATTGTATCGCCATGTCGATATCGTGAGTAGAAAAAAGGATGCATTTTTGAGTTTCCTGAGTGAGTTTTTTCAAGAGTTTAAACAATACCACTTTATGCAGTAAATCCAAGTGAGTTGTAGGTTCATCTAAAATAATTAATGGTGTATCTTGCGCCAAAGCTCGTGCAATTAACACTATTTGCAGTTGCCCATCACTAATTTCGTAATGCCTTTTTGCCGCTAAATGACTGATTTGAGTCAATTCCATCGCTTCATTCACTTTCACGATATCTTCAGCGGTTAATTTTCCAATCCAATTCGTGTATGGCTGTCTTCCCAAAGCAATCAATTCAAAAACAGTAAGATTACTGGGAGGCAATTTTTCAGTTAGAACCACACTCAGATTTTGGGCTAAAGTTAAAGCGTCTATTTCATAAATGTTTGTCCCATTGAACATAACGGTTCCCGAAATCGTTTTTTGAATACCGGTTATCGTTCGTAAAAGCGTCGATTTACCAATTCCGTTTGCACCAATTAATGCAATCAGTTTACCTTTTTCTAAACACAAATTAATGTTCGAAGCAACAATGGTATTTTCTTTTTTGTGAGAATAACCAATGCTGATTTGTGAAGCCTGTAAGATGATTTTATTTTCCATTATATTTGGATAGTTCCTTCATAAAATTTTAAACACATAGAAACATAGAATTGTATTTTTTACGATAAAAGATTGAAATACTCGTTAACGTAAGTTTTTTGTCCTTCTTTAAAAATATTGAAGCAGTTAAAATTTATTATAATTTCTTTATGTGCTTTTAAGAGTTTCATATAGGTTAGAAGCTGCGCTTCAAATATAGAATTCATTTCTAAAACAGATTTTAATTCAACGACTAAACAATCTTCAATAAATAGATCACATCGGAAATCGGTTGTTAGTTCTGTGTTTTTATAAATGATTGGGACTTTCATCTCTGTTAAAAAATTAATTTTTCTATGTGATAATTCTTCTTTCATACATTGATGATAAACACTCTCAAGCAATCCTTTACCCATAGTTTTATGAACTTCGATAGCGGCACCAATTATTTCATAAGTTAATTCATCTAAATATTTTTTAGTATACATTTGATTTTTTTTAGTTGAATTACTATGTTTCTATGTGTTTAAAAAATATCACAGTAAATGGTTTAAATAAAAGTTTTTCTTCTAATTAATAGCCAAATTACAATCGGTGCGCCAAATATGGAAGTCACAGCATTGATTGGTAACGTAAAATCACTGCCGGGAAGTTGCGAAATACTGTCGCAGATAAGCATGATAATCGCTCCGAAAAGTATGGTGCTCCAAAATAAAATAGTGTGATTACTCGTCTGAAAAACCAATTTTGAAATATGCGGCACCGCTAATCCTATGAAGGCAATTGGACCTGCAAAAGCAGTAATGCTTCCCGCCAAAATACTTGTGGCAAAAATGATAATCAGTCGTGATTTTTTATAATTTAAACCTAAACTTTTGGCATAATTTTCTCCCAGAAGTAAGGAATTTAAAGGTTTGATGCTGAATAAACTTAGCAATAATCCAATGGCTACACAGATGGACAATAGAGAAATAGATGTCCAAGACAAATTACCAAGATTTCCCAAGGACCAGAATGTAAATTTCTGCAATTGTTCTGCAGTGCTAAAATACGTCAGCGTTCCAACAATGGCGCTAGTCAAACTTCCAAACATTAGTCCAACAATTAAAATGGCCATGGTATCTCGCAACCGATGGGAAACGGCTAAAACAGCCAGTAAAACTGTAAAACTACCCAGACTTGATGCCAAAATAATCCCGTAAGAAGAAAGTAAAATTGTCGCTAAAAATGGCGGTAACAGTGTTGCTCCTAAAATAACGATTGCAACACCTAAACTGGCACCGGAACTCAATCCAAGTACGTAAGGCCCAGCCAATGGATTTCTAAATAGTGTTTGCATTAATAAGCCGCTGATGGATAATCCCATTCCAACAAGAGTAGCGGCAGTGGCTTTTGGTAAGCGGTAATTGATTATGATATATTCCCAGGTTTCTTTGCTCGCATTTTCTCCGGTTAGACTCCTAAAAACATCTTTCACAGGAATAGAAACGGATCCTAAACTGATGTTTATGACAAATAAAAAAAACATCCCGATGGTCAGGAAGATAAAAAGTACTGTATTTCGGTTGGTTCTGGTCAATTTATTCTAATTTCTGAAAGAAAAAAAGCTTGTGATTTGGTAGCAACTCGGGATGAAAAATTTTAATCAAATCTTTCAGGACCCAATCAGGTCGTGTAGGAGACCATTCGAAATATAAAATTCCACCTTTTGCGCCTTTGTTTATGCCGTACGAATATACTTTTTTATTTTTAAAAGAGGTAAATTCACTGTAATGCGGATTACTGTCGCTCATTTGTTTTAACGAAGAAAAATCTCCGGGAGCAATCCAATATTCGGCATTTTTAGCTTTTTCTAAAATTTTTTCAAATGGCAAGGGCAAACTACCAGTTCCCTTTGAGTCAGCCCACAAATAATTTGAATAAGCGTCTTTTAAAAATAATGCTGCCCAACTGTCGCCTTGAGGCACATACCATTGATCCTGAAACATTGCACCGCTCAAAACGGTAGGTTTTGAAGTTGTTTTTTTGGCTAAAGCCAAAGTGTTTGTGTATTCCTTTTCAATTTCGGAAAAGATAGTATTTGCTTTGGAATCTAATCCGTACAAGGCCCCAAAAAACTTAATCCA
This sequence comes from Flavobacterium sp. DSR3-2, assembly GCF_049896525.1. NCBI lineage: Bacteria > Pseudomonadati > Bacteroidota > Flavobacteriia > Flavobacteriales > Flavobacteriaceae > Flavobacterium > Flavobacterium sp. DSR3-2. The sequence continues at coordinate 81,803 of NZ_JAFCUM010000014.1, forward strand.
TTCCGCTTTTCCAAGTGGTGATTGTTCTGCCCAATCGCCATTTAACAGTACTTTCAAACCACTTTTCTGAAGATTATCGAGCGTTGGATTACTGTCGTTCAAACCAAAACTGACGATGGCATTTGGAGCCATATCTATCAAAACTTCGGTGTTTAGAGTTTCATTGGTTCCTACTTCTTTTACTTTTCCCGAATCAATGCGTTTTCTGGTTTTCTCAGATGAAATATAATTGGTGTTCGGGAAACCAACCAAAGTATTTTCGACGCCTAGCATTTCAAGTGCCGGAATGTGAGTGGTCGAGGTAACAACAATCGATTGTATTGGAATTGGAATGATGGAAAACTGTTTTAAACTATCCGGAATAATGCCGTTTTTTTTCTGTAAAACGTAAGTAAAATTTTCTTTGGCTTCTGGCCAAGGTCGTGTGACTTTTACAATTGTGTAGCCTTGGTATTTATAAATTTCCAAACCCTCTGCATACTGAACTTCATTAGTTGCGGCTTTATTTGCAACAGTGGAAGTCTTGTCATTTTGTTTGCATCCACCGAAAGTGACGACAAATAAAAAGAGCGTAAATTTTAATAAATATGAGTTCATAAAATAATTTTCAAGAACTGCAAAGGTATATTTAATCCGTTTTAAAAATCAAATTTTATTTTTTATTCCAATCATAAAGCTATATTTGCACCCGTTATGAGGTTGCTGCTTTGATTTTTCAAACCAGCATTAAAAGGGAATCAGGTGAAAGATTACAGATTTCAGGATTCAGATTTCAGGAGTTAAATCCTAAAACAAGAATCCTAAATCAAGAATTTAAAATCCTGGGCTGTACCCGCAACTGTAAGCTATCAAGCTTGTTGTTATCTACAAAACCATTGTTCGAAAATTTAAGAAGTTATGATTTGGGAATTGGGATTGAAAAATCCTAAAGGAAAAATCGATAACCCTAAATCAAGAATGAGAAGGTAAACAACAAGACGCAAGCCAGGAGACCTGCCTACTACATCGAGTATCAAACTTTCGGGAAAAAAGGTTTGGGTATGGGTAATTCTATGCTTTTCTCCCCATTTTTAGTCATGTAGCAGAAAATAGCTGTTACTTTATGTTTTATAAAATGAACAAAAAAATCGTTCGTATTAGTGCGTTATTCGTACTAATAACAACCTGTGCTTTTGCGCAACAAAATCAAACAATCTCTTCTGAAGGTGAATTGAAAGAAGTGGTGGTTTCCGACTCCAAATTTGCTTTGGCAAAAGAAAAATCAGGAAAAGTTATTACTAAAATTACAGCTGAGGATCTAAAAAACAAAGCCGGACAAAGCCTGGCAAACATTTTAAGCTCTGTAGCAGGATTAGAAATTAACGGGAACCAAAGTGCTGCCGGCAAAAATTTAGGGTACTACATTCGGGGTGGAAAAAACAATCAAGTGTTGATTCTTATTGATGGAATTCCGGTGAATGATGCGTCCGGAATTAGTTTTGAATATGATTTGCGTTTGCTTCCGGTGGAGCAGGTGGAAAGCGTTGAAATTATGAAAGGTGCAGCGAGCACGTTGTATGGTTCAGGTGCTGCAACTGGAGTAATAAATATTAACTTGAAAAAATCAGGCAAGAAATCTATTGAGGGGAATGCGTATGTAAATGTGGGAACCAATAATACTGCAAATACTGATAAAACCAGCTTACAAAATTACAATCAAGGTTTTTCGGTCAACGGAAATGCTAAAAAGGTGAATTATTTCGTGTCTTTAAATAGCACTGAAATAAGTGGAATGTCACAGATTGCTCCCGTAAATCCATCTGACAATTATGAAGCGGATCGTTTTTCCAGAATCAATTATCTTGCAAAGTTAGGATATAAAGCTACAGAAAAATTGACATTAGATTTCTTTGGTAATTATGATAAAATAGGCTCTGATTATGATGCTTCTTTTGATAACACTGGTGCAAATGATACCGATTTGAATTCCACAGAATCGGAACAATTTCGTTTTGGTTTTTTACCAAAATACAAATATTCCAAAGGGGAATTTGTTATGAACTCCAGCTTCAACAAAATCGTACGTACGTATAACGACTTCGATTTTTATTCAAATACGCCAGGATTTTCGGAGTATGAATCTAGAAGTGTCAACGTAGATGGTTATAACAAATATGAATTTTCAGAATCGTTTTTCCTAGTTGCCGGAGCCCAATATCAGTTTCATGACATGAACAGCATTACTCCTTATGGTGGAATTTTGAAGGAAGCTACTAAATTCAACATGATTGATCCTTATGTCACGGGTGTTTTTACCACGGATTTTGGATTGAATTTGAATGCTGGAGCGCGGTTGAATATTCACAGTCAATATGGCAATCAATTGGTTTATAATGTAAATCCATCGTATGATTTTAAAACCATTCCATTGAAGATTTTAGCATCTTACAGCACTGCTTTTGTAACGCCAAGTTTGTATCAATTGTATTCTGAATATGGAAATTCCAATTTGACACCAGAGAAAAATAGGACTTTGGAGGCAGGTTTTGAGACGCTATTATCGAATAAAAAAATAAAACTGAATGCAGTTGCTTTTTACCGTGAGCAAACTAATTTTATCGGATTTTATTTTAATCCGGTAACTTTTGATTCGAACTACATTAACATTGACGGATTGAATAAAGCGAAAGGAGTAGAAATCGAAGCCTCTTTTGCCTTGAGCGAAAAAATCCACTGGAATTCAAATTATACTTTTACGCAAGTGGATAGCGCACTGGATCGATTGATTTCCAAACATAAAGTGAATTCAGCATTGGATTTTCAAATCAATAACAGGTTGTTTTTGAACGTAGATTATCAATATGTTGACAGTAGAAATGATGCTTTTTTTGATGGAAACAGCTTTGCTACAACAAAAATTGTTTTAGGTTCGTATCAGTTAATAAACTCCTCTGTTCGTTATGAATTGGTAAAAAACAGATTGTCCGTTTTTGGTGCGGTAAGCAATATGTTGAACGCTGATTTTGTTGAAAATGTAGGCTATAATACTTTAGGAAGAAATTTTAAATTAGGTATGAATATCAAATTGTAATTCGAATCTACGTAAACAGAAAAAGGCTTTCATCACTGAAAGCCTTTTCTTTTTTGTAACTTATTGTTATTTCAACTCTGAAATGAATTCTACGATAGTTGCTGCAATTTTGTTTTGTTCCAAATCATTTGTTAAATATTCTCTATCATCAAGATTAGACATATAACCCAATTCAACAAGTACTGCCGGGACTTCCGATTTTTTTAAAATATAAAAGGGAGCTTTCTTTACTTCAGATGATTTTATAGTAGTATTGCGGATAAATTTGTTGCGAAGTTCAACCGCAATTTCATTTGACTTTTCGTTCGCAATCGACTCTGTAGCAACATAAAATTCCATTCCTGATTTTGCTACATTTGCATTTTGATTGATATGCAATGACAAAACTAAATCAGGTTTGATCTTGTTAATCAGTGCAGAACGGTCGCTCAAAGAAAGAAATTGATCTCCAATTCTCGTGAGGTGAATAGTAACATTTTCGTTTTTATTCAAAAATTTGATTTTATCCGTGATTTGGGCTACAATTCGTTTTTCATTGCTGCTGCTCGAAGTAGCTCCAAAATCGGATCCGCCATGCCCAGCATCAATAACAACATTGATATGTTTGGATTTTCCAGTATGTGTTGTTACGAATGCAAAAGATACGATGGTCGCAAAAGTCAGAAAGAACGGAATTGCTTTTTTCATTTGGTTTTGTCTTAAATGGTTATTCAATAATAACTTACAAAAAGTAAGATTTATTGTGTAACTGTATTTTTATTCCAAAGCTTTCAAAAGTCCTTCTGGTGCTTTCTCAATATACATTTGGTTTTGCATTCCTTTTATCGATTTTGCATCAGTGAAAAAGTCAAATTCTTTTCCTGGGTTTTGTCGTGCCATACGTGATGTCCCGGTTATTTTTCCGATAGCTGTGTTTAATAAAGGTTCAGCTGTATCACCAAGAACACCTAATGTGCTCAAAGACTCTTTTACTAAAAAATCAGGTTGCAATCCTTTGAAATAATCTCCAAACCCAACAGAGTTGACAATTTTTAATACAATAGGCTGCATCGCATATCTATGGTTTGGATTTCTATTTTCTGAACCAAAACTTGGAGAATCATAAAGAGTAACAGATCCAACATTTTTTCCTACCGTTACATCACCAATTTGTATTACGTTGATGTGAGGTTCTAATCCATTAATTACAAGTTCGCTTGCTGATGCTGAACTTGCACTAGTTAAGATGTAAACTTTTGTCAAGTTCAAACTGTTTATGGCTGTTGACTCAATTTTATCTGTAAAATAATTGAATAAAGCACTTGGATTTTCGGCTTCGAAATAGGCATTGATTTTCGCATTCCATTGTTGTTTTGCAAAAACTTTTCCTGTAAATTGTCCTGTAATCATACTTGCCAATCGTGTCGCAGATAGCACTGAACCACCACCATTATATCTTAAGTCTAATACTAAGTCCGTAACTCCTTGTGATTTTAGAGCAGCAAAAGCATCGTTTAACTGCTTGTCATAATTGGCATAAAAACCATTGTACATCAAATATCCTATTTTGTGAGCACCAGAAGTGATTACTTTATTGATTAAAATTGGATTTTCAGAAAGCACTGTTTTTGTTAATGAGACTGATTTTTCATTCCCAACAATTGTAGTTCCGTTGAATTCCGCAAGATTTAGCGTGTAACTTTCGTTGGCGCCAAAAAGTAATGATTTATAATTGCTGACCGTCAGTTGCGTTCCATTTACAGCCGTAAAAAAATCACCACGCTTAATATTTTTAGTAGAAGCATCTGAATTTGCAATAATATAACGCACATAACCAAATATTTCGGTAGTACTTCCTGGTTTAAAGCTTAAACCAAAATCGATTCCGTTGTTTTTTGTTGTTCCTTGAAGAGTTCCTTCGAGCTCCAAATAATCACTTACAATCCAACTGAATTTATCAATAGACGGACTCACTCTTAAAGCAGCAAATAAATCCTCAGGAACCGGATAGCCTCGTAGAAAAGTGTTTAATGCAGTTTGATCTGCAAAACGGTTATCTGCTAAATTTGGAACATCAGCTTGCCATAAATAGTATTGATTCATGCCTTTCCATATGAAATCCTGGATTTCTAAACTGGCGGGAGGTGCAATATCATCATTGTCCTGACAACTTTGGAATGCAAATGTAGCGATGAATAATAAAAGTGTAAATTTGAATGCAGTTCTCATATATTTGTTTTAATCTTAATAAACGTAAAAATACTAACTTTAGTTTTATTTTATGTTCGATGTTGCAAAAATAAATTTGAATCGTCTTAATTCTATAATCAGTTTAATACCTAATTTTTATGAACCAAAATGAGTTTGTGCTAATTGTGGCTCCTTTCAAAGACAAAGTCTTCAGGTTGGCTAAGCGATTGCTGGTGAGTACCGAGGAAGCCGAAGATGCGACTCAAGAAGTTTTGGTGAAATTATGGAGCAAGAATGGCGGGCTTTCCAGTTATAGCAGTATTGAGGCATTTGCGATGACCATTACAAAAAATTATTGTTTAGATCAATTGAAATCCAAGCGAGCAGATAATCTGAAAATTGTTTCTAGTAACTACACAGATTCAGCTCCTGCTTTGGACAAGAAACTGGAAGATAATGATAGTTTGAATTGGGTTGAAAGAAGTATAAGTCAATTGCCGGAGCAGCAACGAATGATCATTCAACTCCGGGATATTGAGCAATATGAATTTGAAGAAATGGCTAAAATGCTTGATATGACGGAGAGTGCTATTAGAGTTTCACTTTCCAGAGCACGAAAAACGATACGAGAATACATGACGAAAACACACAATTATGGAATTATATAAAGCAGAAACGTTACTAAAAAAATATTTTGAAGGGGAAACCACGATTAATGACGAGCAAGAATTGCAGGATTATTTTGCGTCACCTGAGGTTGCTCCACATTTACAACAATATGCATCGTTATTTAAACATTTTGCTGTTGCAAAAGGGCAGCAGTACAAGCAGGAAATTTCAGCATTCGAAATTCATAAGGGTGAAAACAAGTATAAAAAAAGGAATTTAGCTTGGGTTTCTATTGCGGCTTCGGTTGTTGTTTTGATGGGAATAGGAACGTATATGTTTTATGATTCGGAAACGGTGACTAAAAGTAAAGATTTAGGAACTTACGATGATCCTGAACTAGCTTTCAAAGCGACTCAAAAAGCGTTGTATTTATTGTCGAATAACGTAAACGTTGGCATAGAAAGTGTAAAGTATATTGAAGAGTATCAAATTGCTAAAAATAAAGTGTTCAGAAAACAAAAAAATAAATCCGGGGGCATTTAATATCTTCCGAAAAATATTAATCACGGCGTAAAACGCTACAATCAATTAAAATAATCGTAAACAAATTAAAAAAAATGAAATCAATCAATCCCAATCCAAGTTTTTGCACACCAGCAAAACAGATTCAAAAGAACTCACGTCTAAGTTCATCTAAAAAGTTTTTAATCATCGTATTACTCGTTTTTATTGCGAGTCCAATTTTTGCGCAAACAGCCTTCGATAAATTTGACGGACAAGATGATGTAACCTCAATTATTGTCAATAAAAAAATGTTTGACTTGATGAGTAAAGTAAAAGTTGACGCTTCTGACAAAGAAACCCAACAATACTTGGCGTTAATAAAAAAGCTTGATAATTTAAAAGTTTTCACTACCAAAAGCACTCGGGTAGAGGGAGAAATGAAATTAGTTGCCGACAAGTACATCAAATCAGCCGGCTTAGAAGAGTTGATGCGCGTAAATGAGAATGGCAGAAACATAAAAATTTTGGTAAAATCAGGTTCAACTGATTCACAAATAAAAGAATTACTGATGTTTATTGAAGGGGCTAAAAATGACGATACGGTTCTGATGTCTCTGACCGGTACTTTCGATTTGAATGAAATTTCGATTCTTACCGATAAGATGAGAATTCCTGGAGGCGATGACCTGAAGAAAGCAACTAAAGGTAAAAAATAAGATGAAAATGACCTATGGAATTGCACTAATTTTCAGTATGTTCCTGATTAGTTGCAGCTCGGAGCCAACCTTGCAAAAGTATTTTGTGGAAAACACCGAAAACAAAAATTTTGTTGCACTTGATGTTTCTTCCGATATTTTGAATGTGGATAAAACAAAATTGTCGGTGGCACAAATTGATGCTTTGAAATCTTTTGACAAAATTAATGTGCTGGCTTTCAAATTAAATGATACCAACAAGGCAGAGTTTGAAACGGAACGTGCCAAAGTTGACTTGATTTTACAAGACAATAAGTATCAGCAATTGATGAAATTTGGTTCAGGCAAAGAAGGTGCTTCGGTTAGCTTTGTTGGTGCCGATGAACATATCGAGGAATTTGTTTTTTATGCCAATAAAAAAGAAAATGGTTTTGCAGTGGTGAGAATTTTGGGCAAAGATATGAACCCTACCAGCGTAATGACTATGATGAGTGTGTTACAACAATCCAACATCGATTTAGAACAATTGAAACCGTTACAGCAATTAATGAAATAAATGGGTTTACAGCTAATGAAAAGCGTCTTGATAGTTTCAAGACGCTTTTTTTATGGAGTAAATTTTAAATAATTTGTGTCAACCTTTTATTTACAAAACATTTTTTTGTTTTTTACGGCACTCTGACTGCCTAATTGGATTGCTTTGGTAAAATCGGCACAGGCATTTTTCTTATTTTTAGAATGAAAATTAGAAAGGCCTCTTAAATTATACGCGATATAATCCTTTTCGTTTAAACTAATAGACATGGTGCAATCTTCGATCGTACTTTTGTAATCCTTCGCTTTATAGTTAATGTCGGCTCTTGTGGTGTAAGCATCACTTCTTTTAGGTTCTACTTTTATTGTTGTGTCTACATCGTTTAAAGCACCTTTAATATCACCTAATTTTTGTTTCAAAAGAGCTCTGTTTAGGTATGCCGAGGCGAATAAAGGATCAATTCGAATTGCTTTACTGTAATCATCGATGGCGCCTTTGTTGTTTCCCACTTCTGCTTTCTTTAACGCTTTGTCAAATAAGTCATAAGCGATTGGATTTTGACTCCATCCCGATAAGGAAGTTAATAATAATAATGCTAGTAGGACTAATTTTCTCATAAAATTTAAGGTTTGAAATTGGGGGAATTTCTTTAATTATTAATGGGTGACAATTATATAAAGGTACAATTCTTTTTTTAGTTATTTAGTTAACGAATAGAAATGTGTTTTATTTTGAATAGACTTTATCAATCTTAGATTCAATTAAAAAATCACTAAAAGTTGGTATTGTGGAAGCCTTTTCATACCCGTAATTTTGCATAAATAGAGATTTTAAATCGAATCATTATTTATCGAATTAAAACAGCACTAAAGATGGGAAACACAGCACCAGAAAGACAAAGCAGTAAACCTATGAAAGTAAAAAACAATACAACATTTTTATACATTGGTACTTTCTTCTTTTTTGCAGGAAGCCTGTCCGTGGGAATTTTGATGGTTATTTTTTTTTAAATGCGTTAGGAAATATTTTTTAAAATTGAAAAAAAACAATTGCTTATGAATATCGCCTGATTATTTTTCATAAAATGATTTTTTGTAAAAAGCAAAATGCTTCTGAAACCTTCAAGTATACTTGATTGTTTTAGAAGCATTCTGCTTTGTGACCACGGCGGGATTTGAACCCGCACGCCCTTTCGAGCACCAGCCCCTCAAGCTGGCAAGTCTACCGTTTCTCCACGTGGCCTTAAAAAAGAAAAGGTCCAGTAATAAATTACTCGACCTTTTTGTGACCCGACTGGGGCTCGAACCCAGGACCCCATCATTAAAAGTGATGTGCTCTACCAACTGAGCTATCGAGTCAATGCTTTCAAGAAAATTATGTGTTGATCACTAAAATTGTGACCCGACTGGGGCTCGAACCCAGGACCCCATCATTAAAAGTGATGTGCTCTACCAACTGAGCTATCGAGTCATATTCTTTCCTTGAACGCGGGTGCAAATATAAGGACTTATTTTGGAGTTTTCAAAGCAATTTTATTATAAATTTGTCTTTTTTAAACAAAATTACTCAACACCTTAATTTGTAAGGTTTTATTCAGATGAAAAAAATTATATTATTGGGTTATATGGGTTGTGGTAAGTCCACAATTGCAAATAATCTGTCTAAAAATATCGGAATTCCTTTTGTGGATTTGGATAAAAAAATTGAAGAGGGAGCAAATTTATCCATAAATACCATTTTTGAGAAACATGGAGAAATATATTTTAGAAAGTTAGAACATGAAGTTTTTGTCGAATTATTGAATTCGCCAGAGCAATTAATTATAGGATTGGGCGGAGGTACGCCGTGTTATGCCAATAACCATGACTTGTTAAAAGGCGATAATGTTGTTTCTATTTATCTTAAAGCGTCAATTCAGACTTTATTTAATAGATTGAAGCTTAATAAAAGCAAACGTCCTCTTATAGCCGCTAAAAGCGAGGACGAAATGAAAGAGTTTATTGCAAAACATCTTTTTGATCGAAGCTTTTATTACAATCAGGCGCAATACAAAGTGGTAGTTGATAATAAAACCATTGATCAGACGGTTTTAGATATTGTTGCTATTTTAGCTTAAATACGCACAATCATCATTGTCTTGATCAAAAATAACATGCACATGTTCCAGTAATGAGGTAGAAAGCGATATTCCCTTAAAATCTGCTTTTACCGGATACTTTTTGTGGTTTCTGTCAACGAGAACCGCTGTTTTGAATTTTTTCAACGGAACGTCAATAAAATGCCTTACTGCGTAAATTAGTGTTGTTCCTGAATTCAATACATCGTCAACCAGAATTAAGCCTTTATTAGCGTATTGTTCTTTTGGTAAGGAAGTGTGAATGGGCAACTGCGGATTTTGTTTGTTGATTTGCACTTCGCAAAGCGAAACTTTAATGGGCGATATGGATTCCAGAACCAATGCGATTTTTTTTGCAAAAATAAAACCGTTAGTGGCAATTCCCGCAATTACAATTTCTTCTTCGTCTACAAAGGTTTCATAGATTTGGTACGCAATTCTTTTTATTTTATGCTCTATTTCTTGTTTCGTTAAGATGATATTTCTGCTCATTATTTTAGTTTATTGTTTAAAGTTACCGCCAATTGAGATCTTAGATTATGTCCTGTTTTTTATTCGGTGCTGTCGTCAGTAATTATTTCATTACCAAATTCATCAATGTCTCTTCGGTCTTTTTTAGTTGGTCTTCCGGTTCCATTTTTTCGATAGTGTTCTTTCGATAATTTTAAAAGTTCAAGATGTTGATACGCTTCTGCCGGCGTATCGTTTCGCCTGTAAATATCAACTAATTTTGCCCCGACACGGTTTTCAGGAATGTCCAAAACCGTAATGATTTGGGTAATTTGGTCTTTTCTAAATGTAATTTTATCAGTAGGGAAAACTTCCTTTGAAGGTTTGGCAACTAGACCGTTTACCGTTACGTGATTCTTCTTACAGGCTTCGGTAACCATGTTTCTGGTTTTGTAGTACCGCATGCACCATAAATATTTATCTATTCTCATAAATTTTCTAAAATCGGAGTTAAATAGTTTACAAAAATCAATCAATATTGTATCTTGCGCACTTAAAAAATTAGCTATAATGAACAAATTTAAGTATTATTTTATTCTATTAATTACAACCGTCTCTTTATTTTCATGTTCAAAGGATGATGCCCCAGCAGAAATCACCCCACCAAGAGACTATGCAGTGCAATATGCAACTGATTTAACGGATATTGAAGAGTATTTAAAAACATATTATATTACCGTTGTGAACCACGCCGGTTTTCAAGACGATCAAGATGTTACGTTTACTAAGATTGCAACAGGTGGAACGCAACCTTCTATCTATTCTTATTTGAAGAGTCCTACATATCCTAAACTTTTGAGTAGACCTGTAAAACTTCACGACATTACGTATACATTGTATTACTTGGTTTTAAGAGAAGGAACAGGAATCTCACCTACAAATACGGACGGGATACTAACTTCTTATAAGGGAGATTATTTGTCCCGTCAAAAAGTTGCCGAAGTTGAAACGTTAACAGCTACTTTTTTCGAAGAAGCTAAGAGTCCGCAGCAGTTTTTTTACTTATATAATCCTAATGACCCTCTTATAAAAGGTTGGGAGCAATCTTTTCCGGAATTTAAATCAGGAACATATTCATCTAATACTGATGGTACCATTTCTTACAAAGATTTTGGAGCAGGAGTTCTTTTTATACCTTCGGGATTAGGTTATTATAATACAGGAAATGGCTCTATTCCAGCTTATGCGCCATTGGTTTTTAGTATTAAATTATATGAAATTAGCAGAGTTGATTCGGATGGTGATGGAATTAAAAATTTTCAAGAGGATTTGGATGGAGATGGTTATATGAGTGTTTTTGCAACTGGTGTCGCAAATCCGGATGATACTGATAAAGATGGAATTCCTAATTTTTTAGACACGGATGATGATGGTGATGGAATCAGTACCAGAACAGAAATCACAGGTACTAATGGTGTTTTAATCCCTTTTGAGTCTATCCCTAGCTGTGACGGTAATACTACTAATCCGGACAGAGTCAAAAGGCATTTAGTAAAATGTAACTAAAAAATACAATTTTAAAAAAAAAAACAGTTCAATCTAAATTGAACTGTTTTTTTTTGGTATAAAATGAAGAGATTATTTTCTTTTCATCACTCTTTCTACAGCTTCAACAATCGCTTGATTGTTCAATTTGTATTTGTCCATTAATTGTTCTGGTGTTCCGGATTCTCCAAAGCTGTCGTTCACCGCCACAAATTCTTGCGGTAACGGACTGTTCAAGGCTAAGACTCTGGAAATGCTTTCGCCAAGACCACCAAGAATATTATGTTCCTCAGCGGTAACAATACATTTTGTTTTAGCCAATGAATTCAAAATAGCTTCTTCATCCAGTGGTTTAATCGTATGAATGTTTATTACTTCAGCCGAAATTCCTTGTGCTTCTAATGCTTCAGCCGCGATTAACGCCTCCCAAACTAAATGTCCTGTAGCTACAATAGTTACATCAGAACCTTCAGTTAAAACAATTGCTTTTCCTATTTCGAAAGGCTCATCAGCGGGCATAAAGTTTGGCACCACCGGGCGACCAAAACGCAAATAAACAGGACCATGGTGATCCGCAATTGCTAATGTAGCTGCTTTTGTCTGGTTGTAATCACACGTGTTAATAACAGTCATTCCCGGCAACATTTTCATTAAACCAATATCTTCAAGGATTTGGTGTGTTGCACCGTCTTCTCCTAAAGTTAACCCGGCATGTGAAGCACAAATTTTCACATTTTTCTCTGAATACGCAACCGACTGACGAATTTGATCGTACACTCTTCCTGTAGAAAAGTTAGCGAAAGTTCCGGTAAAAGGAATTTTTCCTCCTATGGTTAAACCTGCGGCAATTCCAATCATGTTGGCTTCCGCGATTCCAATTTGGAAAAAACGCTCCGGATGGTTTTTCTTGAAATCATCAAATTTTAAGGAGCCTATCAAATCTGCACAAAGTGCCACAACATTTTCGTTTTTTTGACCTAATTCAGTCATTCCCGCTCCAAAACCTGAACGCGTATCTTTACTTCCTGTATTCGTATATTTTTTCATTTTTTCTTAATTGAATAATTTATAAATCAAACGATTATGAGAACTCACAATTTATAATTTATAATTCATAATTATTTAATAGTCGCTTTCTGCTTCAATATAATTTTGACCTAATGCAATTTCAAGTTGCGTATCATTAGGTGCTTTACCGTGCCAAGCATGACTGTACATCATAAAATCTACACCATTACCCATTTCCGTGTGCAACAATACACAAACTGGTTTTCCTTTTCCAGTTCTTGATTTGGCGTCGTTCATACCAGCAATAATAGCTTCTATATCGTTTCCTTTTTCAATTTCTAAAACATCCCAATCAAAAGCTTCAAATTTAGCACGGACACTTCCCATAGCCAAAACTTCGTCAGTAGAACCATCAATTTGTTTTCCGTTTAAATCGATTGTAGCGATAAGGTTGTCAACTTTTTTTGCAGAAGCATACATGATTGCTTCCCAGTTTTGACCTTCCTGCAATTCACCATCGCCGTGAAGCGTGTAAATAATATGGTTGTCACCATTTAATTTTTTTGCTTGAGCAGCTCCAATCCCTACTGATAATCCTTGTCCAAGAGAACCAGACGCAATACGAATTCCGGGTAATCCGTCATGTGTAGTTGGATGACCTTGTAACCTCGAATTGATCAAACGGAAAGTAGCCAGTTCTGAAACCGGAAAATAACCACTTCTTGCCAAAACGCTATAAAACACTGGTGAAATATGCCCGTTTGAAAGGAAGAAAAGATCTTCTCCAATACCGTTCATATCAAAGCCTTCTTTGCGTTCCATTATATTTTGGTATAAGACGACAAGAAATTCAGTGCAACCTAAAGAGCCACCTGGGTGACCTGAGTTGACTGCGTGTACCATTCGAAGAATATCTCTTCTGACTTGGATTGTTAAATCGTTTAATTGTTGTGTGTTCGGTTTCATTTGTGTGTTAAAATTAGACTGCGCAAATATAATCAGATAATTTGATTAATAAAAGGTTCCATTTTTAGATTTGTTAATAGTTATCAAAGATTTTAAATTTTGCAACAATAAAATTTTTCATGGATAATTGAGTATTTAGTACCTTGCAGCCATGTTTGAAAAATTATTCAAAAGCATTCAGGAAAAAGTGATACTGTCTCAAGTAGAAATGGAGTTGTGTAAAACTTTTTTTATCCCTAAAAAGTTGCGCAAAAAACAAACTTTGTTGCAGGAAGGAGATATTTGCATCTACAATGCCTTTATTGAAAAAGGAATTCTTCGCTCTTTTTCCATGGATGAAAAAGGAAATGAACACATCGTACAATTTGCAATTGAAGGCTGGTGGATTACTGATTTGTCCAGTTTTTTGACCAACAGTAACTCTATTTATACCATTGAAGCACTTGAAGATTCTGAACTACTTTTGCTGACAACAGCTGCCAGAGAAGCTTTGATGGATAAAATTCCCATGTTCGAAAGATACCAACGCTTGTTATTGCAAAATGCTTATATCGCAAATCAAGCCAGAATAAATTCAGCCTTAACAGAAACCGCCGAAGAAAAATATATCAATTTAGGAATTGCTTATCCCGGAATTGTAAATCGTGTTCCCCAACACATGATCGCTTCCTACCTTGGACTTAAACCCGAAACATTGAGTCGGGTTCGCAAACAAATTAACAATCGGAGTTAATTAAAATTGATTTAGATCAATAGAATTTCTTGTTTTACATCAACTGTTTTTTTAGCCGTACAGCCTTAACTTTGTCCTGTAAATAAAAGTTCATGTCAAATAGAAGAACATTTGCAGTCCTCGGAGTTTCAGAAACCAAAAGTATTTTTTTAGCGAAGCAAATTGCCAAAACCAATTCCGTTTTGTTGTTTGATTATGATGCTGTTGTGCTGAATAATGTTTATGCCCAAATACTTTTAGAGTTTCCAAAGGCAAATGCGGAGATAATGATTTGTCCAACTAATGCAAGCTGGGAGGCGGATATTATAATACTTTCAAATGATGCGGCAACTGATGATAATTTTACTAAAAAAATCAAAAGAGTCGCTACGGGTAAAATCGTACTTGTTTTGGTGAACGAAAAGAATACGATTGATTTTGAAAGTACTCTTGACAAATTACAGCTTTTATTTCCTTTTTCTAAAGTTATTCAGAGTTTCGAATCAATGGATGAAGTAGAAAATTCCGTTCTTTTAAAAGGAAATGATGAAGAAACCTTAAAAACTATTTGGACTCTTTTTACAAGTATTGGTTTGAAAGCCAGTATTGCATATACATAAACTACTAATTTTTAACAAAAAATCAAATGAGTAAATCAATTTTATTTCAACCCTATACATTAGGAAGCCGTACTTTAAAAAACAGAATGGTGATGGCGCCAATGACGCGAAGCCGTTCTAATAATGAAGGAAATGTTGCTACAGCACTTACAGCAGAATATTATGCGCAAAGAACTACAGCAGGTTTAATTGTTTCTGAGGGAACGTTTGTAAGCACAAAAGCAGTTGGTTTTATCAATGTGCCTGGAATTTACAGTGCAGCACAAACTGAAGGTTGGAAACTGGTTACAAAAGCAGTACACGAAAAAGGAGGAACCATATTTGCGCAATTGTGGCACACGGGACGATTGTCGCATCCGGATTTACATAATGGCGAATTACCCCACGCACCTTCAGCGCTGAATCCTCATGCAAAAGCCTATACCAAAGATGGTTTTGTAGATACGGTGACTCCAAAAGAAATGACGATTGAAGACATTAACCAAACCGTTCTAGATTTTAAAAACGGAGCAAAAAATGCGATGACTGCAGGTTTTGACGGAATCGAATTGCACGCTGCCAACGGGTATTTGTTGCAACAGTTTTTTAATGGTTATTCCAATCATCGTACTGATGAATACGGCGGTTCTATTGAAAATAAATCCCGAATCCTATTTGATATTCTTGATGCTTTAAAAGGTGTTATTGATTATTCCAAAGTTGGCGTTCGATTGAATCCTACATTGCACAATTCGCAGGGAATGATGCTGGATAAAGAGACAATTCCAACGCATGAATATATTGTAAACCGTTTAAATGATTATGGTTTAGCGTATGTGCATTTAACGGAGCCTTTTACGCCAGTGGATGATGTACCTTTTGCAGTTACTGAAGTGGCCAAACATTTCAGACCGTTTTATAAAGGAACTTTAATCATCAATAAAAGTTTTAATAAAGAAACGGGTATCAAAGTTATCGAGGACGGTTACGCTGATCTTGTTGCTTATGGAGTTCCCTTTATTGCGAATCCGGATTTAGTGGCTCGTTTTGAAGCTGATGCGCCATTAAACACACCAGACCAAAGTACGTTTTACACTGACACAGTGAAAGGATACACTGATTATCCGGCCATGGCTGAATAATAAAAATTTTTCGTTAGCTGTAAAAACACAGCACATTTTTATTTAAGTTAAATTATAATTCACAAGGAAGCCCACATTTAGTGGGCTTCATATTTATTGGAACGCAATATGTCATGCTTTTCTGGTATTGAAATTATGCTTTTATATTTGTAATTGTATCCGCTGTGCAGGCTTGTTTGTTGATAGTCGACATTACAATTCCTGTCGATGTTGCATTTTTTTTTTTTCTTTTCATCAAGCTTCATCGCTAACAAATTAGTTTTTTATTTAGCTTATTTTATTTCTGAGACTGCTCCATCCACCACCATTATAAATTGTTGTATATCCATTTGATTTCAAAATACTTTTTGCCGAAGCACTTCGCATTCCTGAAGCGCAACACGTAATTATAGGTTGGTTTTTATCTTTCAGTTTGTAGAGATTATTGCGTAGCGCATCAACAGGAATATTAATAGAATCTTTTATATGCCCCGTGGAATATTCCGCTTTGCTGCGCACATCAACGATAATGGCTCCGTTTTGCACTAATTCCGGATAGTTCACTTTGGAACCAAGTCCGAATAATTTTTTGAGTCTTTCTATCATTTTATTCAGATTGAGATTGAAGGTAATTCACATCCAGCCACGAACCGCCGTTATAACACTCGACACCATGTGCGGTCAGAAACACTTGCGCCTGACCACTTCTATTTCCAGAGGCGCAACACAGTATCAAAGGCGCTTTGAGTTCCTGTATTTCGTGCATTCTGTGCGGAATTTCATTCAACGGAATATTGAATGAACCTGCAACATGGCCACCCATAAATTCATCATAGGAGCGCACATCGACAATGGTCCCCAGTTTTTCTTTGATTATTTTTGATACTTCCATAGTTTTATTTTTAAGATATTTGCGCGTTTTTACAGCTGTTTGCATGGTACAAAATTACAATTACAGAGTTGGTTTTTGGTGTCATTTGTCACACAAAAAGATGTTGAGTTTTTTATTTTAAGTCGCCATTAATAAATTAAAAAATAAAGAAATAATGATTTTATAAATCCATTACTTTCAGAATATTTTGGTTAGCAATTTTTTATTACAGGACTATAATAAAGGTAGCTATATTTCATTAATTTTTACCTACAATTTATTTCTGTCAATCTTAAATTTTTTGTTAAAGGCAGAGCCTGAATAACTGACAATAATTTCTTGTTTTTAAAAGAAAAAGTATTTAAACTTTCACGGCATACTTTTTGACGATTTAAAAACAAAGTATTAAACAAATAAATAAAAAATAATGTCAGAGAAAAGTAAAAAACAATTTGGAGTTTGGATGGATTCACATCATGCAATTATTGTAGGTAAAGAAAATGTAGATTCTGGAGATTTCGTAGTTTTAGGACACGAAAAAGAAGAAGGTCAGGGTGGTAACTCAAATGAAAATGCAGCTAATAATGCTGAAAGAGATTCACTTCATAAATTATTCAAAAGCATCACTGCGCACATGCAAAATGTTGATGAATTACACATAACAGGTCCGGGAACAGCTCAGGAACAATTCATCAAATATTTGGGTGAAACTCCACAATACAAAAATGTAGAGACTAAACAAAGTACTTCTAATAAAATGAATGATGAAAGCTTAATTGAATATGTGGCTTCACAATTTAACTAATCAATTACAGATAAATGTGAAGAAGCTGTCTCACAAGGCAGCTTCTTTTGTTTAGAACCACAGCGTTTTAAAAGTCAAATAAAAAAAATATTTGTATTTTTTGATTGATTTTTGTTTTGTGTTTGTAGAATGAGCGGTATCAGACTACTTTTTTTAATTTTATATTTGTAAAAAAAAATATGCGTTTCTCCTACGTCATCATCGTTTTATTGAGTGCTTTTATGTTGGTCAATTGCGCTGCGAAAAAAAGTACTGATATTTCGTATTTAGAATCTGTGGATAAAAATAGCTCAAAAGTACCCAGACTGAATGTTTTTGTGCCGCGAAAATCAAGTGCAGCGCAAGTCCCTGTTTTAATTTTTGTGCACGGAGGAAATTGGAATAGTGGCAGGAAAGGAACGTATGATTTACTGGGCAGGAATTTTGCCAGCAAGGGAGTCATTACGGTTATCCCGGATTATACGTTAAGTCCTGACGCTACGTATGATGAAATGGCGCGGCAGATTGTGTCTGTAATTCAGTGGACAAAAAAGAACATCAGCCAGTACAATGGTAATCCCAATATGATTTATATTAGCGGTCATTCTGCAGGTGGGCATCTTGGTGCTTTAGCGGTTATGAATCCAAAGTTCGGAATTGCTTCCGGAACTATTGCTGGAATCATCCTCAACGATGCGGCAGGATTAGATATGAAAAATTATTTGGAAGAAAATCCGCCAACGGCAAAAGACGATTATCTCACCACTTGGACCGCAAATCCTGAGCAATGGAAAGACGCTTCGCCAATCTATTTTTTAAACAAAAACGCGCCTCCCTTTTTAATTTATGTAGGAGATAAAACTTATAATTCCATAAAAATTGCCAATAGCCGTTTTTTGGTTGCTTTACAAACCTTCCAACCTGATGTGGAGCCAATTAAATTGAACAAAAGGCATGTCCCGATGGTGCTTCAGTATTTCTCGCCTTGGAGCAAACGCTTTGATGAGATTATTGCTTTTATGAAATTGCACAAAAAGTAAAACTTTAAATATACCTTAAAAACAGCATGACTAAGGGTGTACTATTAAAATTTCAAGAATAGTTGGTTTATGATTATCTTTTCAGAATTCCATCAACAGCATATTGACAATTTTCTCATAAAAAACAGAGCGCAATAGTAAAGAAAATAGAGTGGTGCTAATTCAATAGTTTCTAGTCCATCATTGATCTGAACATTATACACGGCAACTGCCATCGTAATAATAAGTGGAATTAAAGCCAGTCTGGTCCAAAATCATCTTACAATTATTAAGTAGCACAAATCTTCGGCAAAAACAGTTAAAGCCAATGAGTCGGGCACTATGATGCCAATTGGATCACTAAATTACTTTGTGTTATTGATTTGCTTCATCATTTTTGGAATACCGTGACCAACATCAATAAACCAAATGGTAGTCTTGCAAAAAGCGAATTTCAATCCGTTACATGAGCAGACTAAGAAGCTGGGGATAATAATTTTTGAATCATATTTTTAAAGTTTTTAGTATTGGTTCTTAAAAACGTACTTTATTTTTACAAGAATTTGATTCTTTTAATATGAGCTCGAAGTAATTATTGCTTTCTAGTCTTTCGTTTTAAATAAAATTTTCTCCATGCTAATTACAGCCAAAATACCCAACGTATATGCAAGCAAATCCATCCACGCAAAAGAATTTCCAAGAACAACTTTAGCTATTTTTGAATGCTGTAATCCTAATTTTTCAACCAAATTTAAATATTGTGCGCTCTCGATAGCAAATGAAAAAAGTAAAACAAGAGCTGCGGCTACCCAAACGGATACTTTTACAAAGGATTTCAGAAAACAATAGAGTAGAATCACTACTAAAAAATCGCCAAAATAAGGTCTTATAAAGTTGTCGTGCACATACAAACCAATTGCAATTTCCATCACAAAAAGCAAAATGGTGAGCGCAAAATAGTTGCGGTTGAATTGAAACATGTTTTTAGTTTAACGATTTGGTCAGTCAGAGTATAAATTTGTTTAATTTAAACTTCATTTAATTTTTTTAACAGCATTTTCACATAGATTTCGGATTAATATTTCGGTTAGTTTTCTCAATATTTAAGCTATTTACCATCGCCGTAAATATTTGGAAATAGCTATCCGAATTTACTATAATCGTTAACGCAGTTTTGCAAACTGTGTCCATTCCAATTGCCAACTAAAGCTAATCTAATCAAGTTACCTCTAATTCATTTTCTAATGCAGCATAATTTCTTGTGGAACTGAAATAATAATCTGCCGGCAACGTTACAATTTTATTCTCTGCATAATTAATCAATAACGGGTGAGTTTCAAAACATTTAAGTTCTCCAATTGTGCCTTTTTTCAATCCAAATTCTTATACGCCGAAAATGTCAATACAATCTATTTTTTGATCACATTTTAGTATCAAAAAAATTGATTGATAAGTTTCAATCTGCACATTTATACTACGTAGTTCCTGTATATTCATTTTTTCGTTGCGTGCCGGTTGCCATTAACATGTTGCGGCTTGGTGAAGGTGACGGATTTTACCACAAATGTTGATACGGAGAAACTAATGTTTGATTAACCACAAATGTTTTTACGAAGTAATGAACCGCCACTTTTGCCAAACAACTGTGAAAGGCAGGCATTTTTTTGTTTTCAACTTGTTTTATCATTTTGAATTGGCATTGTGAGCTATGTTGTAGAAATCCACTTTAGTTGTTGGTTTATTTTGAACTTTTTCTCTCCCAAATAAATTTATATACCTGAACTGACAACAATGGAATCAATCCAGCTAAAATTGACACAAGCCACACTTGAGCAGGCAGCACGTCCAAGCGGAGTACTGAACGCATCTGAGGTATAGCAAAAACCAATACCATTAGAGCGGTGCAAATTAAAAGAGCTATCCATACAAATTTATTTTTGGTGATCTCATTCACAAAAAAATTTGAATGTGGGGAAGACATATTGAATACATGAAACAGTTGGGCAAAGGCAAGCGTAATAAATGCGACATTATTTATAATTTTGGAATCAGTTGAAATAATTTGTTTGCAATAAACCACAGCAATAATTACTGCTAAGGTCATGGCAGCAGCATATAAAGAAATAGTAATCCAGTCTCTATTAGATATAATAAGGAGTTTAGGATCTCTTGGTGGTCGTTCCATAACGGTTTTATCTCCTTTTCCTAAACCGAGTGCGAGTGCCGGAAATACATCCGTTACCATATTTAAGAACAGGATTTGCAATGGAAGTAAAGTAGAGGTAGGAACAATAAAACCTAAACTAGTCACAATAAATATTTCACTTAAATTACAGGAGACGAGATATATCACAAACTTTTGTATGTTCTGGAATATCTCTCTTCCATGTGATACTGCCTGTGTAATGGATTCAAACGAATCGTCTTTGAGAATAATGCTGGCAGTCTCTTTAGCCACTTGCGTGCCTCTTAGTCCCATAGCAATCCCAATGTCTGATTTTTTAAGCGCAGGCGCATCATTTACTCCATCACCTGTCATTGCTACAATGTTACCTGCTTTTTGATAAGTAGCTACAATTTCAAGTTTTTGTTTAGGAGTGGTACGAGCAAATACGGCTGTGGAAAGTATCTTTTTATTCCATTCATCTGAAAGCGATTCCATATCGGGCATATCTATTCCAGTAATTGCATTTTGTTCGTTTTCATCTACCAATCCTACTTTTTTGGCAATATTAAGAGCTGTTAAAGGGTGATCGCCCGTAATCATTACAATCTTGATTCCTGCTTTACGACAAGTCAACATGGCTTCTTTAATATCCAATCGGGGAGGGTCTAAGAATCCAATCATCGCTACATACACTAATGAATTTAAAAAATCATCTTTATTAATTTCTCCTTCCTCGTTAAAGGCAAAAGCCAGTACCCGCAAACCATCGGCAGCCATCTCTTCAGATTGCGTCAAAATATTTTTTCGGTCGTCCTCGCTCAGGTTTTGTATGGTAGCTCCTGTCTGTATCTTGCTGCATTTTATCAACAAATGTTCTACAGAACCTTTAGCTGCGATAAAAAATCCGTTTGAATTTTTGTGCAAAGTACCCATGATTTTTGTGTCAGAACTAAAAGGTATTTCACCAGTTCTTTCATATTGTAGTTTCAGTTCTTCAGTGGCAGAACCTGATGCGTCTGCGAGGTGTACCAGAGCAATTTCTATCGGGTCACCTATCAATTCAGTTTTGTCATCTCCGTTCTTTGGTGAAGCATTGTTACATAACGCACCTATCAATATTAATTTTTGAAATTCAGCTTCACTGTTTTTGATATTCCCTTCTGCAAAACTCAGCACATTGTCTTTGATTGAAACTTTTATTTTTTCATTGGGAAAAGAAAAAGTATCTACATATATTTTATTTTCTGTTAAAGTTCCGGTCTTATCGGTCAATATCACATTGGTACTTCCTAATGTTTCTACAGCCGATAATTTTTTAACGATAGCATTTCGCTTTGCCATCAAAAGCATTCCATAAGCCAAAGCTACTGTGGCAACAATAGGAAGCCCTTCTGGAAAAGCCGCAACCGATAAAGCGATGGAAGTCTCTAAAAGCAGAACCCAGTCTTTGCCTTGAATAATTCCTGTGATTGCAAAAATGCCTGTCATTGCCAACGTAATCCATATTAACTTTTTACTTAACGCTCCTATCTTTTTATCAAGCGGTGTTTCTTTTTCTTTAGAACTTTCAACTAAAGAAGTGATGGTGCCTAATTGAGTATGTTGGGCAATTCCTGTTATAACGGCTTTCCCGGTTCCATTTGTAACAGATGTACCTTTGAATACCATGTTGAATTGGTCTCCAAGGGCAATATCTTTCGCAAGTTTGTCTGTATTCTTTTCTATAGGAAGTGACTCTCCTGTTAGAGAAGATTCCTCGCACTGCAATTGATTGGATTCTATCAGATGTGCATCACCTGGAATTACATCACCAGCTTCCAACACTATTATATCTCCCGGAACTATTTTTTCAGATGGAATCTCTTGAACTTTTCCATCACGGATAACTTTTGAATGTATTACATCCATTTCCTTCAACGCATTCATCGAATTGCGTGCTTGCAGCTCCATTAAAAATCCTATTGCAGCATTTACCATTATTACCACAAGAATGGCTATTGCTTCAATAATATTTTGAAAATAAAAAGTAACAGCAACAGCAAAGAATAACAAATAGACAATTGGGCTCTTGAATTGCAAAAGCATCATAAGCCAAATACTTTTTTGCTTTTGAGCTTGATAAATATTCGGACCAAACTCTCTTGTTCGTTTCTCTGCTTCAGGTTGGCTTAACCCTGATTCAGAATTAGTTTGGAATGCGATCACAACTTCTTCTACGGAGAAGGAATGAGGATACGATTGCGGATATTTAATTTTCATTTGTGGAGTTTCAGGATTTGAAATGTCGTTTTTCTTTATGTTGTTGTTTGTTACTCGTTAAAGTAACAATTCAGCATAATGTTCTGGTACCAAAGCGGGTTTTGGACTAAATTAAGCCCTATTTTCGGATCTTTCACCCGAGAGATAGCGAATCGGCGAAGCAAATCATCCCAATTACAAAACCAACTTTCTATTAAGCCAATTTTGCAAATCCGTTTTATTTGTTAGTGGCGGTTCGTTGTTTTTTTAATTTGTTTTTCTGATTATTTTTCTCAGAGTTTAGTAAGGGCAGAACCTTTATGAGCTGCCACATGATCCGTCTTAATGCTTTTTATTTCATATTGAGGCTCTTCTTCCGTAGCGTGGTGTGCATAACCTTTATAATCGAAATCTTTGGTATGTATTCTAATAATAGTTCCTGAAACTCTCCCCGCTTCGGAATTCCAGCTTACTTTGTCGCTTATTTTAAATTTTGTTTCCATGAACTTGTTTTTAAATGTAAATCTAATTTTCATCATAATAAAATACATTACCATCAACTATTCTTGCTGGTGAAGTGAATATATGTCCCTGAACTTTCCCTACTGCCATAATATGTAATACCGCCCAACCTTTTGCTTTTAAATAATCGGACACCATAGAACGATGGCATCTCCACCAAACCGCTTCTGAGCACATATAAGCCGTGGGCTGTTCCAAAGCGATATTTGCCAATTTCACAATTGCATTTTCAAATTCTTTGGTTTCCATATAATCGGCATAACCTCTGAAAGAGTCATTATTCCATCGATTGTTTTTTGACTCTTTTTTCATTTTCCTTCTTCCTCCCAAATCGGCCAGATGTATATATTGTATTCCGGTTTCTTCGAAGGATATTTTTATGTTTTCCATGTCGAATTGTGGAAACCTGCGAGAGCCCGGTAAACTTCGTATGTCGGCAAGAATTTTAATGTCAAAAGACCGCAGCATATTCAAAAATTCATCCAGACTATGAGTAGAATGCCCTATGGTATAGATGGTATGTATCTCTAATTTAATCATTTGGAATTGTTCAATGATAAAATATATTTGTCAATATATTGTTGTTTTTCTTTGGATTTATATTGCTGGATATATCGCGGATGTTCAAGAATTTTTAAATTGTCAAATAACTTTACTTCTTTGTTTAGCTTTTGGATAAATTTCGCATTTTTTTTCCCCAGCACAAAAACTTCCGAAGTATCTAATCCCAGACTGATATGTTTTTTCAAGGACATAATCATAAAATCTTTCACCATTTCAAAAAGAACAGGATCGTCATAATAATTGGCATTAAGCCATTTGCCGTCTTTTGTTTGACGGATAATTGCTAAAGGAAAAGGGGAGTTGATGTAAAAATCTTTGTAGAAGTTTTTTACTCCACCATATTCGGCAATCATCTCATAAATAAAAACAGAAGAAATTTCGTGCGTATGCGCCGATTGCATTTTGATATCACAGGCACTTTCCAGTCGTTTGGTATCCGTAAATGGCACACCCGTTACCCCAGCTCCGTGACGGCCCGGGTTAATACCAATAATAAATCTTCGGCGTTGTGAATCGTTATAATATTTATGATAAAACTGTTGCATTACCTCGATTGTTTCAAGATTATCCAAGTAAGGATTCAGCACCTGAAAACCCTCTGGTAGTTTGCCTGAATAGTTTAAATGGCGGTTGAAATCAATCACTTTATCTGCAAAGGTTTTTGGCATTATGATTTATTTTATTTTTATATCCTGCAAACTCTTTCATCATTTTTCATCAAAGAATAAAAGTAAAAAATTCCAATTGTATCTTGCTGGTTTTTAAAATTTGATTTCATCTTTTGAGAGGTGTCGATTGGGTACACTCAAGGTTGTTCCCTTACAATGACCAGTATATTTTTTTTCTGCAAGAGGTTTTTGACTAAGTTAAGATTTTCTTCTGGTTAAACACTATTAATTCAAGTACAAAACCATTTTAGTATTAAGCCGAAAACCCAAATCCGCCAAAACCGTTACTGTGCGTTCGTTTTTATTTTTCTCTCAAAATTCTATTTAGAAATACATAATATAATGAGTTGTAACATTTTCTTACTCCAGAGTAAGTTGTGTATTCAGATTTACATTTTTCACATAGTAATATGTCAAAAACTGGGAATTTAACGTCTGTTAACTTATTAAATAATCCTATGTTGTAGATTTTTTTTAATTCTTTATATAATTCATTTTCTATTGGAAACGCTATCTTTCTATTTCTGAGAGAAAAGCTGAAACTGACCATCAATCTGGAAAAGAGCGGGATTAGAAAACCCATTCAGTTCACGATATTGGGATTTTCGTTTGCATCGACCTATCAAAAAGACTTAAAAGGCAGTTAGCAATTAACGGTAGGTGACAAAGCTTGGGCAAAACTCAAGCAGACTCTAAAATAGATGATGCGCAAAATCGCACCTAAAAGTTTCGAGGAATTCATCCGAAAAATCAATGACCCGAGCCTAAAAGGCGAACTGACGAAGCAAATTCAACGAGGATGGTTAAACTATTTTCGGGGGACGAGTATTCAAGGAAAGTTACGAGATATTGCTGGATGGTTGCGCAACAGACTAAGCTACTGCATTTGGACGGACTGGAAAAAGCCCGAACGCAAAAGGAAAAACCTGATGCGACTAGGAATTGACAAATACCATGCTTATGATTGGAGCAGAATCAGAAATGCTTTGCATTCACGAATACCAAAAATACAATACCAAAGCGTGAGTAAAAGGAGGATGGCGAATGGCTCAAAGTCCAATTCTTACCACTACAATTACCCTATTGCTGCTCACGAAGAAAGGCTATCAATCAATGTTGGAATTTTACATGGAACTTAACCCATCATTTTGCGAACCGCCGTATAAGAGACCCTTTGTACAATGTTGTTAGAGACGCACTCCGTCAGTTTCCGGCGGAGCCGTCTACTTGATTAGCAGTAGTTTTTTTCTTCTAATATTGTACAATTAATTTCATAAGGTTCTTTTGGGAAACCATATAAAATCATCTTTTGTTTGTCTACAAATTTTATAGGAATTAGTTTGTCAAGATAATTGTCTGTATAAAGTGAAACAAACAGCGTTTTATTTAGTTTTCCGAGTACAATTCTACTTCCTTCTTTATTCAAACGTTTGTTTATTTCTTGTACGACTGGCGAGTTCAAAACTTCATTGAACTTGACATTCATTTTTTCTCCACCCCAATTAAACTTAAAATTTAAATTCTGAATTTCAGTTTCTGTTAATTCAGTTTCTGTTGCGTTTAGTTTTTCATAATCATTTTCTAATATACAATTTTCAGTTATAGACTTTTCATCGCTTAAAACTTTGTAAATTTTTCCATTTCTGAAAAATCTAATTCGATTTTGATTTATAAATTTATGTTCTGTTTCGCTTAGCTTTTCATTTCGGTTTTCGTTTTTCATTAGACAGATTTCATCACTTTTTTCAACGTCAAAATAATCAATGATATCTTTATCAATCTGAATAATCTCGGGGTTTCCGTAATGGTCTGGAGTTTTAATAAAAAGCCAATTTTCTTTCATATGCGATTTTGTAAAATAGCAGGTAACGTCAGTTCGTCTGAAAACCTTCAAACGAACTCATTTTAGTTAATCAGTGAGTAAATATATATGATTTAAACTACAATTAATATTCTTTTTGGAAAAAAGCATTCTTCATTCTTAGAATAAAACAATCCGTAAAAAGCGTTAAGAACTGGTATTAGAACCCCAAAATACAAAGCCAATACTTTTGAATATCGTTTTAATAAATTTTGGTCTATTTTCGACAAAATCGAACGTAAAGTCAAAATCAGAAAGTTTTATACCCTCTACAAAAAAAGGTCAATGAGCCGGTTTTCGTTATCTTGCGCAATGGCATCATCTATCGATGAGGCGAAAAGCGGGAGTTGGTTTCTGCTGGTGCCGTTGATAAATTTGATATTTAAATATACAAAAAATCAACTAGTTAAAAAAAATATTTGAGAGATTTTTAATACAAAAAATGCAAGTAATCAAAAAAAAGGTTATTAGGCAGTTTGACGTCTTGGCGCTTTGAGAAGTTGGCGATTTCTAAGCACTAAACTGTCTGCCACCATTAAACTTAATACGAAGCACCAATGTTTAATTAACCACTGAGCCGCCATTTTCTTAAACCCGCTTTCAGCGGTTCGTTGTTTTACCTCTCAATTTTTTCTCTTTCTTATTAATAACCACAAACCAAAAGTTATTTCCCACAAACCAGCAAATATTAGAAGATACATACTCCATTCTTTATTAAACAGTTCCATTAGAAAACCAAAAGCAAATATTGTGTATCCAATTACTCCCCAAAGTGCCAGCCAAGTTGGTGAAATTTGATGTTTGTAAAGAGTTAAACACATTGGAATACTACCTACACCTAAAACTAACATCGCTAGGAAATATCCAAAATCATCTGAAATATTAACTTTAAAAAATAATTTTAAAACCACAATTGCAAGGGCTATCGCTTCAAATATTCTTGTAAATAGGTAAACATTTCCGACTGTGGCATTGTACTGTAGTAAAGTTTTTCTAAATAGTATGCCAATTAAGAGAACCATTGTTGAGTTCAGTAGTATAAGTATAGCTCCAATGTATTTTATAAAGAGTGCATCACTTTTAAAATAGTATTGTCCAAAACCATATGCTAAAAATATCAATAGGAAAAAAGCACCTATAATTTTTGCATTTTTTATTTCAATTTGAATGTTATTGTTTTTCATTTTATTTGTCAATTATAATTGTTTACATTATTGTCCCATTTTAGGATTGGTCTGATTTTACAATGACCGATAACAATAGTCCGTATAAAAACCTCAATACGAACTCATTATAGTTAATCAGCAAGTAAATATATGTGCGTTAAACTACAATTAAAATTCTTTTTAAAAAAAAGCATTCTTCATTCTTAAAATAAAACAATCCGTAAAAAACATTAAAAAAGGGTGTCAGAACCCCAAAATACAAAGCCAATACTTTTAGATATTGTTTTAATAGATTTTGGTCGATTAAATTAAATATTCGTCGCAGGTTGTAGACTGAACAAATCAAACCAACATCAGCCGCGGGGTTGTAAAAGGCTTTTAGGGCTAAATATTGCGAAAAACTCAAGGCGAAATTGCCTATCCAATACGAACAAATCCGGCAGGGATTATGGCAAAAACCATGGGTAGTATTTGCTAAGAAACCTTTTGGAAGTCCAAAGTCGGTGGTGGAATATTTGGGAAGATACACCCATAAAATCGCCATCAGCAATAATAGAATTAAGAGTATCGACGAGCAGAACGTGACTTTTGATTACAAGGATTACCGAGTAGCGCGCTTTAAAAAACAAATGACACTAACTCATCAGGAATTTATCAGGCGGTTTTCGTTGCATATTTTGCCCAAACGGTTTACTTCATCAGGTCGCCCTTTGGGCTCGGGTGTGAAAATCCGTCATTATGGTTTTTTGAGCAGCACTTGGAAGCGTCAAAAGCTGAAACTTTTACAGGAAAAACTTAAGGTAAAAGTTTTAGAAAAAGCAG
>NZ_JAFCUM010000015.1:0-75072 GCF_049896525.1 Flavobacterium sp. DSR3-2
TTAAGGTGGTTATTGCGGCGGGGCTCACCTCTTCCCTTCCCGAACAGAGTAGTTAAGCCCGCCTGCGCAGATGGTACTGCAGTTATGTGGGAGAGTATGTCGTCGCCTTTCTTTGAAAAACCTATTCATTTATTTGAATAGGTTTTTTTGTGTTTAATATGTCCCGTCCTGAAATAACGATACAGGATTAATAAAAAATAAAATTACAATTATTAAGCAGTGGTAAGCAAAAGTTCACTGCTGTTTTTTGTTTTATAAGTTCTCATTTTAATTTGATTTTGTAAGTGCATTTGACCTGGAGTAAGCATGTAATTTGAATAATGTGGTCGTTGCGTATTGTAAATATTAATTGATTCTTTGACAATTCGTTTGATAACACTTAATTCTAGATTGTATTCATCAATCATAAATTCTTGTTTTAATATACCATTTATTCTTTCAGCTAAAGCATTTTCGTACGGATCAGAATTTTATGTTATACTTGGAAGTATTCCATTTTTACTCAAAACAGTTAAGTAATTATTAGCACAATATTGTAATGCTCTATTTGAGTGATGAATCAACGGCATTTCTTTGTTTTTTCTTTGTCTTATCGCCATTTTTAGAGCCATAACACTACTCTCTGTATTCATTTTGTCTGCCACATAATATTCCATTATCTTCTTGTAATAAGCATCTGTAACAATTGTCTAGTCCTAATAAAACGATTTAATAGTCAAATAAAGAATCTTCTTAAATTGCTTTTAAGCAAATACCGTTGCATTCTAACGGGTTATCACATGACGGAAATTTAAAGCTTTACTGATAATTTACGCGGATGTTAGGTTTATTAAATCAGCATTTAGGAGTGCTTTAGGTTACAATTTTGTCTTATTACAGCTTCATTGCGAAAAATTAGTAACAAAAAGCAGCAAAATATTTGCTGCTTTTTCAAAGTATAAATAAATAAACTATACTGTCAAAACGGATTTGGATGTAAGAACATTTAGTTCTATCATGCATTTCATCATCATTTGATATGTTCTTTCAATGTCATTATCTAATCCTATAGAAAATCGAATTAAACCATCAGTCAATCCCATTTCCATTTGTTCTTCGATCGGTATTTCACTAGAAGTTGAAGTTCCCGGCGCACTGAATAAGGTTTTGTAAAACCCTAAACTTACAGCAAGGTAACCCAAGTTTTTTTCTTGCATCAATTCCATTAATGCATTGGCTTTTTCTAAAGTTCCAACATCCAATGTCATCATTCCGCCAAAACCATATTCTGGATCAATCATCGTTGCATACAATTCATGACTAGGGTGACTTTTTAATCCCGGATAAACTGTTTTTAGTCCCTCTTTTTCAAAACGTTCTGCTAGATATAGCGCATTATGACTGTGCTGTTTCATTCGGATATGTAACGTACGCAAGTTTTTCATTACATTGGCCGAACGCAAGCTATCCATTGTTGGACCCAGTAACATACTGGCGCCACTATTCACGTTTTTTAAACTATCAATAAATTCGTGTGAACCACAGGTAACACCAGCTACAGTATCACTGCTTCCGTTGATGTATTTTGTTAAACTGTGAATGACAATGTCTGCACCTATTTTGGCTGGAGAAACGGATAATGGCGAAAATGTATTATCCACAACTAACTTCAAATTATGTCTTTTGGCTATTTTTGCTAAACCGGCAATGTCAGCGACTTCCAGCAAAGGATTGCTCACCGTCTCGCAGTACAAAACTTTAGTTTCTTGTGTAATTGCGGATTCAACTACATCGAGTTTTGTGATGTCGACAAATGTAGTTTTAATACCTAATCTTGGCGTGAAATTCTTCAAAAAAGCGTAGGTTCCACCATAAATAGTTCTGCTCGAAACGATGTGATCGCCCGTTCCACACAATTGCAATAGAGTAGGCGTAATCGCTCCCATTCCCGAAGCCGAAACATTAGCTGATTCTGTTCCTTCCATTGCTGCCAATGCTTTGTCTAAGTATAAATTGCTCGGTGAGGAATGTCGAGAATACAAATAACAGCCTTCCATATTGCCTTCAAAAGTATCAAACATTGTTTTTGCCGATAAGAAAGTATAGGTTGAAGAATCTGAAATTGATGGATTGACGCCACCAAATTCACCAAAGTACTGTAAATCCTGAATGTTGTCTGCCGGCTTGAAATTTTTCATAATTTATATTTAATCGTTAATTTAGGAGCTATTTCCAGCTATTCGTTTCAATCTTTTCTTTTTTGAACAAAAAAAGAAAACGATTTTCACTGCTATCTGGGCTAGAAATCTGGTGTACATCGAGAAATCTATTTCAAAATAAAATCATTATAGATTAATTATCAATCATATCATTAAATATTGGATTTTAAAACTGCAAAATATGATTAATGTAAATTAATTTTCTAAATTAGCTTCTTAAATAGTGTTTATATAGATTTTATTTCAATTCAATTTTAACAAAAAATGATATTAGATTCAGTAGATAAAAAACTGCTTTTTTTATTACAGACAGACAGTAAGAAAACAACCAAAGAACTTTCCTTAAAACTCAATCTTTCAGTTACTGCCGTTTACGAACGCATAAAAAAATTAGAAAGAGAAGGAATTATCGATAAATATGTTGTGTTAGTTAATCGTTCGAAAGTAGGAAAAGGGTTTGTGGTTTTTTGTCACATTAAATTATTACAGCACATTAAAGAGTTTATCGCTAAGTTTGAAAGCGAAGTGATACAACTCAGGGAAGTGATTGAATGTCACCATGTGAGTGGAGATTACGATTATATACTAAAAATAGTCGTAAAAGATATGGAAGCCTACCGGGAATTTTTGGTTACAAAACTCACTACATTACAACATATAGGAAGCACACATAGCACATTTATGATTAGTGAAGTAAAAAGCACGACCGTAGTTGATATTTAGTAGATAGGTCCATTTACATAAATATTTAACGTTTAGTAAATACTAATTGCTAAAAATTCATAATAAAAAACCTTATGAATTAAACTTTAAACAAAACTTAATTCCTTAATTTTGTGGAACATTTTACAAAACATAATAAAAAAAATATACTATGAGTTCATTTGACGTAGTCATTATAGGTTCTGGACCAGGCGGATATGTATCAGCAATTCGTTGTGCACAACTGGGTTTCAAAACAGCAATTATAGAAAAATATTCAACTCTTGGAGGAACTTGCCTCAATGTAGGTTGTATTCCATCAAAAGCATTACTTGCTTCCTCTCACCATTACAGTGAAATTGCTCATTTTGCAGATCACGGAATTGAAGTTTCCGGAGAAGTAAAAGTGAATCTTGAAAAAATGATTGCCCGCAAACAAGCTGTTGTAGATCAGACTTCTGGTGGTGTGAAATTTTTAATGGACAAGAATAAAATAACAGTTCTTGATGGGTTGGGTTCATTTGTTGATGCTACACATGTTGCTGTTGCAAAAGCGGATGGAACTTCTGAAACGATTGAAGCTAAAAATATCATTATCGCTACAGGTTCAAAACCATCTTCTTTACCATTTATTAAAATTGACAAAGAAAGAATCATCACTTCTACCGAAGCTTTGAAACTGAAAGAAGTGCCAAAACATTTGGTGATTATTGGTGGTGGAGTTATCGGAATTGAATTAGGTCAAGTGTATTTACGATTGGGAGCGCAAGTTTCTGTAGTAGAATATTTAGACAGAATCATTCCTGGAATGGATGCGTCATTGTCTAAAGAATTGACTAAAGTATTAAAAAAACAAGGCATGAAATTTTACGTTTCACACAAAGTGAAATCAGTAGAAAGAAATGGCGAAGGTGTTGTTATTCAAGCCGAAAATGCAAAAGGAGAAACAATTACTCTAGAAGGGGATTATTCATTAGTTTCTGTGGGACGTCGTCCATACACTGACGGTTTAAATGCTGAAAAAGCTGGAGTAAAAATCTCGGATAGAGGAATGGTAGAAGTAAACGATCATTTACAAACTTCAGTTCCTAATATTTATGCCATTGGCGATGTTGTTCGTGGAGCAATGTTAGCACACAAAGCAGAAGAAGAAGGAGCAATGGTTGCTGAAATATTAGCGGGTCAAAAACCACATATTGATTATAACTTGATTCCGGGTGTCGTTTATACTTGGCCAGAAGTGGCTGCTGTAGGTCAAACGGAGGAACAATTGAAAGCGGCTGGTGTAGATTTCAAATCAGGAAGTTTCCCTTTTAAAGCGTTAGGTCGTGCAAGAGCAGGTGGAGATTTAGACGGATTTGTGAAAATTCTTGCTGATGCAAAAACGGATGAAGTTTTAGGAGTTCATATGATTGGAGCTCGATGTGCGGATTTAATTGCTGAAGCAGTTACAGCAATGGAATTTAAAGCATCTGCTGAAGATATTTCGAGAATGTCTCATGCGCATCCAACATTTGCGGAAGCGATTAAAGAAGCGGCGTTAGCGGCTACTGACAATAGAGCTTTGCATGTATAAATAGTTAAATAATTTTATTTAAAAATAGTGAAACCCGTTCAATTGAGCGGGTTTTGTTTTGTTATGAGGTGCAATCATTTAACCTTTTGCTACAAATAAACCTTTATAATTTTCCCAATGGTTGAAAATCAAAAACATATTTCCCAAGAACAAGAAAAGGGCAACTGGAATTCCCTCGGAAGACAAGAAAAAATTAATAAATAAAATGTTGATGGTAATTGGTAAAATTAAAATACCGGCAAGGGTAACATAACGACCGGTTACAAATGCTAGTCCGCATAATAATTCTATTGATTTGGATAATGGCAAGATGTAAGTCGATGCAACTAAACCCACATTAAAAGCTTTGAAATTTCCGGTAACTTCTGGCTCTGGTGCTAGTTTTAAAAAAAAGCTGATTGATGCATAAAGTAGCAAAAGTCCAATTAAAGTTCGGATAATAATCGTTGCGATTTTCATAGTATATTGTGATAGAGGTTACATATTTGAAAACTATTATTGTTAAATTGCATTTTCATCCATATACATAATTTCCCATTGATGTCCGTCTAAATCGGCAAAACTATGTCCATACATCCACCCATGATCTTGTGGCTCCATATAAATTGTACCACCGGCACCAACTGCATTTTTGACCACTTCATCTACTTTTTCTCTATTGTCAACATCTATGGCAATTAATACTTCGGTATTTTTATGGGCGTTGCAAATTTCTTTTTTGGTAAAGTCTTTAAAACGTTGCTCAGTAACTAGCATCGCAAAAATATTTTCTGCTATAATCATGCAAGTGGCATGTTCATCAGTAAATTTTGGATTGAAAGAAAATCCAAGCGTAGTAAAAAAATCAATTGATTTTTTTAGGTCTTTAACAGCTAAATTGATAAAAATTTTTGAAGCCATAACGGGAATGATTTAATGATTTAAAAAAGCTAAAACTGATCACGGACTATCAAATTTACAAAAAAAATAAGCTAATTTTAGTAAAATCGGTTATTGAAGGTTTATTTTTTGTTGTAATTTTGAATTTTAAACACCAATACTTTTTGAGAACTTCAATTTACAAGTCTATTTCTGATCCAAAATTGTTCAAACAGCAACTTTTATTTTGGTCTGAACAGTTTCGAGAAATCATTTATTTGGACAGCAATGATTATCCACAAAATTATTCCAGTTATGATTGTGTTCTTGCCGTTGACGCTTTTACTTCAATAAAAACAGACTATCACAATGCTTTTGAGGATTTAAAACAATACCAGCAAAATACCAAAGACTGGCTTTTTGGTTATTTATCGTATGATTTAAAAAATGATATCGAGCAATTACAATCTCAGAATTATGACGGATTGGAATTTGCGGATTTATTTTTTTTTCAACCTAAAAAACTGTTTTTATTGAAAGGAGACCAATTGGAAATTCAATATCTCAATATGTGTGATGATGAAGTGGAGGAAGATTTTGAAGAAATTGTTGAAAGTCGAAAGTCAAAAGTCGAAATAGAAGAAATAGCCAAGATTCAACAACGAATTCCGAAAGCGAATTATCTTGAGAAGGTTTCTAAAATATTGGAACACATTCATCAAGGCGATATTTATGAAGCTAATTTTTGTATGGAATTTTTTGCTAAAAATGCCGTAATAGATCCAATCGAAAAATTTATAAAACTTAACGAAATTTCACAGCCACCATTTGCAGTTTTTTTTAAAAACAATAAACATTTTTTACTTTCGGCGACACCGGAACGCTATCTAAAGAAAGAAGGAGAGTTCATTATTTCGCAACCGATTAAAGGAACCGCAAAACGATTTTTGGACGCAAGTAAAGATGAGCAATCAAAAATGCGATTGGCTTTCGACCCAAAAGAACGAGCCGAAAATATTATGATTACGGATTTAGTGCGCAATGATTTATCTCGAACGGCACAGAAAGGATCCGTTGAAGTACAGGAGTTATGCAAGATTTATTCTTTTTTGCAAGTGCATCAGATGATATCAACGGTTACTTCTAAATTAGATTCGCAATATTTCGTAGTTGATATTTTGAAAACAACTTTTCCAATGGGAAGTATGACTGGAGCTCCAAAGATTTCGGTGATGAAAATCATTGAACAATTGGAAGAAACAAAACGAGGTTTATATAGTGGAGCAGTGGGGTACTTTAAGCCTAACGGGGATTTCGATTTTAATGTGGTTATCCGTAGCATTTTATACAATCAAGAAAAAAAATATGTTTCTTTTTCGGTTGGAAGTGCCATCACTTCACAATCTATTCCTGAAAAGGAGTATGAAGAATGTTTGCTTAAAGCAAAAGCTATGCGAGAAGTTTTAAGTTAAATCCAAATGAATAAATTAAATTTGAATATGCTACAGAAATTCAAAAACCATCTTCTTCATAATTTCCAGTTCTTGAACGGAAAAAAAATCCTTCTTGCCACAAGCGGAGGGAAAGACAGTATGGTTATGGTCCATCTGTTTCGGCAATTGAATTATAAAATAGGAATTGCACATTGTAATTTCCAATTGCGTGGAATGGAAAGTTTTGAAGATCAAAATTTTGTTCAGGAGTATGCCACGGCACATGAAATCCCCGTGTTTATAACACAATTTGACACTAAAGCTTTTGCTGAAGATTATAAAATTTCGACTCAAGTTGCAGCCCGCGAGTTGCGGTATAATTGGTTTTATGAGTTATTGGAAACCGAAAAATTCGATTATATTCTTACGGCGCATCATGCCGATGATAATCTGGAAACATTCCTAATCAACTTCAGTCGAGGAACTGGATTAGAAGGTTTGACAGGGATTCCAGAACAAAACGAAAAAGTGATACGTCCACTTTTGGCATTTAGCCAAGAAGAAATGGAAGTATATGCCGGATTAAATAGCATTCAATGGCGCGAAGACAGCAGTAATGCATCGGATAAATACCTTCGTAATAAAATCCGCCATCATCTAGTTCCGCTATTAAAGGATTTAAATCCAAATTTCCTTTCCTCGTTTCACAAAACGCAAACATATTTGCAAGAAGCACAAGTTATGGTTGAAGATGCTTCGATAATGATTTATCAGCAAGTTGCAAAGCAAGAGGAGGAGACTATTTATTTTGATTTAAAGAAATTAAAAAAATTACCCAATTACAAATCGTATTTGTATCAATGGCTGAAAGAATTTGAGTTTTCGGCTTGGGATGATATTTATGATTTGGTCGAAAGCCAATCTGGAAAATACGTTTTTTCTCCTGAATTCCGATTATTGAAAGACAGAGATTCCTTAATCCTAAGCCCGATTAATTTCGTAAACGAAAAGGATGAATATTTTATTGCTGAAAATCAAAAGGAAGTTAATATTCCCTTAAATCTTTCGTTTTGTAAAGTAGCTAACATTAGTATCGCTACAAATAAAACTATCTTTGTTGATGCTGATAAATTGCAATTTCCATTAGTTTTGCGCCATTGGAACGAGGGCGACAGTTTTCAACCTTTTGGGATGAATGGTAAATCGAAGAAAGTGAGTAAACTTTTTAAAGATGAAAAATTATCCTTGATAGAAAAAGAAAACTCGTGGCTTTTATGTTCAAATGATGAAATAGTTTGGATTATTGGTCTTCGTCAGGATGAACGTTTTAGAATAGAGAATACAACAAAGAATATACTTAAAATACAATTAGAATAATGAAGAAACTACTATTTATACTTATTGCTTTTTTGGCTTTTGCCAATGGTGACGCTCAAATTCTTGATCCTGCAAAATGGACGACCAAAATAGAAAAAAAATCAGAAACTAATTACATCCTAACTTTTGATGCTATCATAGAAAAAGATTGGCATCTGTATTCCCAATTTACGGTTGAAGGCGGCTCTTTGCCTTTGGAAATTAGTTTCAAAAATCAAAAAGGAAATTTTAATTTAGTGGGCAAAGCTAAAGAAAGCAAAACCACAACTGCTTTCAATGATATTTTTGAAGTGAACGAAACGTACTTTGAGAAAAAAGCTCAAATTCAGCAGAAGATTACAATAACAAATCCAAAGATTACAAAAA
The DNA here is from genome assembly GCF_049896525.1 of Flavobacterium sp. DSR3-2. Classification (NCBI taxonomy): domain Bacteria; kingdom Pseudomonadati; phylum Bacteroidota; class Flavobacteriia; order Flavobacteriales; family Flavobacteriaceae; genus Flavobacterium; species Flavobacterium sp. DSR3-2. The sequence continues at coordinate 8,511 of NZ_JAFCUM010000015.1, forward strand.
TTGAGGTCAATTTGAACTATCAAGTTTGTAAAGAAGCGTGTATCAATATCGAGAAGAATTTTTCGTTTACCATTCCTGCGGGTTCAAAAACAGCAGAAGTAACTACTTTAGCAACTGATTTAACTACTATAGATTCGGCTAAAGTTGATACTGCAGTTGTAAATACAGATGTAAATAAAGCACAAAGTGTTACTCCTGAAAAAGTTCCTGTATTAGATTCTAAATCTTCAAAACAAAGAGGTTTATGGTCTATTTTCTTTATTGCTTTTCTTTCTGGATTTGCCGCGTTGCTTACTCCTTGTGTCTTTCCGATGATTCCTATGACAGTAAGTTTCTTTACGAAACAAAGTAAAACAAAAGCAAAAGGAATTAGGAACGCCATTATTTATGGAATTGCCATTATATTCATTTATGTAGTTTTAGGCTTCTTGGTGACTTGGATTTTTGGTGCCGACGCATTAAATGCGTTGTCGACAAATGTTTGGTTTAATATTATATTTTTTATATTATTGGTCACATTTGCTGCTTCGTTTTTGGGCGCTTTTGAAATTATGTTGCCTAATTCATGGGCTAATAAAGTGGATAATCAAGCCGACAGAGGCGGAATAATTGGAATTTTATTTATGGCCTTGGCATTAGCGATTGTATCTTTTTCATGTACAGGACCTATTGTAGGAACACTTTTGGTTGAAGCAGCTTCCAAAGGCGGAATTGCACCAATTATAGGTATGTTCGGATTTTCATTGGCTTTGGCCTTACCTTTTATGTTGTTTGCCATGTTCCCGGGCTGGTTGAATTCATTACCAAAATCCGGTGGATGGTTGAATACCGTTAAAGTAGTTTTAGGATTTTTGGAATTGGCTTTGGCATTCAAATTTTTATCGAATGCGGATTTGGTATTGCAGTTGCATTTCTTGGAAAGAGAAGTTTTCTTAGCGATTTGGATTGCTATTTTTGGAACATTGGCATTTTATTTATTCGGAAAAATTACGCTTCCGCATGATAGCCCCATGAATCATATTTCAGTGGGAAGATTGTCTTTTGGATTAGTAGTTTTGGCCTTTACCATCTATTTAATCCCAGGAATTTGGGGAGCACCTTTAAAATTAATTTCTGGTTTCCCGCCGCCAATGACCTATAGCGAAAGTCCATACGGAGTGGGAAACTCTAAAGGTGGTACTAATGCATCAGCTCTAATTTTGCCGGACGGCGCACATTTAGGACCGCATGATCTTATAGCTTTTGAAGATTATGAAAAAGGATTGGCTTATGCTAAATCAGTAAATAAACCCATTTTACTTGATTTCACAGGATATGCTTGTGTAAATTGCAGAAAAATGGAAGATTATGTTTGGTCTGATCCTGCGATTTTAAAAATATTACAAGATGAAGTGGTGTTGATCTCTTTATATGTTGATGATAAAAGAGAATTGCCAAAAAGCGAGCAATATGTATCTAAAGAAACGGGTAAAGAAATTGTAAGTGTGGGGAATAAATGGAGTGATTTTCAAATTACAAGATACAAAGCCAATGCGCAACCGTATTACATTGTTTTGGATACCGAAGAAAACATGTTATCTGATAAACCAGAAAGTTATAATTCAGATATCAATGCTTACAAAGGATGGTTGAGAGAGGGAATTGATCGATTTAAAAAGGCTAGATAGGCCTTTTTATTCGATTATTTTTTCTATATAATCGGAATTTAAAAGATACAATGCACCCATATATCTTATTTTAAAAGCAACTAAATCTCCAATTTTATAGGTTTTTTTAGAATTTGAAATATCTATTACCAGCATGTCAGAACTGGCGTCTACAATTGTAATATCTTCGTCGTCAGATTCGATGTATTGCGGTTGCATGTCTAATAATCCAATATCTAGAATGGCTCTGAGTGAAGTAATTCCCAAATCAGTAACCTGATTCAGTGAAAAGGAATTTCCTGCTACATTCTCGCCTAATTCACCTGTTGGTGTATTTGGTTTTTCAGTAATTTCAATGATTTCAGCATACAATTTGAAAACATCATGGTGCATTCCTTTAATGGTATTTCCGGTAAACAAATCTTTCCCGAAGAAGAGCGCTTCTCCTATTCGGAAATGATTCACTGCCATTGGTCGGGCATTTTTGAGGAGTAACGGTACCGTAACAGAAGTTCCTCCCGATACGAAGGGAATACTGATGTTGAATTTAGCTTCGATTAATTGTTTGTATAAACTCAATTGAATCAGTTTATCCTGTGTTGGCATTACACCGCTGAGGCAATTAAAATTGGTACCAATTCCAGAGATTTCGATATTCGGCATTTTTAAAATAGTACCATAAAAGGCTATTAATTCTTCTCCCATAACACCTTCACGAAGGTCGCCCATTTCAATCATGATTATGATTTTGTGCGTCTTATTGTGCTTCACTGCTTCATCGGAAAGTAATTGTATGGTGTAGATTTCAGTATTAAAACTGATATCGGCATACTTAACAATGCTTTCAATACTTCGTTTTGCTGGTGGTTTTATATAAACGGTTTGAATTTCCGGATCCAGTCCCTTAATTTTTTTTAAATTACTTACTCTGGAATCATGAATTTCACGTACTCCTAAAGCGATAATTTCTTTAAGATAAATTTTATTTCCACATAAGAGTTTTGACACTACTCCCCACTGAATATTTCTGGATTTAAATATGTGGTCTAAAAAATGATAGTTTTCCTGTAATTTTTTGCGGTATAATTTTATAAAGGCCATTATTTCATAATTTTACGTGGAATTGCTTTAGAAATCCGAGTTAATAATTCATAATTTAGCTGATCGCTAAAATCACTAAATGAAGCAACAGAAATCGATAACTCTTTCTGTGTGCCTATCAGGACCACTTCATCCTCTTTTTTTGCCGTATCGACATCAGTAATATCGATTGTTATCATATTCATATTTACGGAGCCCACAACAACGCAGCGTTGTCCATGAATGAGCACACGTCCTTGGTTGCTTAGTGAACGACTGTATCCGTGGCAATACCCAATGGGGATAGTAGCAATTATCATTTTCCTTTTAGCCATAAAACTGGTCCCATATCCTATAAATTCACCAATATTTACTTTTTTTACGCTCATTATAGTGCTTTTCCACGTGATAACGCGTTGTAATGGATCTGTTTTATTCTTTTTAGAATTAAGGTATGTTACAAATACTTCTGGACTGGGCCACAATCCATATTGCATGATTCCGATGCGTACTAAATCCATTCGCGTTTGCGGAAATATAATTGATGCCGCAGAACAAGCGGAATGTCTGATTTGTGGCTTCAGATTATTTTTACAAAAAAAGGCATATATTTCTTCAAACTTTTTAATTTGTTGATCCACTCTATAATAATTAGTGATACTTTCGGCACCTGCATAATGAGTACAAAGTCCTTTAAAATTTAGGTGTTGTTCTTCTTTTTTTAAATAAGCAATCACGGCATTCAGCTCTTTTTTATCAAAACCGGTTCGGTTCATTCCGGTTTCTACTTCAATATGCAGAATTGCTTTTTTATTGAGTTCTTTGGCGACTTTCATAGCATTAGTAAGCCGGCTTTTATCAAAAACAAAAAATTCGACGTCATTTTGGATTACCCATTCCAGATCTTCATCCTGTACAAGTCCCATTACCATAATTGTCGCCTTGTTATCTAAAGTAGTTTTTACAACTTTAGCTTCTTGAACATCAAAAACAGAAAAATGAGTTACGCCAGATTGAAAAGCCATAGACACAAATTCCTGCACCCCATGACCATAAGCATTTCCTTTTACCACACTGGAAATGATTACTTTTTTTCCAAAGGTTTTTTTTAGAAAAGCGATGTTGTTTTGATAAGCGGAGCGATCAAGCTCTATGAGTGAATTAGTGTGCATTTGTAATTTGTTTACTTATTTCATGAAAAATAGCTACTCCAGTTGCTATAATTTCATCCGGGAAATCATAATCAGGATTGTGTAAAGCCGGTGTGTTTATTCCTGCTCCTATTCCAAACATTGCACCAGGATAGTGTTGCGTAAACAAGCCAAAATCTTCACCCCACGTAAATGGTTTTTCTTTTTCGAATAAAGTAAAATCAGTAACTATTGCGGCCTTTCTGATAATTGCTACTGCCGTTTTATCATTCTCATTGGCTTGAAAACTTTGCGTCCATTTGGTTTTACACTTTAAATGATGTGCTTTTGCGATTGATTTTGATAAATTTTCTAGAGTGAGTTCAATCTTTCTCATTTGCAAATTGCTGTCGCTTCGTACTGTAAAATGAATTTCTCCCGCGCCAGCAGCTACGCCATAGGCTTTACTTCCTATTTTTGCGTAAATAGGGGTAATCAGGCAATAATTTTCTTTAGTATTGTCGGTTTGAATATTTGCATTGAATTGATTTATTATAATGGCTATTGCTAATGTAGGATTTATTCCTTTTTCGGGTTCACCTGCATGGGCGGTTTTGCCTTTTAATTTTATAATAATACTGTTTACGGCGCAGGTAAAAGTTTCGTTTTTCACTACAATTTGATGTATTGGAAATCCTGGTAAATTGTGCAGCGCAAATACATAATCGGGTTGGATCGAAGTGAATTTCGGATCTAACAACACTTTTCGAGCGCCACTACCATCTTCTTCAGCCGGTTGAAACAATAAAATGACAGTTCCTGATTCTGGTTTGTTCTGCTGCAATTCAGCAGCTAAACCGCAAAGAATGGCCATGTGGCCATCGTGTCCGCATTTATGTGAAACGCCATTAATGACGGAGCGATGTTCATAAGTATTGCTCTCTTCAATTGGCAAAGCATCCAGTTCACACCGGAATAATACTGTTTTTCCGGTTTTTGTACCTTTATAAATTGCGATTATGCCCGTTGTTCCTATTCCGGTAATCAATTCATCAGGAGGATAATTTTCGAGAAATGAAATGACGCGTTTAGCGGTTTGAATTTCTGTTCCTGAAACCTCAGGGTGTTTGTGTAATTCCTTTCGCAACCGCACAAGTGAATCGATATACTGGTTTGATTTTTCCATTTTGGACTATTTGATAAGACGCATTTCCAAATATTTATTCGTAAAGCCTAATTTTTCATATAACTTTTTGGCTGGATTGTCTGGTTCTACATGCAGTGCAATATTCCCTTCGGCAATTGATATGGCTTTTTGCATCAATTGTTTTCCTAAACCTTTTCCGCGCTGACTGTTGTCTACGGCAATGTATACCAAAATATTTTCGGGAATAAAATCTTTCATTCCCGTGTTGTTTAAGATCACAACACCTACAATTTTTTGTTCCTCGATTCCCACTATAATATTTCCTCCCTTATCAGGATTCATGACATAATCAATACATTTTTGAATGTCTGTAATGGTATCGCCATATTGTTCTAAATGAGTATAAAGGAATAGTGCTACAATTTGATTGGTGTAAATTGTATCTGCTCCAGTAATCGCATTAATTTGTTTGAATTCCATTTTGTCTTTCTTTTTTGTTAAAATGATAGATTGATATTGTAACAAATAAAATAAGTGAAATACTTATTCCATAGAGGTTTGCGTCTAAGTGTTCCGGAAGTTTTATTCCTAAGGGTAGTTTATTCTCCGTAACAATTAGCAGGATTGTGGTAGCGCCTCCAAAAAGCATACTCCAAAAAGCCGCTGTCGGATGGCTTTTTTTCCAAAACAAAGCGCCTATTACCGGAACGAACAATCCTGAAACCATAAAAGCATAGGAGTAAAGCATAAGTTCCAGTACATTTTGCATTTGCGAAGCTATTAAAATAGCAAGAAAGCCAACAATCAGTGTGACAATTTGTGACAGTTGCAACTCCTTTTTATGAGTTAATTCTTTTTTAGAAAATTTAGCAATAATATCAGTCACAATATTTCCAGATGCTGCCATTAAACAACTATCAGCAGTCGAAAGTATGGCCGAAAAATAGGAGGAAAGCATCAGTCCCATTAATCCCACAGGAAGTATAGTTGCTAATAAAATAGGCAATCCCATCTCGCTGTCCATAGAAGCTGCATCAGCAATGCCGTCAAACATTCCTTTAGTGGCAGCCACTTTAGCAAGCATCCCCAGAGTCACTCCCATAAATGCCATTATGGGCCATTCAAAAACACCCGCAATCAACCATGCTTTTTTTGCTTCTTTTTCACCTTTGCTGGCATAAATTCGCTGATACAAAGTCATTCCTACAAACCAAATGGGTATTATGGTTATGGACCAATTTACAATCTGATACCATTTCACATTAGTCAACGATAAATATTCGGGTGCTAATGTAGCTTTTATGGCCTCGTAACCTCCAACGGCAGTGTAAGCAATTGGAATTCCTATGAAAACCAAGCCGCCAATTAGGACTAACCATTGAATCGTATCGGTATAAATAACGGCTTTCAATCCTCCAATAGCCGTATAAATTACCGCGATAAGTCCCATGACAATCAGTGCTGTTTGTAAATTAAGTCCTTCTATGGTTGCCGAAGCTAATTTGGCTCCAGCCAAAACCTGAGAACTCGTAAATCCAATATATCCAACGGCCGAAATAATTCCGGCCAGCAACGCAACTTTGGCGTTGTAAAAATGATTAAATATTTGTGGAAAAGTGAAAAACTTGTATTTATGGCCTAAGGCACTCACTTTTGGAATAAGGAAAACGGCACTGAGCCAAGCACCTAACAATCCGGTGAAAAGCATCCAAGATCCTGATATTCCCATCGTAAAACCCAGCCCGCCCAGACCAATTGAAAATCCACCGCCAACATCTGTGGCTACCACGGACAATCCGATGTGCCAGCTACTCATATTTCTGCCGCTTACATAAAAATCTTCAGCGGTTTTGTTTTTGTTGAAAAAATAAACGCCAACGCCTAACATAGCCAGCATATAAATAACAAAGATTGCATAATCTATTATGTGCATATTATTTATTTTAGATTATTTAATAGCCTGTAAATGGAATTTTTCCAAAAGGCAAAAGATGTAGTAAACTACAAAAAAGATGATTTTTTCAGAATGATTTCTGAAATCAAGGTTTTTTTATTTTGGAATAATAGTTTACAAAAAAAGACTATTTAACCCGCAAATAATAAATTGGTATTTTACAAATGTAGGGTAAATTTATCCAAAAAGCACTCTAAAAGTGTAAGCAAAGTCTTTTTTGTAAATAAATTAGAGACTTTTTTTAAGCGTTTTAACAATAAAATAAAAACGAAATACAGTCTCAATACATTACATATCATAGTATTATAAAATAAATGCTATTTAAATTTTTATAGGGAAAAGTTAAAATAATCTTTTGTTCAAAAAAAATGTAAATTTAATTTATAACGGCAGTTTTTAAAGTTTTTGAAATAAAAATTAACATTAAATAGCATGTCGATTACTCCTTTTTTTGTAAAAATAATGATGTAAAATCACTTGGAATAGTTGAAACACTTTTTGTTATTTATTACTAATCGTTAACTATTATTCGTAAAATAATAAACAAAATAACAAGATGATTTTCTACAAGATTTTTTATCTTTAAAAACTATTTAAATCCAAAAAATTCATGAAAAAATTATTAAGTATTTCTCTTTTTTTTATTGGTGCAATTCTTTTTGCCCAAGATAAAGCACCTAATTATGTTGCGGATAATTATACTAAAAAAGAAGTGCATATCAAGATGCGTGATGGTGCAGAGTTGTTTACTTCCATTTACACTCCAAAAGACGTTTCCAAAAAATATCCTATTATAATGCAAAGAACGCCTTATAATTCTGGGCCTTATGGAGAAAATCAGTTCAAGAAAAGTATTTCTCCAAGTGAAACTATGATGAAGGAAGGATATATTGTAGTTTATCAAGATGTTCGCGGTAGATTTATGAGTGATGGTTCATACGACAATATGCGTGGTTTTATTCCAAATAAAAAAGGAAAGAAAGATACCGATGAAGCTTCGGATACGTATGATACTATTGATTGGTTGGTTAAAAATGTGGCTAATAACAACGGCAATGTGGGTACTTGGGGGATTTCTTATCCGGGTTTTTATGCGACCTATTCACTATTAAGTAATCATTCAGCTTTGAAAGCAGTTTCGCCTCAAGCGTGTATTGCTGATTTCTTTTTTGATGATTTTCATCATAATGGCGCTTATTTGTTGAGCTATTGGAAAGTAACGCCATTATTTGGACCTCAAAAAACAAAACGTACTACTGAGCCATGGTATAAATTCACCACTATAGGTAGCAATGACGATTACCAGTTTTTCTTGGATGCAGGCCCATTGTCTAATTTAGATCAGTATTACAATAAAGATAATGAGTTTTGGCAACAGCTGAAAGACCATTCCAGTTATGATGATTTTTGGCAAAAGCGTGGCATTTTACAACATTTAAAAAACATTAAACCAGCTGTAATGACAGTAGGAGGTTGGTTTGATGCTGAAGATTTATACGGTCCTTTAAATACTTATAGTACGATAGAAAAGAGCAGCAAAAACTACAACACAATCGTAATGGGACCCTGGAGTCACGGTGATTGGGCTAGAAATTCTGCAAAACAAGTAATTGGTAATATTAATTTTGGCGACAGTATTTCCGGTTATTATCAAAAAAATATAGAAGCTAATTTCTTCCGTCATTTCTTAAAAAACAACAGTAAAGGTGAAAACAAATTACCGGAAGCATATGTTTTTGACACTGGAAGAAAAGAATGGAAAACGTATGAAACTTGGCCTCCTCAAAATACCGAAAAACAAGATTTCTTTTTGCAAGGAAGTCAATTGACAAAAATGGCGAAGAAAAATATTTCTTTTGAAGAATTCATCAGTGATCCTAAAAAACCGGTTCCTTATTCTGAAGATATCAAACAAGCAGGGCTAACGCCAAGGAAATACATGACAGATGATCAGCGTTTTTCTGCCAGACGCCCCGATGTAATTGTTTTTGAAACAGAAATATTGAACGACGATACTACATTAGCCGGAGAAATATTGGCGAAATTACAAGTGTCAACCACTGGAACTGATGCGGATTGGATTGTTAAGGTGATTGACGTTTTCCCGAATGATGAACCGGAGACAAAAGAAGTGGCTCCTTATTTAAAAATGAGTAATTATCACATGATGGTGCGCAGTGAAGTGATGAGAGGGCGTTTTAGAAACAGTTTTTCAAAACCAGAACCTTTTGTAGCCAATGAAAAAACGGCAGTTAACATTAAATTACAGGATGTTTTTCATACTTTCAAAAAAGGACATAAAATCCAGATTCAGATTCAGAGTACGTGGTTTCCATTTATTGATTTGAATCCGCAAACGTTTGTTGATAATATTTTTTATGCTAAACCAGAAGATTTTCAAAAACAAACCCACAGAATTTATAATGATTCAAAAGTTGAGTTTACTATCTTAAAATAGATAATCGGGTTAAGTAATAAGAAAGCCTTAGACTATATTTTAAAATAAAATCCCAATCTTTATCTTAAGATTGGGATTTTGTTTTAAAAGTATGTTGGCTAAAATTAATATTTGATAAATTAGATTTAATGCTGTTAGTTCATTGTTTAAAGAATGGGTCTTATTTTATAAATTATAAGTTTTTAGGACAGTTATAGAGTAAAAATAAACGCTCTGAATTTTAGAGAGTTTATTAATTTTGTAATGATTTACAAAAACTCACCATGTTGAGAAATATCTAAGCCTAACTCTTCTTTTTCTTCACTTACACGAAGCGGAGTAATTTTATTTACAATAAAGAAAAGGAAATAAGAAGCTGTAAAAGCAAATATGGAAACGGCTGCTAAAGCAGTTAACTGGTTCAAGAATAATGTAGCATCGCCAAAAATCAGTCCTTGGTTATCACCAACAACAGAGTTGATTGATTTTGAAGCAAATACTCCAGTTAAAAGCATTCCAACCATTCCACCGACACCATGACAGGCGAAAACGTCTAAAGCATCATCAATTTTCCCTTTATGGAAACTCCTAACCACTAAATTACTCACTATACTGGCAAAGGCTCCGATGAACATACCGTGTGGAATGCTTACAAATCCTGCCGCAGGAGTTATGGCGACTAAACCTACTACAACACCGATACAAGCTCCCATTGCGGAAAGTTTGTGACCAAGAATTTTATCAAGAAATACCCAAGACATTCCCGCAGCCGCAGCTGCAACAGTAGTCGTACCAAGAGCTTGAACTGCCAGACCGTTTGAACCTAAAGCTGATCCCGCATTGAAGCCAAACCATCCAAACCATAATAAACCAGTTCCTAATAATACATAAGTGATACGAGCAGGATTTACTTTTTGTACTTTTCTTTTTCCTAAGAAAATGGCTCCGGCTAAAGCAGCCCATCCAGCACTCATGTGAACAACTGTTCCACCGGCGAAATCTAAAACTCCCATTTTAAAGAAAATACCATCTGGATGCCAGGTCATGTGTGCCAATGGCGTATAAACAAGTAATATGAATAAAACCATAAATAATAAGTACGCCCAAAAACGAATTCTTTCTGCAAATGCGCCTGTAATTAATGCTGGCGTGATTATGGCGAATTTCGCCTGAAATAAAGCAAACAACATAAAAGGGATTGTTGGAGCCAAACTCCATGATGTGTTGGTTCCTACACCTTGAAAAAATAAATTTGGGATAGGATTTCCTATGAAACCACCAATTGATGGGCCAAACGATAATCCAAAAGCGATAACAATCCATAAAACGGTTACAATTATCATTGCCATAAAACTTTGAAGCATGGTACTGATAACATTTTTTTTGCCTACCATTCCACCATAAAAGAAACCTAAACCAGGAGTCATAATGAATACAAGTGCTGTCGCAACAATCATCCAAGCGGTATCGCCAGTATCAAATTTTACAGCTTCTGTCGGAGCAGGGTTATCTGCTAGGAAATAATTTGAAAAAAAGGTTAATACCAAGATTGTGATTAATAGTACACTTAAAATAATTTTCCTCATTGTTTTTAGTTTTAAATTTCAATAAAAATATAAAAATCATCATTAACCCCCTTAAAAAAAGCTGTTGAATGTTTTATTTTTATGATTTAAACAATGTGTACCCCTTTTTATTATAGGTATAGTGTAATTTTAAGTGAAAAATTAGAATTTGTCAAAGTAAGCTCAAAGAGAAATCTTATTTTAACTGTTAAAGTGGGTATTCTTATAATATTTAATTCTCTGATCCGGGTTTGTTTTATTTTTTAATTGTAAACAGAATTGGGTAAAATAAAAATGACACTAACTGAATTTCAATTAGTGTCATCTTTAGGATTTCTTCAATATTGTTTCTATTTCAAAGTATGCATACTTAAAATTTTGTATACTTCATTAATGTTGTTTCCGCCCTTTCCAAATTGTTTGATAATTGGATTGTTGTCGTTATTCAACCAAATTTTTAATTCGGCATCTAAATCCAATATTCCGGCGCTTTCTTTAGAGAATTTCTTAATACTTGAATACGGAATTGACATGTAATCAACTTTGCTTCCAACCAATTGTTTTTCGACCAAAATCAGTCTTTTATTGGTGAAAATAAACATATCGCGAATAAGTTTATACGCTTTTTCAATTATCTCGCCATCAATTAAGATTGGCTCAAATTCATTAGAAATATTTTCAATATTCACTTCTGATGCATTGCCTAAAATGGCATTAAATAGTCCCATTGTATTACTTTATTTTTGATTGTATTTTGTTTTATAGCGATCGTTCAGCTTTGTTTGATGCGTTTCCAGACTGATCATCCTGCCTTGGATAAAAGCGTTGGTCAATTTATTTGTTCTCATATCCAAAGCATCACCTTCAGAAACAAATAGTGTAGCGTCTTTTCCTTGCTCTAAGGTACCACATTGCGCATCAATTCCTAATATTTTAGCAGTATTTGATGTTATTAATTGCAACGCTTGCTCTTTGTTTAGTCCGTACGCAGCGCATGTTCCAGCTAAAAATGGTAGATTTCTGGTATTCATTCTTTCATGGGCACCGCTGTTTTCTAAACCTACAAGAACTCCTTTATCTGTTAGTAATTTAGCGTTTTTGTATGGTAAATCAATATCATGATCGTCATTTTCAGGCATTTCATGCACTCGTCTAAGCAGCACGCCAATATTATTTTTTTGTAATAATTCAGCTGTTTTGTAGGCTTCATATCCGCCAACAATCACCATTTTTTTAATGCCACTTTCTTTGGCAAATTGCACCGCATCGATGATTTGTTTTTCTTCATTGGCATGAATAAATAGCGTTTGGCTTCCGTCGTACAAACCTTTTGTAGATTCTAAAACTAAATTTCGCTCTTTCGAACTTTCGCCTAAATACGCTTTTGCATTAGATAAAAAAGAGGATAATTCTAAAATTTGTTTTGAATAATCCTTATTGGCCTCGATGTTTCCCGGTTCAAATCTGGTACCGCCACGTTTGAACGTAGTAGGGAAGTTGATGTGAATGCCATCATTTTCTTTTATAAGCGCATCTTTCCAGTGCCAGGCATCCAGTTGAACAATTGAGGAAGAACCAGATATAACTCCGCCTCTGGGCGTGATTTGAGCCATCAAAATACCGTTCGGTCTTACAGTTTCTATTACTTTTGAATCGGCTGTGTAAGCAACAATACTTCTTACGTGAGGCTTCATAGCGCCAATTTCATCTTCATCATCAGAAGATTTTACAGCATCAATTTCAACTAAACCTAGTGTAGAATTGGGAGCTATAAATCCTGGATAAACGTGTTTTCCGCTTGCATCAATTGTTACATCGTATGCACCGGCGGCTAATCGGATTACTGTGGCATCTGCAACCAAAGTAATTTTCCCGTCCACAAATCCGATGGCACTGTTCTCAATTATTTCGCCATTACCAAGGTGTGCTGTAGCATTGAGAATCAAAATAGATTTTGATTGTTTCGCGGCAGGTGTTTGTTGTGCCTGTGTAAGTATTGATATACTAAATGCCAATATTAAAAGATATATTTTTTTACTAATCATAGTTATAGATTTTTTAGAAGTGCTTTGCTTTATCATAAAAGCACGATTGTTGAAATTTAAATGCATTGTATTATTCTTCTAAAGTATCACAATGATATTCTTTCTTCTCCGTTTTTTTAGGTTCTTGCGTGGTCATGCCTTTATTTTTTTCTTGCAATAACTGACCTATTAGCTCACTTCTTTCTTTAGCAATTGCTACTCTTTGCGCTTCATCTTTTTGAGCATCGTAATATACTATACCTTCAATTAAGGTTTTCTCAGCTTTGGAATAAATTGATAATGGATTGGTGTTCCACAATACAATATCGGCATCTTTACCCACTTTGATACTTCCTACTTTGTCATCAATATGCAATAGTTTAGCAGGATTCAGAGTAACAAATTTCCAAGCATCTTCTTCAGAAATATTCCCATATTTTACTGCTTTTGCTGCTTCCTGATTCAATCTTCGGGACATTTCAGCATCATCAGAGTTGTAGGCTACTACAATTCCGGCATTGTGCATAATAGGTCCGTTGAAAGGAATAGCATCATTTACTTCAAATTTATAAGCCCACCAATCCGAAAAAGTAGAGGCTCCAACACCATGTTCTTTCATTTTGTCGGCGACTTTATAGCCTTCAAGAATGTGGGTGTAGGTATTGACTCTAAAATCAAATTTTTCGGCTACATTCATCAACATCAAAATTTCAGATTGTACATAAGAATGACAAGAGATGAAACGTTTTTTGTTTAAGATTTCGGCTAATGTTTGAAGTTCTAAATCAACTCTTGGCGCTTTCCCTTTTCCTTTTTTACCAGTAGAATTGTAGTTTTTCCAAGCTAAGTCATATTCTTTAGCACGTTGAAAATAGTCTGTAAAAACTTGCTCAACACCCATTCTAGTTTGCGGAAAACGAGTAGGATTTACGTTACCCCAATTGGCTTGTTTTACATTTTCTCCCAAAGCAAATTTAATAAATCCTGGTTGGTCTTTGTACAGCATTTCATCCGCAGGTGCTCCCCATTTCCATTTTACAATCGCTGAACGTCCCCCAATTGGATTGGCTGAACCGTGCAATAATTGTGATGTCGTAACCCCACCGGCTAAATCTCGGTATATATTTATGTCTTCTGAATTCACTACATCTTGAATTGTGACCTCGGCGCTGGAGTTGTGTCCACCTTCATTCACACCATTAGAAATGGCAATATGTGAATGTTCATCAATAATTCCACTGGTTAAATGTTTTCCTTTGGCATCAACGACTGTAGCGGATGCATCAGAAATATTTTTTCCGATGGAGGCTATTTTTCCGTTTTTGACCAATACATCTGTTTCTTCTAAAATACCATCTTTTTCATTGGTCCAAACGGTAGCATTTTTAAAAAGTATTGTTTCTGCTACAGGTTTCTTTAGATTTCCAAAAGCAACATTAGGAAATGTTGTTGGGATAATCATATTGTTCTTCTCAATTTTGGAGGAATCAATCGCTTTTATAAATGGGGAGGTTTTTACCGCCGACCATTTCACTTCATTTCCATTGAATAAAACCGCTTTTCCAGAAAGATTTTGGGTGTCGTCAATATATCCAATTAATCTTGTGAAACTGGTTTTTGTTGAATCATTGGGTTTAATAACTGTAGAAATCCAATTATTGGTCATTGTAAGTTTTGACTTGATTTTTTTTGCGTCAACCGTTGTGATTTCTGATTTTGGTGCAGTAATTTCGCCATCAATCTTCCATTTGTATCTTTCAGCGTTTATGGTTAAATCATAATTTCCACGAATGTCCTTCGTTGCAATGTCATTGACAACAAATTTGTTTCCTTGAACCCAGTTTTCGTATAACACCGTTTTTTCTTCGAAAATTTCTCCGGATGTAATCACAAAATTCGCCAAACTTCCTGTTTTCAAAGTTCCCATTTCGTTACTTTTTCCTAAAAGAGCAGCAGGAATTGTCGTTAATGCTTCTAATGCTTTCGTTTTATCAAAACCATATTTAATAGCTCTTAAAAGATTTGGTCTGAAATCTTCCATCTTCTTTAACTTGTCTGTTGTCAAAGCGAAAATAATTCCATTGTCAGCTAAAACTTTAAGGTTCGTCGGTGCTTGGTTCCAAAAACGCAAGTCTTTCAATTCCATTTGGTTCGCTTGGTTTGGGTCTGAAACATCATACGCTTCCGGGAAATTGACAGGAATAATAAATTTCGAATTCGTCTTTTTGATTTCCTCAATGCGTTCAAATTCATTTCCGTTTCCTTTTAAAACATAATTTAAGCCAAATTCATTTGCTATTTTGGCAGCGCGTAAACTGTTTAATTTATCTTCTGAAGCAAATATTTGCACTAACTTTTCATTATTCGCTAAGGCTTCTAACGACAAATCTTTGGTAGTTGAATTTCCTTTTTTATACCAGTCTAAATCATAATACATTTGGCGTAATAATGCCATCATTCCCATTAATGAACTTGGATAGGATTGATTAGTGGTTACACTTTTAGTAAAAGCAAAATGATTGGTCACTTTATCGGAAAGCAGTTGATTCTTCTTTTCAAAGTTGTTTAAAGCGATTAAGGTTCCTGATCCGCGGGCGATTCCGTCAGGTACATGAGTTCCTACTACACCAAATCCAGCTTTCAATAATTCTTCCGCTTTAGTTTGGTCGTATTTAAAAGCTTGGTAGGCATTTACCTCGGAACGAATGCTCTCATTCCAATAAAAACCGGATCTGTTAGTATCGTATGACGGATTCCTTTCGGTGGTTGCTTTTGGTTTTTCGATTCCAAAACTGGTGTAAATGTCAATAAAAGAGGGATAAATGGATCTTCCATCTAAATTGATTGTCGTACAATTTTTAGGAATTGAAATGTTATTTCCAACACCAATTACTTTTCCGTTTTGAATCAGTAAAGTACCTTTTTCAATAACTTGCGTCGGTGTTACATAGATTTTTGCATTGGTAAAAGCAGTAAAATTGCTGGTTTTGTTTTGAACACTTTCATTATTTGGAAAGTATTCCTGTGCGTAGGTTTTTGGCAGTAAAAAACTGAAAAAGAGTAGGAGTAAGATTTTTTTCATAGTATGGTTTCTAATTATTTTCTAAAAGTAGAAAAATGCTAATAGTATACGTCAATTTTTTTAATTTTAACATTTGGTTTTTGCGAAAAATGAATGGTATAGGGCTATATACCAAAGAATTTTGACTATTTTTTGAATAAATTTTTGTTATTCATTATTTCATTGCAAGTTTTGTAGGATTTGTAATTATAATAAGAAAAGTTTTTTCTAATTTTAGAATCAAATAAGGATACATGTTAGTAAAAGTTTTTGGAAGTGCAGTTTTTGGAGTCGAAGCCACAACGATTACTGTTGAAGTAAATATTGACAAAGGGATTGGATATCATTTAGTTGGCTTGCCAGACAATGCTATCAAGGAAAGTAGTTACCGTATTGCGGCAGCGCTCAAAAATAATGGCTACGCGATGCCCGGCAAAAAAATTACTATCAATATGGCTCCGGCCGATTTGCGCAAAGAAGGTTCTGCCTATGACTTGACTTTAGCCATTGGAATTTTGGTAGCCTCGGGACAAATTAATGCGGAAGATGTTGATAAATATATTATTATGGGGGAACTTTCCCTTGATGGAAGTCTTCAACCGATACGAGGTGCTTTGCCAATTGCCATAAAAGCCAAAGAAGAAGGTTTTAAAGGTTTTTTTCTTCCGAAGCAAAATGTGAAAGAAGCCGCAATTGTTGCCGGATTGGATGTTTATGGAATTGAAAATGTGCAGGAAGTAATTGATTTCCTGGAAGGAAAAGGCACTCTGGAACCAACAACAATAGATACGAGAGCAGAATTTTATAAAAACTTAGATTTTCCCGAATTTGATTTCTCTGATGTTAAGGGACAAGAAAGTATCAAGCGTTGTATGGAAATTGCCGCCGCCGGAGGACATAATATTATTTTGATTGGCCCGCCGGGAGCAGGGAAAACAATGCTAGCCAAACGATTACCCAGTATTTTGCCGCCCATGACGTTGCGTGAAGCTTTAGAAACTACTAAAATTCATAGTGTGGCAGGAAAATTAAAGGAAGTCGGTCTAATGAATCAAAGACCGTTTAGAAGTCCTCATCATACCATTTCAAATGTGGCACTTGTAGGAGGAGGAAGTTATCCACAGCCTGGCGAAATTTCTATGGCGCATAATGGTGTTTTGTTTCTGGATGAGTTGCCGGAATTTAAGAGAGATGTTTTGGAAGTGATGCGTCAACCATTAGAAGATAGAGAAGTGACTATTTCCAGAGCTAAGTTTACGGTTACTTATCCGTCTTCGTTTATGTTGGTGGCTAGTATGAATCCGAGCCCTAGTGGTTTCTTCAACGATCCGGATTCTCCACAAACTTCTTCGCCACATGAAATGCAACGGTATTTGAGTAAAATATCAGGACCATTATTAGACCGAATTGATATTCACATCGAAGTAACGCCAGTTCCTTTCGAAAAATTATCGGATGACCAAAAAGCAGAAAGCAGTGTTGATATTCGCAAAAGAGTGACTGCGGCTCGTGAAATTCAAACCGAACGCTTTGAGCAAATGGAAAATATCCATTATAATGCCCAAATGAATACCAAACACATTCGGGAATATTGTGCCTTGGACAATGTTTCTAAGCAATTATTGAAAACTGCCATGGAACGATTGAATCTTTCTGCGCGAGCCTATGACAGGATTTTGAAAGTAGCACGCACAATCGCTGACTTGGATGCCGCTCCAATAGTTGTTTCCAGTCATATTTCCGAAGCGATTCAGTACAGAAGTTTGGATCGTGATGGTTGGTTGGGCTAAAACAGATTTCAGATTTTTGATTAGCGATTTTTGATTGGAGATGATTAAGCTCTGCAAAATTGGGAATACGCTCGCGTTAGGGAAAAAGAAAAAGATAGAAATAAATAAGTCAAAAAAGAGATTTCGATAGGAATCTCTTTTATTTTTGCCAAATGCTAGAAATTCTTTACCAAGACGAATATATTATTGCAATTAATAAACCAAGTGGATTATTGGTCCACAAATCGTTTTACGCGCGCGATGCAAAAGTGTTTGCTATTCAAGAATTGAGAAATCAAATAGGAGGGCAACATGTTTATCCTATTCATCGGTTAGATCGCAAAACATCTGGTGTCTTGTTATTTGCGTTGGATAAGGAGATTTTAAAAATTATGAATGATCGTTTTGCCACACGCGAAGTCGAAAAAAAGTATTTAGCAATTTTACGTGGTTGGTCACCCGAAGATCTAACGATTGATTATGATTTAACCAATGATGATGGCATTATACAAAATGCAATAACTTACTTTCATCGATTGCAAACTACCGAAATTGAGTTAGAATTTAACAATAAACCTACTTCACGATATTGTTTGGTAGAAGCGATTCCTGAAACTGGACGTATGCATCAATTACGAAAACATTTTAAACATATTTTTCATCCTATTTTAGGAAGTCGTCCACATGGTTGTAACAAACAAAATAAATTATGGTTGGAGAATTTTGAACTGAAAGGAATGATGCTTCATGCCCATCAATTAATTTTTAATCATCCTATAACTAATGAACAACTGATCTTGAATGCAAAGATTAATGAAGAGTTTAGCCGAGTAGGTATTATTCTTAATCTAGATTTGAATAAGTATGAAATCGCCATGACAGAAGCTGTCGCAAACACCAATGAAGATCTGGCGATACCATATTCCTATAAAAAACAAATATTATCTACATATAAATAGAATACTAATTTGTAAAGTAATGCTTTAAATTATTGTTGCATTTGGAAACAACAGTTTTCAGTATAAAGAGGAGCCGATTTCAGATTTTTTATTGACGATTTTTGATTTTAAATGTTAATTACAACGTTCCACAAAGTCTCCGATTTTGAGGAAGTGACTTTCGGTTTTTAACCGATTTTATTTTTAAAATATTTGAATTTTAAGGTCAGTCGGAGACTGAAAAATACGTACTCAAAGTCGGAGACTTTGCGTAGTGGGGAGACAAAATTAAGCTAATTATTGAGATTCGCCACCCGAGCGATAGCGAACAGGCGAAGCAAATCATCCCAAATACAAAACTAACTTTCTACAAAGTCTATTTCCCGACTAATGCTGTGAAGCTATTGGCTGCTGCCTTTCTTATTGGTGATTTATTTGTAATTTAATTTTTATTTTTATGATTGATTTCTTTGGCTATTTCACTATATAATTCAGTTCTATCTCTTTCATTAAATGGACCTGGCATGCAATGAAGCATTCCTTTCATTTCTTTATGAACTGTTGAAACTTTTGCTTCGCTTAATTTTTTTGCGTAATCCCGCCCTGTATCTCTTAAAGGATCAAATTCACAAGTTACCACAAAAGCTGGGGCTAAATTTGACAAATTCTTTTCGTGGTACGGCATTGCTAAAGGATTTGTATAATCAGTCATATTTGGTAAATAACTTTCTACCCCAAAAAGCATTTCAGTTTCTTCTAAAAAATATCTATTCTTGAACTTTATATAAGCATCAGTTTTGTAAGGAATATAACTAACAGGACAATCTAAAAGTTGATATTTAATGTTTGTTAAATGTTCTTTTTTAGCTTTTATTGCTACTAATGCGGCCAAAGTCGCTCCAGCACTTTCGCCAGCTACAATTATTTGATTTGGATTTCCTTCCCATTTCCTTATATTTTTTATTGTCCAAAGTAGTGTAGTATAACAATCATTGTTAGGTGTCGGAAAGGGGTGATCTGGAGCAACTCTATAATCAACACCAACTACAATAGCGTTAAACGTGTGAGCCAAAAGTGTGGCATAAGTTACTGATACATTTGTCCACGGTAAAACAAATGCCCCACCATGAAAATAGACGATCACAGGGCTATTCTTAGGTAAATTTTTAGGTTTGAAGATAAAAATAGTTAGACTATCATTTGTGATTTTAAGAGTATCAATATTTAAACCTTCAGTATTTATAGGTACCGCATCTGTAAAATGACTACGTTGCTTTACTGTCATTTTTTTTAGTAAACCTATTTGTTTATCATTGTTACCTACCATTTTTAAGAATAAAGCTTGCCCCCAATCTATCCGCCCTTCGGGTTGGAATGTTAGAGAGTAGATATAACCTACTATAATTACAGAAACAGCTAACAATAAAATTAATATGATTTTAAATTTTTTCATGATTTATATCTTATGAAATTGTATGCAAGTGATTAATATGTGTGCGTTTTGCAAGGCTGCCGCCAATTTGTATGTATAACAAAATCATATAAAGCCACCCAATTTAGTGTAGATAGGAGTGACAAAGATTATATTATTTTATTTCAAATATATTCATTTTTTCTTACAAATTATCTGGCTATTGTAGATTTGTGGGATGAATTTACAAAACGATAGTATGAAAGTAAAAACGCTCTAAATAGCCCCGATAGAAATGAAAAACCTTCTTAGAGCTGGTGTTCAGCCCTTAGAAGGTTTGTAATGTATAGCGGGAAATACGTTCTAAAAAAACGAAAATATTCTGCTCCTAAAAAACAATAAAAATTAATTATCTATTAGAGTGTCGGTCATTATTTTGACTCGGACGCCTTGGACCAAAACTATTATTGCTGCTTCGGTTTGTAGTGTCTGTTTTTGGTTTCTTAGGAGTGGAATCGCGTTGCTGTCTTCCTTGGCCTTGTTTGATTGGTTCTTTTGAAGCGTTAGGATCTGGTTCAAAACCTTTGATATTTTGAACCGGCAGTTTTAAGCCAACTAATTTTTCTATATCACGTAAAAAGACCGTTTCGTCTGGACTGAATAACGAAATAGCTTCACCATTGGCTCCAGCTCTTCCTGTACGACCAATTCGGTGAACGTAATCTTCAGGAATGTTAGGCAATTCAAAATTTACCACATGTGGTAATAACGGGATATCTAAACCTCGCGCGGCAATATCAGTAGCGACCAAAGCGGTCAGGCTTCCGTCTTTGAAACCTGCCAAGGCTTTGGTTCGTGCTCCCTGGCCTTTATTTCCGTGAATAGCTGCTGCTTTGATTCCGGCACTAATCATGCTTTCCGTCAGTTTATTGGCGCCTTGTTTAGTGCGGGTAAAAACCAAAATTTGTTTCCAGTTCCCTTCTGTAATCAATTTAATTATTAATTCGGTTTTTTTCTCTTTTGCAACAGGATAAACTATTTGAGTAATAGCATCCACGGTTGTGTTTTCCGGGGTAGCCTCTACATGAACGGGATTGTGCAAAATGCCCATTGCCAATTTCTTGATGTCTTTTGAAAAGGTTGCCGAAAACATCAGGTTTTGCCTTTTTGAAGGTAATACTTTTATAATACGCTCAATGTCTCGCACGAAACCCATGTCCAGCATACGGTCTGCTTCATCTAAAACTAAGATTTCAACTTTGGCAAGCGATATTAAACCTTGGTTTTGCAAATCGATTAATCGACCTGGTGTGGCGACTAAAATATCGACACCCTGACGCAGTTGGGTAACTTGTGGATTCTGGTTTACACCTCCAAAAATAACGGTGCTTTTTAAGTCTAAAAATTCACTGTATTCTTTGATATTGGCCAATATTTGTGCTGCTAATTCTCTGGTTGGAGTTAATATTAAAGCACGAATGGGTCTTTGTCTTAAATGCTGACCCTGCGATAAGATTTGCAATATGGGTAACGTGAAACCGGCCGTTTTTCCTGTTCCAGTTTGCGCGGATGCTAAAACATCTTTGCCTTCTAATATTGGGGGAATTGCTTTTTGTTGTATTGGTGAAGGAGTTGTATATCCTTTTTTGCTGATGGCTTTAAGTAAAGCATCAGATAAGCCTAATGAATTAAATGACATAAATGGTGTTTATAAAGTAAACACTATTATTTAGGTTACTTTTTTAATTGGGCGCAAAGGTACAGTTAATTTTCCGATGTGCTTTTGATTGGTTGAATTTGTTTAAACTGGATAAAAAAAAATCGGGAATACATCCCGATTTTTAAATTCTAGTTAATTTTTCATTTATCTTATTTCTGCAAAAGTATCGCCTTGAGTGATATCTCCAGATTTATAGCCTTTCATAAACCAAGCTTTTCGTTGTGCAGAAGTTCCATGTGTAAAGGATTCCGGAACAATATGTCCTTGAATTTTAGCCTGAATCGCATCATCACCAACCGCGTGAGCCGCGCTTAAAGCTTCTTCTATATCGCCTTCTTCTAAGAAGTTTTTCATTTTTTGATTGTAATGGGTCCAAACTCCTGCGTAAAAATCAGCTTGTAATTCCAGAGCTACCGATAATTTATTGGCTTCGGCCTGGCTTTTACCTTCCTGCATCTGTCTCATTTTAGCGGAAGTCCCTAACAAGGTTTGTACATGATGGCCAATTTCATGAGCGATTACGTAAGCGGTCGCAAAATCCCCTCCTTCAGCTCCAAATCTTGTTTTCAATTCCTCAAAGAAAACTAAATCCATATACACTTTTTCGTCAGCTGGACAATAGAACGGTCCTGAAGCCGATGTGGCGTTGCCGCATGCAGTTTCTACAGCCTGGGTGAACAATCTTAATTTTGGTCTTTTATACTGCATGTTGTTTTCCTGAAATATTTTTCCCCAAACATCCTCTGTATCTACCAATATGGCTTCTATAAATTTGCCTTCTTCAATTTCGGCGGCTGTTAGGTCTCTTTGTTCAGTAGGAGCGCTGTTTCCTTGATGCATTTGTTCTAGTATCGGCGTAAGCATTTTGGCGTTTTCACCACCAAAAACATTCAATAATAAGATAATAATCCCAATAATTCCTCCTCCAACAATTGTTTTTCCACCAGAGGACATTCCTCTTCGATCTTCAAAATTTTCACTTGAACGTCTGCCACTCCATTTCATACTTTATTATTTTAGTTGTTTATTATCTTTAATTTTTTAGAATTACATTGTTTAGAACGTTAAATAATCTTTTTTAAATACGTTAGTGTACCCATTTTAAAAATGTTTCTTCAATAATTCCTTTTATTATCGGCTTTGGAATATAATCATTCATTCCCGCTTTAAGACATTTTTCTTTTTCTTCTTTTTCCGTACCTGCAGTTATAGCAATAATAGGTACATTTTGTCCAGATTTTAAATTCCGTATGATTTCTGTTGCTTCATAGCCATTCATGATGGGCATTTGGATATCCATAAAAATAATATCTGGATGAATCGTTTCAAATTGTTCCACCGCCACTTTACCATTTGGAATTTCAAAAATTGTCACATTTGTAAATAAGTTTTTAATGATAGTTTTAAGTAATAACATGTTAACATTATTGTCCTCAACAAGCATTATTTTTATTTTTTTTGAGCTTTTATTTGGTTTGCCAACAATTTCATTAGTAATAACAGGAATTGTAATTTGCTTTACATCTTCTGATGGTTCATTGCTAATTTCTAAATCTAAATAAAAATAAAAGGCACTACCAAATTGAACTGTACTTTCTAATTGTAAGTGACTATTCATTAAACCTAATAACTGGTTAGAGATGGTGAGACCTAATCCAGTTCCTCCAAATTTTCTTGTAGTTGAGTTATCTTCCTGAGAAAAGGCTTTAAAAATTTTCCTTTTGTTCTCCTCTTGTATTCCAATACCGGTATCAATAACAGAAAAAAGTATTTTAGCTATGGAATCATTTGTTTTTTCAGCAACTGAAACATTTAATTTTATTGAACCTTTTTCAGTAAATTTCACCGCGTTTGATAAAAGATTTAATAAAATTTGTTTTAAGCGTACGCTGTCTGTCCAAATATATTTAGGTACATCTGACGCAATATTCAGTTTTAACGTCAAATTCTTTTGATTTGATTCATATAATATCAAATCAATAATTTGGCTCAAAATTTCGTGAACATCATTTTTTTCCAAATACAGTTCTAATTTTCCAGCTTCTATTTTAGAAAAATCAAGTATGTCATTTATAATATCCAATAATGATTTAGCGGACTGATTTATCGTAATCATGTATTTTTCTTGGGTTTTACCAAGATTTGTATTCATTAACAAATCAGTAAAACCGATAATTCCGTTTAATGGAGTTCTGATTTCGTGACTCATGTTTGCCAGAAATTCCGATTTTGCTTTGTTGGCAGCTTCGGCTAATTCCTTTTCCTGAAATATGTTTTCGGATTGTTTTCTCTCCGTAATATTAATGAAAATGCCTTCAAGAAAAGCAATTTTTCCGTCTTTGTAAATGGTATCTCCAAATTCCTCTACCCAAACCGTGCGATTGTCTTTGTGAATTATTCGGTACGTCAAATGAATGGGAATTGTACTTTCTATTGCATTTTTTTGAGCATTAATTGTCCTTAATTTATCTTCCGGATGAATTAAATCAATGAATGACAAATGGTTATTTAGGAAATCTTCTTTTGGATAACCAGTAAGTTTTTCAACTTCATCATTGATGTAAATTTTAGTATTATTTTCATCATAATTGGATAAATAAACGGTTCCGGGAATATTATTAGCTAATAATCTGAATTTTTCTTCGCTTTCATAAATAGCGGTTTCATTAGCAATACGCTCAATGGAAGAAGCAATATTACTTGCTAATGTTTGTAAAATATTCAATTCGTCTTCTGACCATTCTCTTTCATTTTGGGTGTCATCAAATCCTAAAAAGCCATGAAATTTGTTTTTAACGAAAATTGGAATAAGAATAATTGAAACCGCATCCACATTATTTAATTTGTTTCTAAGAGATGGATTTTCAATTTTTGGAACAATTGCTTTATAAATTTTGTTATTTAAAAGAGGTGTCAATAGCTCTTCAAAAAAATCATGAGGCAGATTTTGAAGGCTAATATTGTTAGGTGTTAATTTGATGTTATTGATTAGCCATCGGTATTTTTGGCTTATTATCTTAGTATTTCCTTCATTTTCATAATAGTACGCTCTGTGTGATTCTGTCGCCTTTCCCATAATAATAAGGACATCCGAGAAAATATCGTTTATATCATTACTATTCAAAAATTTCTCAGTACAAAGTGCCAGTGCGGATAAAAGTTCACTCTTGTACTCTAATTTTTTTTCTGTTATATAACGACTGTGCGAAATCATGGTCAGCGATATAATATCCGAAATTGTTCGAGCAAAAATAATATCGTCGTTATCCCAATTTCTTTGTGTTCTTGTAGTTTCAAAGCTTATGGTTCCGGTTAATTCTCCATTGATAAAAATAGGAATATCAAGTTGTGATTTGATGTCAAATTTCAAGAAATAATCATAAATGAATTCAGATATTTCCCATTTGTTAAAAACGTCTGGAGCACTTATTTGTGTTTTACTTTTTATCGAATTAAAATAAATTGGATATTTTTCTTTTTCTAAAACAGTACCTTTGCTGTACGAATTTGTGTCTAAATCATATAAGTTTTCGCATGTGATTATATCTTCGGTATATTTCCAGTAGCTTACGCGATTGCACTTAGAAACTTTTGCTGCAGATTCAATGATTTGCATCACGCTGACATCCAAATTTTTATCGTTACTAAAGTTGGTAGTTGCTAATTTTTTAATCGTTTGGTTGTATTGTTCTACTTTTTCCTGACTTATTTTATTTTCAGCTTCAATATCTTTAAATTTAGTGATATCTCGGGCAATTCCGGAATAGCCAACTACTTTTCCTAGATCATTTCTTCGGATTATCACTTTTTGTGAAACCCACAATTCTTCTCCGTTCTTTTTTATTAACGGGAACTCAATAGTTGGAAAATAATTTTCATGTTTTAATAAACTCTGATAAAAATCCATGACGCTTATAATGTAATCTTTCCGAATAAATTCCGAGTAATTTCGATTTATAATTTCGCCATCCTCGTAACCCAATGATTTGATGGTAAAGTCATTTACAAATATAAAAGTACCGTAATTATCAACTTCAAAAATGAGATCGATAGCATTTTCAATTAAATTTTTATACTGATTTTGGATTTGAATTTCATTAGTTACATCTTGCCCAATACCAATAATTAAGTTGTCCGAAAATTTTTTATGGTTCCATTGAATGTGTTTATAATCTCCATTTTGACATTTGAGTTTACGGATGAAGATCCTGTTATCCTTAAATTTAGTTTGGTAATCTTTACTAAAAAACGCTGGGTCTTCCGTGACTTTCCAATAGCCTAATCCCATGATTTCATCAACGGTATATCCTAAAATCGATTCTACATTTTCACTGCAAAATACAACTTTACCTTTTCTGTTTATCGCTAAAATCAGTGAATTCCCTTTGTTAATTATTTGATTATTGAAACGAATTTCTTCAGTACTATTTAACCATAAAATATAGTGCATGTAATTTATGACTAGAATTATTGAAGCACTAATTAATAGCGCCAAAATTGTTTTTAATGGCACTAAATCGAAAATAAAAACAATTCCAAAATAAATAAAAACTGCCACAACAAATCCCCAGTACAGTTTAGCAGGTTTTAAAACGCTATAAGAAAAGAAAAAGGTTACTACATAAGCTACAATTGGTATATTATCAGTAGGAGAAATAATTATATTTCGAGAAATAGAGCTAAAATAGACTAAATAAAATAGAATAAAAATTTGCTTAATATTTCTAAAAACTATCGATGACTTAGTACTAACAAAATACAGCGCCATTAAAAATACCCCAATCATGCAGTTTACTATTAATAAACTTTGTGGCCTTACTTTTAAAATTTCATAAGTGATTTCTATGATAATAAGTATAATTCCTAGAAACAAAAGGTAGATTTGATATTCTCGTTTTTGTGTAATTGCCTTGTGGCTTCTTTCTAATAAATTACTTTTTAATCCGGTTTTTATTTTATGAATTTTGTAAATTAAAAAAATTATTAAAATAGGAATTATAACATAAAACAATTGTTTATTTATCATAGAATTAAATGTCCAAAATAAATTTAATTGTTTGGGTAAAATATTTAATTGGCTACAGTACAACACCATAGTAAAATTTTTATCAGGTTTGTGAAGAGTAGATTTGGGTTTGTATCTTCTTTGGTTGTCAATGTAGGAAAAAAAATTAAATAAAAACCAAAACAAATTAGTATTTATGCCTTGGTTTTTATTCGTAAAGTAATTTTATTTTTTAGTTTTTTTCTTCAGATTCATCTTCAGGTTCAAAACCAATTATCTCACTGTATATGGCGTAGTGTAAGGAATAAATAAAAGGAAAAGTAAAAAAGATTCCAATACAGCAGCCTATAAAACCTACCAATGTTGCAATAGATCCAATAATTATTAATCCGAGTAAAACTAAAGGTTGTTTGGAAACTATAAGGATGCTGGTTTGTATAGCTTCTGCGGCTTTCAATTTTCCAAAAATGATAAGGGGAATCATTAGCATGGTGAATAACGACACTGTCACGGTATTAACGAAACCAAGTGCAGGTATTTGGGCGTAATTTATTATTGAGGAAATGATAAAACTTGTAAGAGAAACGAGAAATGTTGCTACAAAAAGTTCCTTGAAATAAGGAGCTTTATAATACTCAAACATGGTTGAGACATGAAATTCTTCGTCTCTTTCTGCACAATATGCCATTTTTATCAGTCCTGCCGGAAATGGACTTAATAAACAGGAAATCAAGGCTGATGCTCCGGCAATGATTAAAAGAGTAATATTACTGATATTTTCCGATTGTAAATTTTCTGGTTTTAAAAAATCAACAACTGCGGGAGCTCCAAAAATTGCGATCAGTATTCCAAATGCCAAAAGACAAAGCAGAACAAAAAATACAAAAATGATTAAACCGCCATAAAGCGCAATTTTTTTGTAATTCTCGAAAGCGTGGTTGAAAACATTTCCAAAATCTAGGACGTAGCCATTCTTTTTTATTTCTTCAATACGGTATTGTGTAGCTTTATTCATTTGATTTATAAATTGGTTATTTATATTTTAAAATAGGTTTCTTCAAAAGGGATTCGGAATCGTTTTCCATAAACACCATTTTCGTCTCGAATTCCACAGCCTAAGATCATATTGATTTCTGCGGAAGCGGGCAAATGTACTATTTTTTTAATTCTCAACGAATCAAAACCCTCCATTGGACACGTATCGTAATTTATGGCTGCCATGCTGATCATAAAATTCTGAGCTGCAAGTCCCGCACTTTTGTGGGCTACAATTCGCATGTCGCTTTGTCGAGCCTGTCGGTAAATAGGTTTGAAAATTCCAATGATTTGAAAAACAAGAAATTTTAGCATTCCGATAATTCCTAAAAAATCAAAATACAGTGTCGGAATAATTTTTTGGTAATAATTTAAAGCAAATTTTTCTCTTTTTGAATACGCTTCTTTCGGTTTTTCGCCATATTGATTTTTTAAAAAATCAATGTTCGATTGCACTCTTTTGTGCCACAAATCTTTCCTCGCTACAACAACAACCAATTGTTGTGCTGTTTTTGCAGCATTCTGGTCAAAACTGGCTTTGGCTATTTCTTGTATGATTTCCGGGGATACTATATGATAAAATTCCCAAAGCTGCATATTACTGCTTGTGGGTGCCAGAGTCGCTAATTGAATACATTGTTTTACTTTTTCTGCATCGATAGCTTCATTTTTAAAAACCCGAACGGAGCGTCTGTATTTTATTGCCTCGCTTACTGATTTTTCATTGGCTACAACCATTTTAGTACTTTTTGAATGGTTTTTAATTTGTCTTTATAAGGTGCATAACGAATAGGTAAATCAAGCCATAGTCCTCTTTTTACAATCGCTTTTTTATGCGAAAAAATATCAAAACTTAATTTTCCATGATATGCTCCCATTCCTGAGTTTCCAACTCCGCCAAAAGGCAGGCGATTGTTAGCCAAATGAATTACCGTATCATTGATGCAACCGCCACCAAAAGAATATTTTTGCAATACCTCATCGACAAACGATTTGTTTTGGGAAAATAAATAAAGCGATAGTGGTTTTTCGAAGCTTGAAATTATTTTGTCTATATCAGCTTTCGATTCATAAGAAAGTATAGGGAGTATTGGACCAAAAATTTCTTCTGTCATCACCAAACTATCCATTTTTGGTTCATCCAGTAAAGTAGGAGCAAGATATAACGAATCTCTGTTCGACTGTCCTCCAAAAAGTATTTTCTGATTTTCGAGTAAACTTAATTGACGCTGCCAGTTTTTTAGGTTAATGATTCTGGCAAAATCCGGAGATTCTTCAGGATTTGTTCCAAGTGCTTTTTCGATTTCCTGCATCAGTAATTTTACGAAAATAACTTTTATTTTATGGTGTACTAAAATATAATCAGGAGCCACACACGTTTGTCCAGCATTTATGATTTTTCCCCAAACAATGCGTCTGGCACTTAATTCTAAATTTGCCGTTTCGTCAACAATACAAGGACTTTTTCCGCCCAATTCCAATGTTACTGGCGTTAGGTTTTCGGCAGCTGCCTTCGCCACTATTTTTCCAACAGCGACACTTCCGGTAAAGAAAATATAATCCCAACGTTTGGACAATAAATTTGCCGCTACAGTGGCATCTCCCGTGATGACCACCACATCTTTGACAGCAAAAGTTTCGCTTATAATTTTCGCTATAATATTCGAAGTATTTGGAGTCAGTTCAGATGGTTTTAAGGTTACTTTATTTCCAGCAGCGACAGCAGCAATAAGCGGACATAATGCCAATTGAAACGGATAGTTCCACGGGGAAAGAATCAAAACATTTCCGTATGGTTCACTATATATATAATCGGAGGAAGGGAAATTTAAAAATGAAGCCATAACTTTCTTTGGCTTTGCCCAAGAATCGATATTTTTTATAGTTTCTTTCAAGTCACTAATCACATAATTAGTTTCTGTTAAAACGGCTTCAAAAGCAGGTTTTTTAAAATCATCGTACAAAGCCAAAATTATAGCTTGTTCATGTTGTGTGATGACGTGCAATAATTTTTTAAGGGATTCTTTTCGTGATTTTATATCAGTTTTGTAATTCATAAGATTATTTTAAATTAAAATTACATAAATATTATTTTATTCCAACTTTCTGAATAATCTAAAGAATAAAAAAAACAGGATTATATTACTATTTTAAACGATATAGGTCGGTGAAGTATCGTTTTTGTTATCGTTATGTTTAAAAACAGGAAAGTATCAGACTGCATTCCAAATCACATCATCTGGAGTTGGTGCGATGATTTCTATGTTTTCTTTGGTAACAGGATGTACAAAAACTAATTTTCGGGCGTGCAAATGAATTCCTCCATCCGGATTGCTTCGGTCAAAACCATATTTCAAATCACCTTTTATTGGTGAACCAATAGCCGAAAGCTGTGCCCTGATTTGATGGTGTCTTCCGGTATGAAGATTGATTTCTAAAGCAAAATAATTGTTGAGTTCCTTAATAATTTTGTAATCTAAACTGGCTAGTTTACTGTCCTGAACTTCTTTTAAATGCGCTTTTGAAGTATTGTTTTTTTCGTTCCTTTTCAGGAAATGAACCAATTTATCCTCGGAATTTGATGGTTTATTCTTGACAATGCACCAATACGTTTTTTGAGTCTCACGGTTGCTGAACAACTCATTCATTCTCGTTAACGCTTTACTGGTTCGGGCAAAAACGACTATTCCAGTCGTTGGTCGGTCTAAACGGTGTACCACACCCAGAAATACTTCTCCAGGTTTGTTGTATTTGTCTTTGATGTATTCTTTAACCACATCAGATAGTGGTTTGTCACCGGTTTTATCGCCTTGCACAATATCGCCTACTCGCTTGTTTACCACAATAAGGTGATTGTCTTCGTGAAGAACTTGAAGGTTATTTTTATTGGATATTATTTTCATTATCAGTTCCCCTTTAGGGGGTTAGGGGGCTTAATATTGTTCGCTTGAATTAGGAAAATCGCTTGATTTCACATCGGCAACATATTGACCGATGGCAGATGTCATTCCTTCATATAAATTCATATATCTCCTCAAGAAACGCGGGCTAAATTCATTGTTCATTCCTAACATGTCGTGAATTACCAAAACTTGTCCGTCAACACCGCCACCAGCACCAATCCCAATTACCGGAATCGAAATACTTTGGGCTACTTTTTCGGCTAAATGAGCAGGTATTTTTTCTAAAACTAACGCAAAACAACCTAATCTTTCCAGCAATTTAGCGTCTTCTATTAGTTTATGCGCTTCTTCTTCTTCTTTAGCACGAACGGTATAGGTTCCAAATTTATAAATAGACTGTGGCGTTAAACCTAAATGTCCCATAACTGGGATTCCTGCGTTAAGTATTTTCTTGATAGAATCTTTTATTTCTTTACCGCCTTCCAGTTTTACGGCATGACCGCCACTTTCTTTCATGATTCTTATTGCAGAACGTAAGGCTTCTTTAGGGTCTGATTGGTAGCTTCCAAAAGGCAAATCTACAACAACCAACGCTCTTTCTATTGCTCGCACAACAGAAGAAGCGTGATAAATCATTTGATCCAATGTAATCGGTAAAGTCGTCTCATGACCGGCCATCACATTCGAAGCGGAATCACCCACTAAAATTACATCAATTCCAGCGGTATCGACGATTTTTGCCATGGTATAATCGTATGCAGTAAGCATGGAAATTTTCTCTCCATTAGCTTTCATATCAATCAGTGATTTTGTAGTAATCCTTTTATAATCTTTTTTTGCGACAGACATAGTTGTTGTTTTAGAATCGTAAAGGTAATAAAATGTATATTTTTAACTCAAAAATGTAACAGTAATGTTTTTGTAGGTATCAATTAACAAAAAAAAAAATTATGCGCAGAATAGTTGTATTGATTGCATAGTTCACAGCTGCTAATTCTCAAGATAAAAATTAAGAAATTTAAAAAATGTTTGGAACTTTTTTAAGACTTTTCAAACCAAAGATACTTTGAAACTAAGGGTTCTTTGTAATGAAACAATGATTTTACAGTCTATAAATGAGAATGCGAAAGACACTAAATTATCCCATGAAAAACAGGAAGTGTTTTTTAAATTGATAGCTTCTATTCCCTCAGAAGTAAAGTTTCAGGAAAAAATTTTGAGTTACTCCATTTAGGTAGATAGAAGTATGGCGTGCGTCTGTACACCTTATGAGTTTTATTTAAATGGAAAATCAAGCCACAAAGGAGTGAATGCTTTTACGCTTTTCAAAAAAGATAATATTTGGAAAATCGTACGTCTTATTGATACCCGAAGAAAGTAGTTTTGATTAGGCATTGGTTTTAAAAGATAATAGAGGCAATTAATCGTTTTATCCAATGTATATACTGTAAAGAAAAACGTATAAAATTGCGATCATGACCGAAATAAAATTCCCCACCAAATAAAAATCATTGTACAGAGATTGCTTTACTTTATCTTGTTCATCGTCTCTTTTTAATCGTGTAGCCAATTTCAAAGCGCCAAATAAAGTCAGCGCATGTGGATAATCATTAATCATTGATACTAATAAAAAGATTCGTTCAACGATTCCTTTAAGAAGTGATTTATAATCTATTATTTTAGTTTTTCGAATTGATTTTGGCGTGATAATATAATAAAATATACCCAGAAGCACTTCTGTAGAAATAACTAAAACCATAAATTGAAATACTTCCATGCTTTTATTTTATTGAAGTAATTGTTTGAATTATATTTTTTGCCGCATTATAGGATTCCATGTGTAATGATTTTTCTCTTTTCCATATCAAGGAGCGGGTTTTATTCATTTTTTCAGAAACGATTTTATAGTCTTTAAATTGAATGAAATTTGACGCTAATTCATAGTCATTTTTTAAAGACCATTTGTCAGTAATATTTTCAAAAATTATGAAAGCATCATTTAAAATGCTTTGCTGTAATACATCGTCTATTGCAATGTTAAATCTAAATTTTTTATATTTCGAATCATTTAGTTTCAATCTTGCTTCCGTTAAACCGCTTCCTAACATTTCATAAGCAATCTTTTCATTTACTGGCGTTTCTATTTCACCTTGATTCAAAACATAGCGTAATTTAAAATTTAATTTATTGTGAATACTATTTTCCTCTAAAGTAAGAATAATTTGAATTGATGCAGCTAAGTTTTTTATTACGCCTTGAAATTCATCACCCAAAGTAATAGTCAAGGGAGATAATATATCGGCTTTGTAGATTTGATTTACCTCTGCTATTAGATTTTTAAAATCTTCCATTAGTGGTTTTTGCTCCTTTTTTCCACTATTAATAATATCCGCCATCAGGATGTAATGTTTCATAAAAAATGAAATTATATATTTTATATCAAAAATAGTGAAATAAAACATATAATTTCATTTTTAGTGAAATTAAAAATAGACTTTAAAGAAGGATGTAATTAAGTTCTAAAATTTAAAGAGAATACAAATCAATACGAGTCGTCATTCAAGTCTGACTCTTCTTCATCTGGTTTTTTGAAATCATTGTTTAACAAATCGCTGTATTTTTTTTTATCCTTTTGATTTTTTCTAATAAGAAATACAATCAAAATAAGCATACAAATGATTACAATGCTAACTACTATCCAATTAATTTTCATAGTTTTTGATTTGAGAAAATAGTTTAAATGTAATATAAATTGGTGAATAATCGATTTTCCGTATTTTAAATTTGTGTTATAAAATTTAACAATCAGCCATATTCACGGCAATGGCTAATCCGCCTTCTGAGGTTTCTTTGTATTTATTATTCATGTCTTTGGCTGTTTGCCACATCGTGTCCACTACTTTGTCCAAAGGCACTTTTGCGTTTTTTGGGTCGGTTTCCAAGGCTAGTTCAGCTGCATTAATGGCCTTTATGGCACCCATAGTATTTCGTTCAATACACGGAATCTGAACCAGGCCGCCAATAGGATCACAGGTCAATCCTAAATGATGTTCCATCGCAATTTCGGCAGCCATTAAAACCTGTTCGGGAGTTCCGCCCATCAATTCGCATAAAGCCGCTGCAGCCATCGAGGAAGAAACGCCAATTTCGGCCTGACAACCTCCCATTGCTGCGGATATTGTGGAACCTTTCTTGAAAATACTGCCTATTTCTCCGGCAACCATAAGGAATTGTTTGATTTCTTTTTCTCCTGCATCATGGTTTTCAATCACTAAATAATACATTAAAACGGCAGGAATTACACCTGCACTTCCATTTGTAGGAGCAGTAACCACCCGGCCTAAAGCAGCGTTTACCTCATTTACCGCAAGTGCAAAACAAGAAACCCATTTTAGGATCTGGCGGAATTTGACTTCCGTTTTCCTGATTTCTTCGAGCCAGGTTTGAGGAGAATCATAATTTGCTAATCCGATGAGGTTTTGGTGCATATCAAAAGCACGGCGGCGTACGTTTAATCCTCCGGGAAGAATCCCTTCGGAATGACAACCAATGTACATGCATTCGAGCATCGTTTTCCAAATGCGCATCAATTCATGATCAATAACTGCTTCGGTACGCATCGATTTTTCGTTTTCATAAACGATTGCCGATATGGATTTGTTCTCTTTTATGCAATAATCCAGTAGTTCTGCCGCTTTCTCAATTGGATACGGAAAAGCACATTTTATTTCGATTTTCTTTTTAGCGTTGATGCGTTCTTCTTTGACCACAAATCCGCCACCAATAGAATAAAAGGTGGAAACGTATTCGCTGTCATCCGTCATATAAGCTGTAAAAGTCATTCCATTGGCATGAAAAGGAAGAAAGTTTTTATTGAAAACGATATCTTGAAGGAAATAAAAAGAAATTGGTTTTTCGTTTCCTAAATTGATTTCGTTTTTAGATTCAATTGATTTGATAATTACATCAATATTTTCCACGGGAATGTATTCCGGATCTTGTCCGCTCAAACCCAGCATTACTGCTAAATCCGTGGCGTGACCTTTTCCGGTTAAGGAAAGGGAACCATATAAATCTATTTTTACCCGATTTACGGCAGGAAGTAAATTTTCTTTTCTTAATTCGCTAAGAAAGCGTTCGGCAGCTCTCCAAGGCCCCAGTGTGTGGGAGCTAGAGGGTCCAACGCCAATTTTTAGCATATCAAAAACGGAGATACATTCTTCCATCTGTAGTGTCAATTTTGTTGGTTGCAAATATAATAGATTGTTGCAATGATTCGAATTGAAAATAGAATATTATTGTTTTTTTAATATCGAATATTGCCGTATTGTTAGTATCGTGCAACAAAAAATGAATTAATAAAAATGAGAAGTTTGGTGAAATTAATATTTTATTAATCCGAAATTTGGCTTGTGAAATACTTGGTAAATGGCTATTTTTGAAGCATAACTAACCCAAAACAATATGAAAAAGACCGTTTTTTCTTTTTATCTAATGCTAACTTTGGTATTGAGTGTTCATTCACAAGTGCAAAGTCCTTCCCAGTTTTTACCCAATTACGGAAAACAAATAACCTACTACCATGAGGCTGAAAATTATTTTAAGCAACTTACGGAAAAGTCCAATTTCATCAAACACCAGAAATATGGAGTTACTCCGGAACAAAGGGATTTGAATGTTTATTTTATTTCCAGTCCGGAGAATTTAGCTAATTTGGAACAAATCCGAAACAACAATTTAGCAGCCATTGGTTTATCCCAAAATAAATCTCAAATGATTGGGGATAAGTTAATAGTTTGGTTGAGTTTTAATGTTCACGGAAATGAATTTGCCGGAACCGAAAGCGCGATGACAGTGGCTTACGAATTGGTAAATCCCTCGAATGCAGAAACTAAAAAGTGGTTAGAAAATACCATTGTAATTTTGGATCCATGTATTAATCCGGACGGATATTCCAGATACGGGAATTGGTTACGAGAAATTTCAGGTAAAAAAACGCATCCGGAATTATCAGACAGAGAGCACATGGAAGTTTGGCCGGGCGGCAGATACAACCATTATATTTTTGATTTAAACAGAGACTGGGCTTGGCAAACGCAACCGGAAACCCAACAGCGTATCGCATTGTACAATCAATGGATGCCGCAAGTTCATACGGATGTACACGAAATGGGATACAATTCTCCGTATTTTTTTCCACCCTCAGCGGAACCTTTGCACGAATATATTGAAAAGTATCAAAAAGATTTTCATTACACTTTAGGTAAAAATATTTCTAAAAAATTTGATGCTCAAAACTGGATGTACAATACTGGCGAACGTTTTGATTTGTTTTATCCAAGTTATGGCGATACGTATCCTACGTACAATGGTGCGGTAGGAATGACGATGGAACAAGGCGGAATAGGCGCGGGGAGAGCCGTCACAATGAGTAACGGAATTACGCTTACGATACAAGACCGGATAACACATCACGCTACGGCAGTACTTACTGTGGTAGAATCTGCTGCGGCGCAAGCGGATGTTTTGCTGAAAGGTTTCAGAGGTTTTATGAATAATTCCCGAAAAACTGTGAAGGGAAATTATAAAATGTATGTGATGAAAAACAATCCGAAGTTGGTTCAAATGGCGGATTTATTGAAAAGAAATAATGTCGAATTCAGTTATGCCGATGCCAGTCAAAAAGCGTCCGGATTTAATTACAATACCAAAACAGAGAAAAGTTTTACGATAGAACCAAATGATTTAATTGTAAAAGTAGACCAACAAAAAGCCGTTTTTGCTCAGGTCCTTTTTGAACCAAATCAAAAATTGAATGACAGTTTATCGTATGATATTACTTCTTGGGCTTTGCCGTTGGCATATGGAGTGGAAGGCTATGCGTTGAAAAATAGTTTGCCTGTCAAAACAAAAGCGTCTATTGAAGTAAAAGATAAAGGGATTCCGCAAAATGTATATGCTTTTCATATTCCTTGGAATAACAGAATCTCAGCCCAGGTGCTTTCGCTGTTGCACCAAAATAATATCAAAGTTCGATCTGCGATGAAAAAAGCCATTTTTGGCGATGTAATAGTGGAACCAGGCGGTTTGATCGTGACCAGAGCAGATAATCCCAAAGTTATTAATTTTGAAAAAACGATTGGTGAATTGGTAAAAATAAAAACTGATTATAATTACATAGCCACAGGCTTTTCGTCGAATTCTAAAGATGTTGGTGGTGAAAATTTCAATTTATTGAAAGCACCAAAAGTTGTATTATTTTCAGGAAAAGGAGTTGGTTCTACAGAGTTTGGTGCTGCTTGGTATTTTATGGAAGAAACTATTGGGTATCCGGTGAGCGTGGTTGAGGTTAGTAATTTTGACAGATTAAAGCTTTTCAATTATAACACTTTGATTATGGCGGACGGATATTATGATTTATCAGAAGACCAACAAAAGAAAATTGGTGAATGGATTAAAAATGGCGGAAAAGTAATTGCGATGAACAGCGCTCTTGCTCTTTTTGAGGCTAAAGAAGGATACGCGTTAAGCCCTTTTGCAACCGAAGAAGACAAATTAAGTTCTGAGAAAGAAGCCGAAGAAGAGGAGTTAAAAGAACGGTTTCTAGATTTTCAGGATTCAGAGCGCAGGTATATTTCTAAATCGATTCCTGGCGCTATCATTGAAAATCTTCTGAATAAAACACATCCAATGTCTTTTGGTTTAGGGGATAAATATTTCAGTCTAAAAACGGATGACAGGCATTATTCGCTATTGAAAAAAGCTACTAATGTTGCTTATATCCCTAAAGATTATAAAAGTTATGGTTTTGTGGGTAATGAAATCAAAAAGAAACTGAACAACACCGTAAGTTTTGCGGTGGAAAGTAAAGGCGACGGATCTGTAATTTATATGGTGGACAATCCCTTATTTAGAGGTTTCTGGGAAAATGGTAATTTGTTGTTTAGCAATGCCTTGTTTTTGGTAAACTAAATTTTAAAAATAGATTACATAAAAAGAGCACGATTATTTCGTGCTCTTTTTTGTATCAATAATATTGTTTAAAAAGGATATCCAATCGCTAAATTAAAAACTAAATTTTCTCTACGCCAAGGACCGCTTCCAAAATCAATTTTATCCAAAACCCAACGATCGCCATCAGGCAAATACGGTTTTCTTAAAGGAAAGGCAAGATCAGTTCTCAGGATAAGAAAAGAGAAATCAAAACGCAATCCGGCTCCGGCTCCAACTGCTATTTCATTCATGAATTTTTTGGAAAATTTAGCTCCGGGTTTTTCCGTATTTTCATTTAACAACCAGATGTTTCCAGCATCTATAAACAAAGCTCCTTTAACTAATCCATAGATTTTAGCTCGGTATTCAGTATTAAATTCTAATTTTAAATCACCGGATTGATCGGGTAAAAAAGTATTGGTATTTGTTGATGCGCCATCAAAACTTCCCGGTCCAATAGAACGTGCTCTAAAAGCTCTTAAACTATTGGTTCCACCAATGAAAAACTGTTTAATAAATGGCATTTCACGGGAATTTCCGTAAGCAAAACCAGCGCCTGCGATTATTCTGGTGGCCAGTTGAGAATCAGGACCTAACTTATAGTAATGTCTGAAATCATTTTCTACTTTGATAAATTGGCTAAAAGGAACATTGAATAATTTAATTGGTTCCTTTTTTTCAATGTTTGCTCCCGAAGCTAATCCGGCGATATTACCGGCTAAGTCGATAGTTCCTTTGTAATAAAAAGTGTTTTTCTTTCTTCTTTGCAACGTATTGGTATACGTGTAGGAATAAGTTGGACCAAAAATTAACTGTTTTTCAATCACTTTTTCTAATGAAGGGTTTGCATTAATTTGTTCTTGATACAAGGGCGTTACATTTTGCGGACTGGCGTATGTAATTTCAGTAAGATTCAATAAATGTTCTTTCTGTTCGCTCTGTTTCCACAAATATCCAAAAGAGCCTTTGAAGGTTTGCAGCGAGTATAACTTAATTCTGTTTTGGAATTCATAACCCAAAGTTGCCTTAGTTTTTGGTACAAAACCACTCGGAGAATCAAGTTTGAAAGGCGCAACTAATCGTGGCCAAACTAAATTCGCTTCAGTTCCAAATCGGTAAACATTAAATCCATTATTTTGTCCGGAAACTTGTACTTCGACACCGCCAAAAGCAGATACAGTAAGCAATTCAGCACCTCTGAAAGTATTTCGGTTGCTCCAGTTTAAATTAAGTTCGGTTCCTGTATAATTAGCTGAATTCGTTTTGGCTAATAATTCCAGTCGAATTGATTTTTTAGGTAATGGTGTTAAATAATAATACGCATCCAAATAATTTCCTGTTGTGTCAGAAACCGTAAATTGATTTTTTACAAATTTGAAAGTTCCCAAATTCACCAATCGATTCAGCGATAAATTATGGTTTGTACGGTTGTACAAATCTTCCTTTTTGAAGTATAATGCTCGGTCAAAAATTCGTGGTTTGAATAAATTCTCCGGGTCAATAATCGTTAAATCATTGTATTTTTGGATCGAATCCAAGTTGGTTTTTACACTGTCCATCCCGATAGAATAATTTGGATAAACAATAATTTTATTGATTTTATAAGGTGTCTCTGCAAGACTTGGCGTTTCTTCCTTAACTTTTACAATTAAATCGACCTGATGATCTGCAACAGTGCTATCAACCTGAACTTGTAAATAGTCAGGGTTGAAGTAAAAGAATCCTTTTTCCTTTAATCTGGCGTCAATGCGAATCCTTTCTTCTTTGATGGCATCAAGGCTGTAACCGTCGTCTTTTTTCAATAAACTTCTGCGTCTTGTATTGCGCACACTAGTTGAAATCATTGAAGAATCCGTAGGAAATTTAACTTCTCTAATTTTGTATTGTTGCGCTGGATTTACAAGATATTCTGCACTTGCTTTTTTTCCTTTTCGGGTTGAATCTGCTGCAGTTTTCGTGTTGAAATAACCACTGTTTTCAGCAAAGTTTTGCAAAACGCTTTTGTTGTATTCTAAATCCACTTGGCTGTAAAAAACAGGAGGTTCACCCACTTTAGTTTTCAACCAATAGCGCCATCCTTTTTCTTTCTTTGGCGTTCCGGTCAAATTATAAATATATAGTTTTGGCTTGAACCCGAGAAAAGAAGAATTAGGTTTTGGTCTCACGATTTCTTCCAACTGGTTTTTTAACGTTTTGTTTTCTTTCTTTGAAGTTTGTTTTCCTTCCACTTTGATTTTTGCACCCGTGTAGAGCAGTTCCCCTTCCGGCAAATATTTGGTATTACTGCACGAAGACACGAACAATCCTAAAAAAAGAATATATAATAAAGGACTCTTATTCATCTGATTTC
Organism: Flavobacterium sp. DSR3-2; assembly: GCF_049896525.1. Lineage (NCBI taxonomy): Bacteria > Pseudomonadati > Bacteroidota > Flavobacteriia > Flavobacteriales > Flavobacteriaceae > Flavobacterium > Flavobacterium sp. DSR3-2. The sequence continues at coordinate 48,679 of NZ_JAFCUM010000015.1, forward strand.
TTTTTTAATTCTTTTTTTGCTATCTGCTTTGCTTTTTTTGCTTCGCTTTTAGCATATAATTCCTTGAACTTATTGTAATTCATTGTAATAACGAATGCAATTCCTGTTTCAACTACTTCTCCTTGAAGTGCCACTTGATATTTGTTTACGCGGTACACTCTCATCTTATACCTTCCATCTTTTGAAAGTTGGTAATCAAGAGAGACATCTCCGGCAATATTATTGGCGTTTTGATTCACTTGTTGTGGGCCTTCGATCCCAAAGCTGCTTCCAATAGTAACTTTCAATCGGTCGTTCAGCAATTTCTTGGAAATTCCCACATTCAAATCAGTTTTATTTTCGCGCTGACCAGTCGTATAATCGTCTGATGTATTCAAATCAAAATTAAGTTCTACACCTTCAATTAAGTCACCCGCTAAATTATTAAGCTGTTGTGACAAAATTTTGCTGGCACTTTCTCTTGCTAATGACGAAACGTTAGTTCCACCGGTTTCGCTGGCAAATGGATTTTCTCCAATGAAACGATTTAGTAAGAGTAAGGCAAAAACCTGCTTGTTCATTTCATCTGGTTGCTGGCGCAATTGAGTCAATTTAGCCTGTGTTGTATTAATGATTTCGGTTGAAACGCTGTTATTTCCATCAGGTAAAACAATGTCAAATGAAATAGTTGGTTTCATTAATTCTCCAGTCATTTTTAAACGGGTTTCAAAAGGAATTTTTTGTTTGTAAGTATTTCTTATTTCGGCAGTAACAGCTCCTAATTGGTCGTTTATTAAATCGATTGGCGCCGCTTCCGTTTTATAAATCGCTGTAATACTTATATCAGCAGTTGTTGGTTCTCCAGTCCATAAAATATAACTTCCTGATTTGATATCGAATTTTCTTTTGATAGCGTTAAAATTCATTTCATAACTTCCCTCAGATAATTCATATCTCCCGGTCAGCGTAGTTTTTCCGGAAGGATCAATGCCGCCGTTCAATTGTGCTTCTCCTTTTAATTTTAAGAAATCACCATTGGCTTTGTCAATAACGAGTGATAATTCAGCCTCTTTATCCACTTCAATATTCACAGAGGCATTAATCCCCTTTAACTCCATTTCACTTGTGATTTCATCAACTGAAACAGTCTTCAGAATTTGCGGATTATCTTGATCGATGAACTCAACGATTCCTTCTCTGTCTGCAATTGATGGATCAGATTGTGGTAATACTACAGTAAATTTAGTGTCTTTATTGATTTTGATATTTCCCTCAACGATAGGATTGTCAATTGTCCCTCTCACTCGTAAATGGTTGTCCAAATACAATTCTCCGTAATACAAATCATTGTCTTTAGCTTCAGAATTTACGGCTTTAAAATTGTCAGCATCAATGGATAATTCAAATCCAAAATTGCTGAAATTTTCACTCTTGATAGTTCCGTTTATTGCTAAATCATTGTCTTTCTCATCTTTAATAATAAAATTATCGAAAATAATGGCATTATTTGTAAACGTGATTTTATCATTCAAAGACTTAAATTTCGCATTGAGCGGTACCGCTTTGAAACCAATTTCATTAAATTTTAATTCTCCAAGCACTTTTGGTTGTGTTGTATTTCCAGTAATCTTGAAATTCCCAGTCAAGAATCCAGTACTTTCAGCAATGTTATCCAAGGTAAAACCTTGAATACTTTTTAAATTCAGTTTTGCAATATCCAGATTCATGTCAAAAGTGCTTTCGCTCGCTTTGTAATATCCTACCAAATCTACTTGATTTCCCTGACCACTGATATTCACTTTGGCATCAAATTGATTGGCAACCGCATTATTTACTTTGATGCTGATATTACCGACAGTATCTTTCTTAAAAGTGAAATTTTCAATATTTAAGTCTGAAGTAAAAAGAGGGGTGGTATTCAAATTTTTCACCAATGCGTTACCATTAATTTTTCCACTGAGCTGTAAATCTTTTTTCTCAACAAAACTTGTGATGGTATTAATGTCAAAATCCTTGAAATTAATTGCAATAGGAGCATTTGGATTATTAGATTGAGATTGGATTCGAATGTTATTTCCGTCTTTACTCAATTCGAAATTATCCGCGTAAATTCCTTTTTTTCCAAAACGAATTAGATTATTTTGCGCTATTTTCCAAGATTCATAGTTCAGTAACAAATTATCCGGACCAAGGCTCACTTCGTTATTTCCGTTAATGGCCTTTAATGTTCCAGTTATTAAATACCGTTCTACATCTTTTGCATCTTTTAGTTGTACCGTGTAATCCACAAGATTATTCTTGACTTTTCCAGTAACGCTCGTGTGCGGTAACTGAATTTGTTTGTTTTGAATGTCGTCTACAACAAAGCTGTAAAGCAGTGATTTGTCTTGAGTATCTATTTTTAAAGTCGCATTTGTAATCGTATTTGTTCCGTAAATTAATTTTGGAATAGCTCCATTGATAACAATTGAATCATTAATTGAATTGAATCGTCCTGTTACATTTATAGGTTCGAGACTTTTCAATGCAGGAATAAGTTTCAATATAATTGGATTGTCTTTTACGCCAATTTTAAAAGCGAACTGTTGGTTTTCAACTGCTATTTTTCTTGAATTTGGGTCGCTGTCATAATATTTAGCAACAGAATTTGATACCGCTTTTGCAATTTGTGACAACTTATATTTTCCATTAACTTCTGCGTCTAAAAATGGGGAATTTATTAACAAAGTGTTTTTATCAGCAGTTGATGTTGCTACAACATTTATCGAGTCAATTACAAATTGTTCTGCGGAATTGGTCACATTTATACTGTGCGCATTAACGGTTCCATTGAGATAATCTAGATCAGCCGATTGAATATCAGCATCTACTACACCTCTTATTTTTAAGGGACCTGCATGCAGATTTAGTTTTTCCAAATCGGCGATATCTACATTTAATTTTAATTTCCCGGAAGGATATTTGTCTTTAAAACTTCCGCTGCTGACTAAATCAAAAGTCAGATTAGGATCTTTAGCAGTAGCGTTTACATTGAAATTTCCATTGCGAATAGCACCTTTCACATTCAAATTTCGATACGTGTATTTATTGTAATAGGCCTTCAGGATACTTCCGTTCAATGAAGCTGTTGCAGTTTTTGGATCAAAACCAGTTCCCTTTATGTTGGCTTTTAAAGTTACTTTTCCAATGGAATCGTTTTTGATAAATTTTCCTAAATCAAAATTATAAAGTTCCGTTTGGGCATCGTATTTCTCGTAATTTTTTCTGCTTTGGTCGAAAGTTGCTTTGATTTTTGCATTGCCAAAACTGCTTACCAAGTTCATATTAGTTTTGAAACTGGCAATTGTTCCTTTAAAATTTCCTTTAACGCTGAATTTTGACGGTAACTGAATTGAATTTGGAATCGTACCTTTTGGTAAAAAGCCAACAAAATCTTTTGCACCGGTTTGCAAGTCTTTAATGTTTAAATCAAAATAGGCTTTATTCACGTCCGGTAAACCCACAATACTGCCACTTGCTGCTAATTTTGTTGTTCCAATGCCGCTAATCTCAATAGATGGAAATACAATATTATTCAATTTCCCTGTTATGGTACCGTTAATCAACAGTATGGCATTGGGATTACTCATGAAAGGATTCGTCTTATTTAGAGTAGGGGCAAAAAGCAAAATGTCTTTGATTCCCAATTTGCTTTTCTTTAAATAAGCGATAAGGCCCAATTCACCTGGGTTTCCAGCCAAAGATTCAATAGATGGGTATCCAATTCGGATTTCGTCTCGCAATTCAGTTTGAGGCGTTTTGAGATATAGTTTTTTAAGAAATGCATTCTTTTTTCCATAGAAAAATTCAGCATTAAAGGACTGAATGTTTAAACCGCTTTTGTCTTTAACTGTCAAGGAATTGGCATCACCAGATATATTTTCAGCATTGTAGTTCAGAAAATCGACTTGCAGGTTCAAATTGGTAAGATTTAAATGATTGTAATCAATCCCTTTTTGCACTGCTGCAACATTATTATTGTCGTAACGAAAATTAATCCGTTTGAATTCGGTCGTTTTTATTTTTACTTCCCAATTGTTTGATTTCCCTTCAACGGGTGCTTTTTTTGATACTGATTTATCTAATTTTCCAAAAGTCAAAGCGCCTTCCACACCGGTTAAATCAACACTTTCTATAATGGCAAATTGATTATCAAGATCAATTTTGTCAATTTTAGCGAGTAATTTTTTCAAATAGAATGTGGTCTCTAATTTTGTTTCTTCACTTTCGTAATCGAAATCAATTTTTGCCAAATCAATTTCTCCTAATTTTAAATTTAAAATGGATTCAGGTTCGTTTTTGATTGCTGCTACTTTAGTCGCTTTGGGTATTTGAACGACACCTTGCCTCAATCTTAACTTTAATCCATTGATTTTTGCTTTGGGAATTTCAAAGTTCATTTGATCTAAATCGAAAGTTTTGATGTTTGTATCAAAATGATTTAGATTGGCATAGATATTATTTTTGGTGACAAAGTCATTGTATTTAAATTGAATTCGGTCCAGTTTTATTTGTTCTACGGAAAACTGCATTGGTGGCGAATCCGTTTTCTGTTTCTCTGGTGATTCAAAGGCTTTAATGATGTATTCAAAATTAAAAACGGCTTTTGAATCTCTATTTAAATGTGCCGTAATACCTTCTAAATGAACGGAATTAATTTCGACTTTATTGCTTAATAATTGGAATAAGCTGATATCTACGGCTAGTTTTTCTCCGGCAAAAAGGGTGTCTTTTTTCTGGTCTTCGAAATAAACACCTTCAAGAATCACTTTTTTGGGTAGTCCGATTTCTATTCTCTTTATAGTGACTTTGGTTTTGATTTTTCCTTCCAAATACGTTACCGCTTTTTTTCTGGCATAATTTTGAACGGATGGAATCTGAATAGCAACTATCAATATTAAGAGCAACAGAATTACGGATCCTATTATCCAAAGGAAAACCTTCGAAATTTTCTTTATGTATGTTTTCAAATGATGTGTTTTTTTGGTTAAAAATAACCAATTTAAATCAGAATCGCAATTTCACTGTGAAACCAAATTGGTAACCAAGTTCGAAAATTGAATGTGGAATATGTTATGAAATTTAAAAATATAGTTGTAAAATTTTTGGGAATAAAATTTGAACGAATTACTAATATTTTAGGTTTTGTAAATAGAAATTTCATTAAAATTTTGAGCATTTTTTTCGTCCAAAATTAAATCTTTCAGTGCCATTAGCATGGCTTTATTTGACATAAATAATTCTCTGTTGAAATTTATGACTGTTGTGATATCAATGTTTTCAACGATTGTAAGTTGTACATCGGTGTAAAAGGTATTAAGTGCTGTCGTGTAGTTTGTTTGAATAGTATTAAATATAGCCTCCAATTCTTTAAAGTTTACGGGTATTTCCATGCTCAGAAAAGCACTTAATTTTAAATATAGGTTTTCCGTTTCTTTTTTATGATGAAGAAAAAACTGATATTTTATGTCTTTTGAAGAGTGACTGAGGTCCAATATATTGCTATCAATATCATTCACACTTTTTACGGCATGCATGGAACTTCGCGCAGCAGAAATCAATTGGTTAAGCTCTGAATTTTGTTCGCTGTTCAATTTTGTTCTTAGTTTCAAATAGAAAGCCTGCATTTCGCCTTGTAATTGTTTTAGGAATTCATATTTCTCCTCACGGGTTTTAGATGTAAAGCTTTTTTTCTCATTGATTTCAATGTACTCGCTTTGTTTTTTAAAAGCGAGAGTGTCAATCTTGAATAATTCCAAATTGAAAAGCATTGAGTTATAAATGAAATAGCTCGTTTCTCTTCGGAATAAATCAAGAGCTGTTTCAGGTTCCGTAATAGAGGCGTGACTTATAAAAGCGGCAGTATTACCATCCGTGTTTTTGAAAAAACGTTCCAGAAATTGAGTAAATAAATCGAGAACCGGAAGGAACAATACAATTGCCAATAAATTAATAAGACTTGAAAACGTAACCAAACCAATGAGCGGATCTTTGATTTTTATGACATCAGTAATGAGCAACAGAATCGGTTTTAGCAGTGCAAAAGCAATGGCAGTAATGAAAATGTTGAATAATAAATTGCCTAAAGCAACCCGTTTTTTGGAAGCGTTTCCTCCAATCGCACTCAAAAGAATTTTAATAATAGTTCCGGTTTCACCACCTAACACGATCGCTGCCGCCATTGGAAATCCAATTGCTCCGGCATTTAACGCGCTTAACGTTAATGCCATGGTTACGGAACTCGATTGAACAACGAGCGTAATAAGAAAACCAATAACGAGAAAAACGATTAGCGGCATCGAAGCATATTGCGAGAAATCGAAGTATTGAACCTGCGCTTCCATAGCGGTTTTCATAAAGGAAAGTCCGATGAACATTAAACCAAATCCCAAAAGAAAATAAGAAATGTACTTGATGTTCTTGCGGGTTCCAAGTAAAATAAGAAGAAAACCACCCAAACAAACTGCCGGATAAGCAATCACTTCAATATTAGTTTTAAAACCAAGTGTAGCGACTAACCAACTGGCAAGTGTTGTACCCAGATTTGCTCCTAGAATAATAGCCATAGCATTCTTCATGGTAAAAACACCTGCACCCACAAACGCTAAAACCATTAGCGAAACCATCGAACTGCTTTGAAGTATGCCAGTAACTATTGTCCCACCAACCACTGCGCCAATATTGTTTTTTGTAATTCGTTGCAGAAATAGTTTGAAGCTTCTTCCGGAGAGATTTTTTAAGGATTCCTCAACTAAATACATGGCGAAAAGGAATAAACCAACGCCTGCAGCAAGTTTTAGTATTGTAATGAGGGTTTCCATAGCTTAAATTGGTATTAAAGATACTTAAATTTACTAGTAAAATTTTGGTAAAATATCAACTGCTATTCTTTAAAAATTATTATTGAGGTTATTATTTTAAACAAAAAACTACAACTTTTAGGGTTGCAGTTTTAATAACTTACGATTATAATTATGTGTTGGAAAACTAATAATCAGAATAATCAGTTGGGTACAAAAAAGTAATATCTATATGGGAAATATTGTTTTTGTATTTTTCCATAGCTATTAATCCTTTCCATTCTGGTGAATCCACAAAGGCTTTCCAATGCGCATCTCTACTTTGCTGATCTGCAAAAGTAGTCATGTACATTAAGTTCGGCATTTTGGCTCCCGAAATAACTTCGCCATAAAAAACAGCATTAAAGGCAAGGCGGTCAAAGAGTTTTATTTCTCCTCCGGCATTGAACATATCGACTTTGTTTTTGTAAATCGCTTCAGTTGCTGATTCATAACTTCTTAATTCATACACTCTATTTGCTCTTGGACTATTCAAAGCGGGACTTGACAAAATAGGATGATCTGAAAAAGCCTTTAATAAAATAGATTCGATACGCAAATAAGGCGCTTGTTTGTAAGAAGCATTCAAATAATCGGCTGCGGCAGTTAAATAGATTTTGTCATTGGCCAGTTTATCTTCTAATCTTAGAAATTGATTGATGGATGAAAACGGAATAACTACGATAACTTTTTTTAGGGTGTCCGTAGCATTCGGTTTTGGTTTGAATACACCAATATTTTTAATCCCAAGTTTTTTTAAACCCGGAAGCAAAGCCTCTTTCAAATACTTTTCAGTGGTTTGTACTTGCTGTTCCGTTTTGAAAATATAAGTTTTAATTTGGTAGAATTCTCTTGATGGTGCTGCAGTTTTTACTTCGAGAATATCATTTTGTATTGTTTTAAAACTGGTAATAGAAAAAACAGTTAGCAGTGCGAAAAATAGTTTTATAAATTTCATTTTATCGAGTCGGAATTTTGAAGTTAGTAATTCTATAAAAGTATTAATAAAATTGCAATTTTTTAGGGTACGATTACAAAAGGAGCGGATAACTTTTTTTATTTTAAAGAAGATTCAATACATATCCCAAAACAGAGTTGTCCAAAACTATAAATACGCTTTTTATTTTTTTGAATCCAAAAATTATTACGCTTCTGATTTTCTCAATTAGATTGCCTTATTTTTTTCTAATAATTCCAATTCTGCTTTTTTAATTTTACTGTTTAATTTCTTTTTTTTGGTGGAAGTGAGTTCTTCTTTGACTTCTATTTCACCAAGCTATTTTTGTTGCATTGATATCGAGTTCTTCTAAAGCCTCTGTTAAAAATATTTTACAACTTTCACAAGCCATGTTTTTGACATATATCGTCACAGACCAATTTTACACAATTATTTTTGGATTCAATCGTTAATCCGAAATTGTTTTTTTGTTAACAACAAACCGAATAATTGCTGATCAAAAAAGAGTATTTTTTGCTTCTAATTTTCGTTTGTCTTTGTTGGTCCGCTTACGATTCTGGAAATTAATCCTCGTTGGGTTGTTAATTCAGAGAAGAAAATTCCCGACAAGTGAATCACGATGAACGCCAGAAGATAATATATAGAAAGTACGTGTATTTCCTCCATCGGTTCTTTTAGATTTTTTGGACCTAACACAATAATTAAACCGGTGATCAGGGAAATAACAACACAAACATAAAAAATTAAATAAGTCCAGTACTGGAATTTTTCTTTATTGCCCAAATCTTTGTTGAATGGATTAGAGAACTTCATTTTTCCAAAAAATGGAAGCGCAATTCGAATACTATACAAACCGACCAAAACATAACCAATATAAATATGCCAGTCCCACATTGGTTTTCTTATTTTTTTAGCAAGAGTAATGAGTTGGTCTTGCGTCAACTTTTGGTCTGTAGTCGCTAAATAGTCTTGAATGATTAGCGCCACATTATTTTTATTCATCCATGTAAGTCTCAAAAAGATAGTTACAAGCAATAAAGTCATACATATGGCGATTGACCAATGCATTATTCTGTAAATGGCGGAGTATTCTCTGTTTTTCATGATTATAACGCTGTTGTGTAATTATGCTTTTGATTCAACTTTTGTAGAAATTCGAAAGTAAATCTCGTTTTCCAAGGTTTCTTTTTTAAAGATTCACAAAGCTCTCGCTTTTAGGAAAAATACTTAAGGCCTCCAGTGCAATTGCGGGCGTTGGCGACGCTAATTTTCGAAGTTTAAGGTCCATCCAAGCACCATCAACAGTTATAGTTGCGCATAGTTTATTGTCTTCATTCATGAATTCATGTACAATGGACCAGCGAGAAGCATCCGCATTTACTTTTGAGGTTTTGGTATGCATAAAAATTTTATCCGAAAGTTTTATTTCTTTTCTAAATACACATTCTTCCCTAAAAAGAATAGGACCAAAGCCTTGCGCTTGCATCACTTTCATGGTTAAGCCAAGACTTTCCAGAATTTCGATACGATGTTGTGCGCCAAAGTCATAATAAGCACTGTGTCGAACATGAAAATTAGGGTCAAGATCAGACCAACGAAAGGATAATTCTTTACTAAATGAAGTCATTGTAATTGTTTTTTAAAGTTGTTTGCGTTGTTTTTTGGATTGCTATAAAGCAAAATTAAGACGCATTGATACGGTCAAAACTACGAATAATATGTGGAAAGAAACAGAACTCACAAACCTTTTAATCCTTTTTTAAGGATACGTTGCCCAATGCAATAGGGGGTTTTGTGGTTTTTTTTTCTTCAAAAAAAAAATGTGGCTTGTATTTTGTAAGGGGTAAAAAGGACTATCCAATTTCGGATACTAAAAAATAACAAAAGGATATGAAAAAAATAATTCTGTTGTTGTTGATATCAGGTGGTTTGTACGCTCAAGAACAAGTGTTTAATGTGCAAAGATATTGCATAGATGAGCAACCTTTCAAAAAAAACGAATGCAATGTAGCAGGAAATGAATACTCTTTTGTGTTTCTTGATATTCAAAAGTATAGTGTGGTTCTCTTTCTTACGGCGACAAAGATGAAATATAAAATTGTAGACTCCGGTGTTTTTGCTTCCGACGGGAATTACACCTTTTATACTTTAGAAAATGAGAAAGGTCAAGTAGCAATGCGGATAAACAAACAGCACACTAAAATTGAATTTATTTATCCCAATACGCATGTTTATTTGACGGTTGGGAAGTCTACTAAAGCTATACGATAGGAAAGGGAATTCTAGCTCTTTACGGTTTTGTTGGCTTGTCGTTTATCGTAGTTCGGCGCTGTCGGCTGCGGACTAAATGAAAGTAAAACTGTTAGTGGAATTATTTTTTAGCAACTATCATTGACATCTAAATTTAATATCTCTAATTCTAATGCAGATCCTTTTTTAAAAAGATCAATTAATTTTTTAAATTCTAGCTTGGCGTTAAGTAAAATGCGTATTTTTTTGATTAAAATTTTAAAATTTATTTCCACAACTATGTTGCTAGCTTCTTCGTTTTCTTTTGTTGCAGTAATAAATGGAAAGTTATTTTCGAAATGATAAAAATCTAACATTGTCACCAATTGTTGTCCGATAAAAAAGAAGCTATTAATTTGGCTTGTTTTTTATCGGACAACAATGAATTTAAATAGTTTTTACAATTTATTCATATTGCCTGCTAAAGTTTCTATGAATTTCCCAATTGGACCTTTAATCATCATGGCCATCATAGGATTGAAATCGCCTTCAAAATCTAGTTTTACATCACTTGAAGTCTGAGAAACAGCATCTATATTCGCTACTAAAGTAAATGGAAGTTTGTCGCTCGCTGCCCCTAAAACGATTTTGGTAGGAGCTACTTTTTCTTTCATTTTTAACTTTATTTCTGGCATCCCTTTCAGTCCAAAAATGAAAGCGTCGTCACCAATAACTTCAAATTTAGCAATATTTTCTGGCATTAATTTTTCAAAATTTTTCACATCACTCAGTAAATTGAATAATTCTTGAGCTGATTTTTGAACAGTAACTTTAGCGCTTTCTAAATTCATTGTTTTTATTTTTTATTAGATTTTTTAAACTTCAATAGTCCAAGTAGACGGACTCACATTCCATTCTCTTAGAACCTGTTCTTCGTCCTCATTGATATATCTTTTGGCAACAGCCAAATTCAATAAATTTTGATAATTACTCAACGTAAATAAATCTAGATTTGCACTTTTAAAGTTTTGTTCAGCAACTTTAAAGCCGTAGGTAAAGATAGCGGCCATTCCTTTTACATTAGCACCGGCTTCGCGCAACGCTTCCACCGCTAGCAAACTACTGTTTCCTGTGCTGATTAAATCTTCTACTACAACTACATTTTGTCCTTTTTGTAAAAAACCTTCCACCTGGTTTTGTCTCCCGTGTTTTTTTGGTTCCGGGCGAACATAAACAAACGGCAACCCCATACTTTCCGCTACCAGCATACCAATTCCTATTGCCCCAGTGGCTACACCGGCAATAACATCTGGTTTACCAAATTGCTTCTCTATATTCTTGGAAAATTCATCGCGGACATAATTTCTTACCGCTGGAAATGAGAGAATTAATCGGTTGTCACAATAAATAGGCGATTTCCACCCAGAAGCCCATGTAAAAGGATTTCTTGGATTCAATTTAATTGCATTTATTTGCAAAAGAAATTCGGCTGTTTTTTCGGCTGTATCTTTATTAAAAATCATATTACAAATGTATAAAGTTTTTGTTAACGACAAACCACTTTTTTTGACAAATCACATCTCCAAAGAGACAGATTTTCAATTATTTCTATTAGAAAGCATTGACATAGAGCAACTTATAGTTAAAATCTTTCAAAATAAAATTAATAAGGCCTATCTGTATCATCCGGACGAAAGCTTGATTATGAAGACTTTAAAAGCTAAAATTCCAGTGTGTAAAGCGGGAGGCGGTTTGGTTTATAATAAAAAAGGGGAGGTTTTATTCATTTTTAGAAACGGAAAATGGGATTTACCCAAGGGCGGAATCGAAAAAGGAGAGGAAATCGCAGATACTGCCATGCGTGAAGTAGAAGAGGAGACTGGCGTTAATGGCTTGTCGATATCTCACAAACTTCAAAAAACGTATCATGTTTTTAAACGGAATGGCAAATACAAACTAAAAATTACCCATTGGTTCGAAATGCAGTCTGATTTTGAAGGCACACCACAGGGGCAATTAGAAGAGGGAATTGAGAAAGTAGCCTGGATGAATCCGGAACAAATCAAAGAGGCGCTAAAAAACTCCTATGAAAACATAAAATTATTGTTCGAAGAAGAGAAGCTGCTGAAATAGCACTTCATTTTGTAAACAGAAAAGTTGATATAATAAAGTTTAACACGAATTTCACGAATTCCCACTAATTATTTGGTGGAAATTCGTGCTTAATAAATATTTTAATTCGTGCTTTTTTTTAATTTAAAATGCGATACACAGGATATTGTAAATGTGCCTTTTCATAATAAACAGAATGTTTGTAAATCCAGTCCAGCTGTGCTTCCGGATTATTGATAAAAGTAACGTCACTTTGTTTTTTCAAATCAAATTCGGCTTTTAATTTTGGATTTTCTTTCAAAATCTGTGTTGCCGAATCTTCAAAAACATAATCGGAATAACCTTCTTTTTGTTGTAACATCGTATCGAAAAAATTCCAGTTGAAAAAAGAATCTATTGCTTCCGGTTCCAAAGTTTCCAGTAGGTATTTGATTCCCTTTTGTTGTGTAGGAATAACGTAATCCCCTTTGGCGAAAGCCACTTTCTCTATTTTAGCGGTTACCGAAGTGTTTCGGTGTAAATAATGACCTTCATACGCTGAACTTGTTGTTTTAAAGTCGGCAATTCTATAGCTTTCGACTTCAATTATGGTATCTTTTTTTAGTAGACGATATGTTATCGTATTACTTTTTAATAATTCGATAACAGGCCAAAATCCTCTTGGAATTATATACGCTTCCGGTATGATTATCTCTTTTACCGATTTAAATTCCTTATTGTAAGGAATGTCTTTTTTGAATGGTTTTGTTTTATCATAAAACAGGCGATTTCCAGTTGTTACATCACTTTTTTTGTAACTGGCTTCGTAGCCTAAAAACGAAAAAGGAATCGTTTTTGTACTGTCAATTTCCCATTTTATCGTGTACGATTGTTGTGGTTTATATTGCTCTTCATTTTTCAATCGCAGTTGTTTGATTTTTTGATAATTAGCATCCGTAAAATCAATTGCGGAACGCATGTATTCATACGTCACTTTCACGCGGTCGGCATATTTTTTAAGCATGTGCGTTTCCACCACAAAACCAATGGTATTAAACAATGAAGTATAACCGGTTGCGAATCTTGGGCTTTCAAAAAATTGACCAAAACCTTTTTCTGGTGTGTCCTGAAAAGCATTGACATAAGGCGTAGTTTCAATATTCTTTTTTTGTAAATCTTTCACCAAAGCAGGCATCATTTCAGTATTTAAAAAATCACCTAATACGGTTCCTAATTTATTATGTTGGGTCATAATGTACGTCAGTTTGTATTGGTAATCTGCGCCATTGCTGACGTGATTGTCAATAAAAACATCTGCATTTACTTTATGGAATATTTCTACAAAGCTTTTCGTGTTACGGGTGTCTGATTTTATAAAATCGCGATTCAAGTCATAGTTTCTGGCATTGCCACGAAAGCCATAGATTTCCGGTCCGTCCTGATTGGCTCTTGAAGTGGAGTTTCTGTTTAAAGCGCCGCCAATATTGTACACCGGAATACAAACGATAACGGTGTTTTTTGGCGCTTTTATTTTACCTAAAGCTAAATCTCTAAAAAGCTGCATTGAAGCGTCAATTCCGTCCGGTTCCCCCGCGTGAATTCCGTTATTAAGCAGAATTACCGCTTTGTTTTTTTGGATGGTTCCAAAGTCAAATTGCTTTTCCGGATTAAAAATAACCATGTGCAAAGGCTCACCACTATCTGTCAAACCCATTTTTTGAATTTCGACAGTAGGGAAATCATCCGCCAGAAGTTTGTAGTACGCAATTGTTTCTTGATAAGAGGCAGATTGATTTCCATTACCTTTTTCGAAAAAAGTATCGTATTTGTTGTTTTTTTGTGCAAAAGTACTGATGGAGAATAGTAAAAAAAGGAATGTAAAAAGTCTCATTTTTCGATTTTTGAATGGAATATCAAATGTAGCTTTTTTTAGACAGCTGTAGTTATGAATGTAAGAAAAGGAAATACCCGATTGAAAAAGAATGAAAATTCATAACTCAAAATTCATAACTCACAATTAAAAATTACCTTTGCACCAAATTGAAAAAATGAATAAGAAACACCATTCCAACAATATACTTTTGAATTTAGGCATCGAAAGCCTGAACGAAATGCAGGAAGTAGCGCAAGATACCATCCTGAACGACAATAATGTTTTATTGCTTTCGCCAACAGGTTCCGGAAAAACTTTGGCTTTTTTGTTGCCGATTTTAGAAATGTTACAACCCGAAATTCAATCGGTTCAATGTTTAATTTTGGTTCCGTCACGCGAATTAGGATTGCAGATTGAGCAGGTTTGGAAAAAAATGGGAACTGATTATAAAGTAAATGTGTGCTACGGTGGACATTCTATTGATACCGAAATTAAAAATTTAAGCAATCCGCCAGCAGTTTTAATAGGAACTCCGGGAAGAATCGCGGATCATATCGACAGAGGAACTTTCCGTTTGGATAAAATCCAAACGTTGATTCTCGATGAGTTTGATAAATCGTTGCAATTGGGTTTCCATGAACAAATGTCTTTTATAATTGGAAAATTAACGAAACTCAACAAACGCGTTTTGGTTTCGGCCACTTCCGATATTGAAATTCCAAAATATACAAGAGTCGTAAACCCGACTATTTTAGATTTTATTCCAGAAAACGTAGCAGAAACGAATCTTACGATGAAAATGGTCGTTTCGAAAGAAAAAGACAAAATAGGAAGTTTGTTCAATTTGATTTGTTCGTTGAAATCGCAGTCGGCAATAGTTTTTTGTAATCATCGTGACGCTGCAGAACGCATTAGCGATACGTTGAACGAAAAAGGAATTTATGCCACGTATTATCATGGTGGAATGGATCAGGACGAAAGAGAGCGCGCGCTAATCCAGTTCAGAAACGGAAGTGTGAGTTATCTAATCACAACTGACTTGGCAGCCCGTGGACTCGATATCCCTGAAATGAATCATGTAATTCATTATCATTTACCATCCAAAGAAGACGAATTTACGCATAGAAACGGACGTACGGCTCGTATGCTTGCTTCTGGAACTGCTTATATTATTGCTCATGAAAGTGAGAAAAAAATGGATTACATCGATTATGGAATGGAAGCTTTGAAAGTTGAAAATTCCACTTCATTGCCAAAACCACCTGAATTTCAAACCATTTATATCAGTGGAGGGAAGAAAAATAAACTGAATAAAATTGATATCGTAGGTTTCTTTTCCCAAAAAGGGAAATTGGAAAAAGGCGATTTAGGATTAATCGAAGTGAAAGATTTTATCTCTTTTGCAGCGGTGAAATTTAATAAAGTAAAAGACTTGCTTCATGCTATTAAGGACGAAAAAATGAAAGGCAAGAAATTCAAAATCGAAGTGGCGCGAAAAGTGATAAAGAAAGAGGAAGAGTAGTAGTTTTTTAGTGTTTAGTGCTCAGTTTTCAGTTAAAAAAAATCGTTAACAGTAAAATATTTTACTGTTAACGATTTTTTGCTGTAATGGAGTCATTATATACTGAACACTTTTTTTACAGTTCAGTCCATGAAAACTGTGATTGAAAACTATAAATACTATATTTTCTTAACATATTGCGTAATAATAACAATAGTTTGACCATCTACTTTACCTTCAATATATTCGGCGTTTTCATGGTCTAATCTGATGTTACGCACTGCAGTTCCTTGTTTGGCTACCATGCTTGAACCTTTTACTTTCAAATCTTTGATTAAAACGACTGAATCTCCAATTTCAAGAATCACACCGTTGCTGTCACGGTGAATTACTTTGGTTTCGTCTTCTTCGCCTTCACCTGTTGCTTGTGCCCAAGCTAAAGTATCTTCATCTAAATACATTTGGTCCAGTAATTCCTGAGGCCAACCAGAACCACGCAAACGGCTTAACATTCTCCACGCGACAACTTGTACGGCGGTATGTTCGCTCCACATGCTGTCATTCAAACATCTCCAATGATTTAAATCTATGTTATCCGGATTTTCGATTTGGTCGATACAGGTGCTGCAAGCCATTATACTTTCATCTAGCTCACCTTTTTTGGTTGGTAATACTTGATATACTTTTAGATTTTCGGTTGCACCACAAAGTTCACATTTCGATCCGCTACGTTTGCTTAATTCTCTTTCTATACTCATTGTTTGATGGCTTTTATTTTTGGCTAATTTAAGATTTATTGCCTCGTTTCGCAAGTAAAATTGGTAGTGATTATTTGTCAAGTCGAGCGCAGTCGAGACGAATGGATAGTTCTCGACTGCGCTCGACTTGACAAAATCTCTTTAAAATTATTTTACTCGAACTGCATCGGGAACAAGCATTTCATATTGTCCACCATTGCGGATTACATCCCGCACAATGCTTGAGCTGATATACGAAGTTTTTGCTGCGGTCAATAAAAACACGGTTTCTATTTTTGATAGACGACGATTCGTGTGCGCAATTGCTTTTTCAAATTCGAAATCGGCAGGGTTGCGTAAGCCACGAAGGATAAAATTAGCGTTTATTCTGTGGCACAAATCAATTGTCAAACCTTCATAAGTTATTACTGAAACTTTAGGTTCGTTTTTGAATGTTTCTTCAATAAAACGCTTTCTGTCTTCCAATGAAAACATGTATTTTTTTTCGGCATTGATTCCAATGGCAATTACGATTTCATCAAATAAAGAAATACTTCTGTTGATTATGTCTTCATGTCCTAAAGTGATTGGGTCAAATGATCCCGGAAATATTGCTTTTCTCATTATACAAGATATATTTAAATCGAATGGGTTTTCTTTGGGTTGAATTAAGTTTTTCTAAGTGTTCGTATCGCTTCGACCCATTCAGATTTTTCACAAACCCTGCACTCCGCATTTCCTGGTTTATGGCTTTCAGTATTTCCGCAAAAGGTACAGGCATAAACACCTTCAGTTGGAATCGTTTTACTTTTAAGTTTAAATAAGAAAGGCAGAATTGGTAAGCCTGGTTGAACTTCATGGTCTTCATAATAGAAAACACTGATTTCGCCACTAGTTTCCATAAAGGCATTTTTCACCTGTCCTAAATGCTCTACTGATTTTAATCGGAGTTCCGAAAAAAATTCATCTTGTGCCAGACTTTCCTTTTTAAAAGTAGCAATTGAAAATTTGCCTTCGCTGATAATACATTCAGTTTTGCCTTCTATAAACTCTTCAAATCGTTTACTTTTTCCGGTTAGCCAAGTTACTAATCGGTATAAAAGGATAATTACTAGTAATACGGTTATGGGTGGGATTATTCCAACTTCTTCATAAAACATTGGATCTCCGGCTGCTGATCCTAAAGCAATAATGATGACTGTTTCAAAAACAGATAATTGCTTTACGCCACGTTTTCCAGCTACTTTTAATGTCAATAATAAAACGGTGAACATTACCGTGGAACGGAAAATGACTTCTAACAGAAAGGATTCTGGCAAATCATTGTATAATAATCGGTTCCATTCAAAGATTTCTATCATAGCAACATTTTAATTGGTTACCTCCAAACAGGCTATTTCTGAATATTCATCGGAATTTATAAAATCTTTGATGATTGCATTTTTTGTGTTTAATTGATCTGCTAAAAAATCAGTTTTGGTATTTCCAAAACGGAGCCAAATTATTTTTGGCGGATGACCTTTTAGATTTGCTAAATCAAAAAAATCAGCATCAAAAGTTACAATTGTAAATTTGTTTTCTTTGGCATACTTCCATATTTCAAGATCAGAATGATTTTCAATTCCGAGTTGTCTGACTTGTTTTGCTGCAGGGAAATTGGATTTAATTTTAGAGATAATTCTAAAAGAAATGTTTTGATCAAATAACAAACTCACGATGCAATTTGAATTTTACGTTCTCTATCAGCAGCGTAAGTAAGGCAAGCTTTGATTTGATTTTCGTCAATTTCGGGAAAATCTTCAATTATTTCATTTGTCGTCATCCCATTAGCCAGCCAATTTAAAACATCAAAAACAGTAATTCTGGTTCCAATTATTGTTGGTTTACCAAAACGAACACCTGAATTTATTCCGATATATTGTTTGTAATTAATCATAATGAGTTTTTTATACAAAGTTAACGAAATAATCAGTTATTCAGGCGAAGCCAATTCTATTGCATTTGTAAACAAATCTTCTAATGAAATTCCGGCGGCTTTGGCTTGTTGCGGAATCAAACTTTCCGTTGTTAATCCCGGAATAGTGTTCATTTCCAGCATGTGTGGTTCTCCGTTTACCAATATAAATTCGCTTCGGGAAAAACCTTTCATTTTCAGGACTTCGTAAGCACGTTTAGCAATTTCACTCACTTTTTGAGTCATTTCATCCGAAATTCTGGCAGGAGTAATTTCTTGTGATTTACCCAAATATTTGGCTTCATAATCGAAAAAATCATTATCCGAAACAATTTCGGTGATGGGTAAAACGGTTACTTTTCCTTTGTAGTTGATGACTCCTACCGAAACTTCGGTGCCGTCAAGGAAACTTTCTATGATGATTTCGTTGTCTTCTTTGTATGCAACTTCTATTGCGATAGGTAATTCGGCAGCTGTTTTAACTTTTGATATTCCAAAACTGGAACCGGCTTTATTAGGTTTTACAAAACAAGGCAAACCAACTTTAGCGACAATTTCGTCAGTATTGATAGCATCGCCTTTGTTTAA
The DNA here is from genome assembly GCF_049896525.1 of Flavobacterium sp. DSR3-2. Lineage (NCBI taxonomy): Bacteria > Pseudomonadati > Bacteroidota > Flavobacteriia > Flavobacteriales > Flavobacteriaceae > Flavobacterium > Flavobacterium sp. DSR3-2. The sequence continues at coordinate 67,467 of NZ_JAFCUM010000015.1, forward strand.
GTAATAGGAAGTGGCGGTTTTGATTCCGTATGGTTTTAGAACAGATAGTAAATCGCGTTTGTTGAACGTTAAAGCTGCTTGGTAATAATCGCAGGAAGTTTGCGGAATGTGCAATAATTCAAAATAAGCCTGCATCAATCCGTCTTCGCCTGGAGTTCCGTGGATGGCATTGAAAACGCAGTCGAAAGTGATTTTGATACCGGCAACAGTCACTGAAAAATCATTTTTATCGATGGGGAATTCGGTGTCATTAGCATCAACATAGACCCATTTTTCTTTGAAAATATGGATTCGGAATCCGTTGTATTTCGTTTTGTCCAAAAATTGATATACTACGTTTCCGCTGATTAGTGAGATTTTATACTCGCTGGAATATCCGCCCATGATGATGGCAATGTTTTTCATTTTGTATCGTTTAATGTTGCAGGTTTAATGTTTAAAGTTTTTGGATTTAATTTTAAAAAGGTTTTCTTATGAAAACGATTTGTTTTTAGCCCCGATAATAGCGATATCCTTTGCTTTTTTTTTTTAAAAAAGCAAAGATACAAGCGAATAGCGGGAAACAGCTTCTGAAATTCATCAAGAATAATCCTAAAAACGATTAAACAAAATTATCATTTTTTTTGAAACGAAATAGCTTTATCTTTGCCGCATATAAAAATAAATTTATGAGTTTACGTAAGTATCTTAGTAGTCGTGTGTTTGTAGTACAAGTATTAATTGCGATTGCCATTATTTTTGCTTTGGGGTATTTGTTTATGCATTGGTTAACTTTTACAACTGATCATGGCAATGAAATTGAGGTTCCAAATTTGAGTAAATTGACTGAAGAGCAAGTGGAGCAAAAGCTGGACGAATTGGATTTAGATTATGTGCTTTTGGATAGCGTCGATTACAGGAGCAATTTTCCGCAATACAGTGTGGTTGAACAAGATCCGACGCCGGGTACAAAGGTAAAAGTAGGTCGAAAAATATATATAAAAATAAATACCTCTGGATTTTCATCCGTGCGAATTCCTGAATTAGTAAATAAAACGTATCGTGAAGCGGTACCTACTTTGAAAGCTTTAGGGCTTGAAGAAGGCGCGGTTACGTATGTTCCAAATCTTGGGAAAGATATGGTCTTGGAAATGCGTTTCAAAGGAAGAAACCTGAAAGCAGGCGACAGAGTTTTGAAATCATCGAAAATCGATTTGGTTTTGGGAGACGGAAAAATGAGTTATGAAGAAGAGGAAAATGCTGCCGATACGCTCGCAGCACCAATAGAAGAAGAAATACCAGTTGATGAGCAATAATATAGAAACAATAGATTTAGAGGACGAGTTATTTGAACATTTCAGGTTTGAAGTTCCCAAAGGCCAAGCGTCGTTGCGAATTGATAAATACTTGATGGGCCTTATTCAAAATGCGACTCGCAATAAAATACAAATCGCTGCTACTGAAGGAAATATTTTTGTAAACGACGCTACGGTAAAGTCGAATTACAAGGTGAAAGCCAATGATGTGGTCCGTGTTATGCTTACGCATCCTCCTTACGAAAACCATATTATTCCCGAGAATATTCCACTTGATGTTGTGTATGAAGATGATACGTTGCTATTGATAAATAAATTGCCAGGAATGGTGGTGCACCCTGGTCATGGGAATTATACCGGAACTTTAGTGCATGCGTTGGCGTATCATTTTGATAATTTGCCAATGAACAGCAGCGAACGTCCCGGATTAGTGCATCGTATTGATAAAGACACTTCAGGTCTATTGGTAATTGCCAAAACCGAGGCGTCGATGACCCATCTTGCCAAACAATTTGAAGCTAAAACTTCCGAAAGAGAGTATGTGGCTTTGGTTTGGGGAAATGTGGTGGCTGATAAAGGAACGATTGAAGGAAACTTAGCAAGACATTTAAAAGATCGCATGCAAATGGCTGTTTTTGCTGATCCGGAAATAGGGAAACCAGCCGTGACGCATTACAAGGTGTTAGAGCGTTTTGGTTATGTGACATTGATTTCTTGCCAACTGGAAACCGGAAGAACACATCAGATTCGGGCACACCTGAAACATATAGGACATCCTTTATTTAATGACGAGCGTTATGGCGGTCATTTGATTTTGAAAGGAACTACGTTTACCAAATACAAACAATTTATAGACAACTGTTTCAAAGCACTACCAAGACAGGCTTTACATGCTAAAACATTAGGTTTTGTGCATCCTACAACCGGCGAGCTGATGCGTTTTGATACGGAACTTCCGCAGGATTTGCAGGATTGTATCGAGAAATGGAGAGGCTATTCAAAATCCCATGGTACGGACGAAGACGAAGAATAAAATAGGAAAGTCTCGATCTTACACTACACACAAAAGTTTAGATAATTTATATTTGATTTTGATACTAATGAGCTCAATATTATATTGGGTTCATTCGTTTAATATTTTTTGAGGTGTGCAATTATTTAATTTTTGTAATGCCTTGACATAAAAATTTTTAAGTATTCAGCATTCTTTTTATTATCAACTCAAATATTTTTTTCTCGTAAACTAACGTATTAATTCTGTAACTAAACTCGTTTAGGTGCATCTGAAGATGCTCTTTATGAACCAAAGAAAAATAACTTCTCAAAGAAGATTTTAATTAATGAATTACAGTGTGTAATTTTTTTGATGACTTTCCTTTGTCACTCCTAATCTGTTTAAAATCAAACTTTTTTTTAACGAATTACATCCATTCTATTTGTCAATTTTTATTGACGCAGATTTAGAAATATGTTTCTCAAATATTTTGCGTATTTATTTGTACAAATAATCTTCAAACTGGTCAAACTACACTCTTTTGATTCCGGTAGTATTATTGGTTTCAACGGCGATTATCAACTTTATTTTTTGGAATATTGCTCCTTTCTTGTTTAAGATTTTCTTTGCCACCTAAAATAAATTCATCGACAAAAATATCAACAATCATTGGCTATGAGGCACTATTTGCCACATTAATTCTAACTTTTTTAATGAAATTAGTTGCCCTATTTGTACTAATTTTTAATTGTTTTGCTGTTTGTTTTGTAGAGAAGCCTTTTGTGATTGCATTAATCTCAAAAACAATTGTAAATGCTTTTCGCACATCAAATCTAACTTTGTGAAAAATAGTATCAACAATTGGGCTTTCAAACATGATGGCAAACGTTACAATCCCGCGCAAAATTCGTTTTACGAATCGTAAATTTTGTGCGATTACATTTCACATTTGAAATCTGCTTTCCACTTTATTTTTGCTAAATATTCTAAGCAATCTAAATCCGTTGTGAACTCATTGTTAAATTTTAAAATACTTTCTCTTGTAAATTTTACGATACTTTGAATAAATGTCAATTGATCAGTAATTATCAAACCCCCAAAAAAAATAATTATACTGTTGCTGTCAATGGACAAGCCGCGATGAGATTAAACCAGCAAAATTCAAAAATTGAATTTCTATATCCCAATACACATGTTTATTTGACGGTTGGGAAGTCAACTAAGGCAGTGAAATAAAAAATGAATTAAAAAGCGTGATTTTATTATTATCCGAACGGATCGTGTTTTTGAAATCAAACATGATCCGTGCGGTTTTTTTTAAACAGTTCTACTAATTTAGGACTTTGAAATTTCTTCCAATACTTTTTTCCCGTTTTCATTATTTGGATCTAGCTCCAATGATTTTTTATAATTGATAATCGCCAGCTTTTTATCTCCGTTTTTTAAATAGGCTTCTCCCAAACTATCGTAGGCATTTCCTGATTTTGAAAACGCTTCTACATTTAGTTTAAAAACTTCTATTGCTTCTTTTACTTTTCCGGTTTGTAACAATTGATATCCTGCGCTATTCATTTCATTTTCGTTGACAGCATAGGTATTTGAATTTTTATTTTCATTAAAATAAGTTAATCCGGATGCAATTCCTTTTTCCAGAATTACGTCTACGAAAGCAACAGCCAATGATTTTTTAGGTAAACTATATGGTTGATTGTACAGAATATTTCTAATAGCTTTACTCATCTCGTTTAAGTTCGTACCGCCCGTATTATTTAACAATACTACTAGATTTTTGTCAGAAGGAATACGGGAAAGCAAGGTGTTGAATCCATTTATTCCACCGCCATGCTCAGTAAGCAGGATACTCTCATTTTTTTCTCCATTGAAAGCCTTATTGATAAACCATCCGTAACCATATTGTCCCGGTCCTGCAGGAATATAGGAATTAAATAACAGCTCTTTATTTTTTGTTGAAAGTAACTGTTCTGTGTAAAGCGCTTGATCCCATAAATACAAATCGTCTACGGTAGCATATAAAGAACCGGCAGCGTAGGGGATAGACAAATCAAGATAACTGGCATTGCTGTAGTTTTTACCGTTTTTCTCATAACCGGAAGCTCTGTTTTTCAGAATCGTTTCATGGTGGTCGAATCCTGTATTATTCATTTTGAGTGGTGTAAGAATATTGTCTTGCAAAAACTGCTCATAGGTTTTACCGGAAACTTTCTCTATAATGTAACCCAATAAAAAATAGCCGGAATTGCTGTACGCAAATTTTTCGCCTGGTGTAAACTCCAGCGGTAAGTCAGCAAATTTTTTCACAAAAGCTTCCGGGCTGTATGGATTGAAACTTATTTCTTTCACGAAAATAGGAAACGAAGTATAATTTGGAATTCCAGATGTGTGCGTCAGTAAATGATGAATAGTGATTTTATCGCCCAATGTTTTAGGATAATCAGGAAGATAGGTTGTAATAGGAACATCCAACTTTAATTTTCCTTGCTCAACTAATTGAAGTATTAGCATGGCGGTAAACTGTTTGGTAACGGAACCCAATCTATGTTTGGTATCCGGTTGGTTCGGGATATTCCATTCCATGTTTGCCATTCCAAATCCCTTTTTATAAATGACTTTACCTGCGTCAGCGACAAGAATGGAGCCGTTAAATTGCCCGTATTCTGAATATAGATTCATCAACTTATCGATTTGTTCTGCTTTTGTTTGGCCAAAGGAAACCGTTATTGTAATTAGCTGAATGAATACACCAATTAGGATTGTCTTTAGTGCAAAATGTTTGGAACGTTGTTTCATGATGATTGTTGGTTTAAGTGATTGATGTTTTTTTTGAATTAATTAATAGCTTTTGTTTTTTGTGTCTTATTTTTATGGACACAGTTTGCAAAAATTCGCTAACGATTGTGGGATGTCAGTGCGGTCGGATAGTTTATTATATTCGAAAACCTAATCCAATTTTTAATAGATTTACGTTTGTATTAAATGTTGTATTTGGGGTTTCTTCAGCAACATTTAACTTCACATAATCATATTGAATCCCTATGAATATTTTAGTAGTTATATCGTAAGCAACTCCAAAATTAGCATTTATTCCACTGTCTGTTTTACTTGAACCTGAAACATCAAATCCGTTATTTGTTCCTGAAGCATCGAAAACCATAAAAGTATATCCAAATCCTATAAATGGGTGTAATTTAGAAATTGATTCTATTGTAAGTTCAGCAAAAAGTTTTGGTTGAATAAGATATGATTTAACTTTAAAGTCTTGATTCCCATTATTGTCATTAGTGTTGTTTACTAAAATTCCACCATTGATAGATGTTCCAATGTTGATATTTTTTATTTTCGAAAATCTATATTTTGCTCCAATGTCAAAAATTCCGTTATAGTTTTCTGCGATAAAATTATCTCCAATTGGAATTGGGTAACTAGCTTCAATGCTAAATTTTGAATCTTGTGAAAATGATTTGATTGATAAGATCAATAGTAATGCTAATAGTAATTTTTGTTTCATAGTTCTTTTTTTATGTGATTGCAACGTCTCGCGCATAGACCTTATGGCGGCGAAACGAACTGAGTTCTTTCGGCTAAGGTAAAGGTTTTTCGAAAGCAAAATCGTGAAGTTGATAAAAACCAGCCATGAGGTTTATGCGCTGTTAGTGACTGGCTTTATATAAATAAAAAAACAGGAAATGACTCCTGTATTTTTAATTTTTGGAATAACCTACTAAGCGTTCAGTTCGCTCAAAATACGTTGAGTAATTGCGACATGTTCTTTAAAAGTAGCTAAGGCAAGTGTTGCTAAATGCCTACCCTGCCTTTCGGCAACAGCAGTTTTGCCTTTCGAATTGTTAAGGTAATCCTGTGCTAAATCACGTAAGAATTCATGATTTTCAAGCTGTGCCTTTATATAGGTTTTATCAAATTCGTTTCCTGGAGGTGTGTTTTTAATTTTTTCTAGCGTAGCTTTCGCTTTTGCATCCATTGGCGGAATTGGTGTGCCTAAATCTTTAAGAACAGTAGTTACTGCAATTGCTTCAGTCAATTCAAAGCCCGCAAATTCCTTTGCGTTTTTCTGTGATGCTTTTTCTGTGGCTATTTTGCTGGTCACTAATGATAATTCTGCAGGCCCAATTACACCCATTCGAAATTCCTTTTCGTTTTTAGCATTTGGGTCATTTTCTTCATCATCTTCGAAAGTAGTAAAGGATTGCATACTTGGCGTTAGAATTGAAATTCCTGTTCCAACAGCTAGAGTACTTAAAAAAGATTTTTTGATAAAGTTGCGTCGAGGTTGTTGCTGATTGTCCATAATTTATTTTTTATTATTATTAAATAAAGTTAACGGGCAATTGAATACTTTTTCTTATATCATTTACTGAAAAAATTATATAATTAACTCATTTTCTGGCTGTTATGAGTCAAGGTTGATAAGCTTACCACCAACGTCAGTTCGTCTAAAAACCTTCAAACGAACTCATTTTAGTTAATCAGTGAGTAAATATATGTGATTTAAACTACAATTAAAATTCTTTTTGGAAAAAAGCATTCTTCATTCTTAGAATAAAACAATCCGTAAAAAGCGTTAAAAACTGCTGTTACAACCCCAAAATACAAAGCCAATACTTTTAAATATTGTTTTAATAGATTTTGGTCGATTAAATTAAATATTCGTCGCAGGTTGTAGGCTGAAAAAATCAATCCAACATCAACTAAGGCATGTTTGATGGTTTTCTTGATCATTATATAATAGAAATCCCATTGGCTTTTTATTACTCTCCCGTAAAGAGTGGGACAGGCTAGGGATGTTCTAATATAGCTTGCCTTCTGCGATAGACTTCATAATTGTTTTCGATTCTAATTTTGTTTTGATAAATCAAATCTGCGTATTGAGAGCGTTCAATGAGTCTGTCTTTGGCATTTTTAGTACATTTTGTAAAGAGTTTGCGATTTACACCGAATAGCGGTTTTTGATCAGCGCGGTCCGCCTGCTTGGTATCTTGGCGGTAGCAAAAGTTCAAGTTTCTGTAAAAGCTGATTTTATGGTAAGGGAATTTGTGTTCAAAAGTAAAGGAAAACACGAAAAAACCAAGCTGAAACCACTCAAAAAAAAAAAAGAGGACCAAATTTTCTTGAAAATACCGGTACAATCTTTACGATAACTCCATAGTGTTCACGGCAGGTAATCGGTTCTCCCGTAAAAACGGGACAGGCTGTTCAACACGGGTTTCATTGTTGGTGCTGCGCACGCAACGAAGCATCCATGTAAAAGCAGTAAATTGAGCCTCAAAATAAATACTAACTG
>NZ_JAFCUM010000016.1:0-70705 GCF_049896525.1 Flavobacterium sp. DSR3-2
AAACTACACCCTTTATTGGGTTATTCAAGCTTTTTAAACACTTTTTTTTGACCTTTTCTTAACTTTATCTTTAACTAACTGATATCATGTTTTTTGAAAGAACAAGTTTTTTAAACAAAACTACAATCAAATACACCTTAAACTCGTTTTCTTGTCAAAATTCCCTATTCCACTAATGAAAGATTACCTTCAATAGCATTTCTTGGTTCAGCAAATCTTGATGAATTTAAACATTATTGCATTATTTGTAGCTCATCACTACGCTTTGCTTCATCAGATGTTACTTCAGTGCTATTATTCAAGCACAAAATTAAACTAACAAAGGGTTTTGTCCCATACATTATATTGTGCTATTACTTTTTTAGTCCTATATATAGGGTAACATAATATATCGTGTGGAAGTAATTTTAAAACTAATGGCGTTCGTGGCAATCAATCTTAATCTTAAAAAAATAGTCGAATATATCTCTTTAAATCCTTATCATCAACTATTTTTTTACTCTATAGAATATCATCGTGAAAGCCACTATTGCTTTATTATTTTTTTACTGATTACACCTTTATCAGTAAATATTTTTACTATGTAAACACCACTTTGTACATTGAAAGGAATTTCCACTGTATTACCATTTGGCACCTTTTTAAGAGTACTTAGCTGTTGACCGACGATATTGTAAATTGAAACTTCTATAATATCTACTGATTGATTTTTACTAATAACTAATTTCTTTTTTATTTCACTATTGTAAACAATTATCAGCGATTCCGGCAATTCATTTTCGCTTGTTCCAAGTGCTTTATCTGTTTGAAAAGTTAATTCAAAACGAGAATTATATGTTCCTGCGGATAAATTAACAGCTGCAGGTTCTTTGGTAATATCATAGTAAATTGAAGTTTCCTTATCGTGAATATATACATTTTGATTTGCGGGTAAAAATTCCGCAGTATCAATGACAAATTGAACATTACCTGTTATATCTGTTTTTACTCCTAGTGGATACGATTTAGTAACATCGAATGAACCAACACCTTGAATAGTATATTCGGCATTATTAATCAAAAAATATAAATCATTTTTTTGTGTGTCAATCTGATAACCATCATAACCTCTATCCACTCCATCAGTCGCCAGATCATTCATGAATCCGATTAATAACTGTCTGTGATAATTATTTGCTGTGTTAAAACCTAACCTGATTTTTGTATTATAGTTATTATAAATTACATCATTACTATTGTCTTTAAAGTGGTCAATTATAGCTGTTTTATCTTTCTTTTTTGGCACCATTTTAAATAATGTATTGGAAATTGGCAGAGACAAATCGTCAACATCATTTTCCTTTACAAAAGCCCGTTGATTATTATTAAAAATAATTGGTATAGCTCCAACAATCCCTAGTTTTCCTGCTACAAAAAATCCTTGACCAACCGGGATATGTTGGTATGATAATTTAGTACTTACCCCTACACCTGCAATTCCTGCTGGAAAAACTGGAGGCGTTCCTCCGGTTAAAGTCAATGTAGCATAACCACCAGTATATCCTCCGACTACGTGAGTATTGTTGTCCGGAGAATGTTGCCAAAAATAAAGTTCTCCAGAAATAATGCCATCGATCGGGCCATCAATAGTGTTAATATTATCATTTATAAATTTATAGGCGTCTAAAGCCGACGGATAAGGATTACCTACCAAAAATAAGTTATCCGCCAAAACAGAATTACCTATAATAAGGCCGTTGTAGGGTTTTCCTATAAATGTATAATTTTGAGTTAAAGAACTATTGGCATTTACAGCTCCTGCTCCTTTTAAAGTAAATCCTTGAGAAGGTAGAATTGTAGCGGTGCTTTCATCAAAATGTACCCAATCGGAATATTGTGTACCATTTTGAAATTTATACAACCAATATCTCGCCAGGCTTAAAGGTGCGGTACTTCCATCATATCCACTTACCCAATTAATATTTGCAGGAGTTGTTGTAGACCCATCTTTAAACACAGCATTTACGGTATATGCATTGTTGTTAGTAGTGGCATTTATTGGCCCTACGGGAGATGACCAATAATTATAATTATATTTATTAACAGTACCTTGTTGGTCTCTTTTTATAAAACCTTTACTGGTAGCATCCAGTTCACTATTGAGCGTCTGCACTAATTGAGAACGTCCTTTTAAATCAAGTAAACCATCTAATTTTAAATAATGTGAAACTTGAACCTTAGTATCATTATTTGCTGATAGCGTTTTATAAGTTGTGGCATCAGTACCTTCTACAAATAATCCTAAAACAGTTTTGTTTCCTATTGAAGTCACATTGTTTTTAATTTTAACGATATTTCCATTTACTGTCAAATCACCAGGAACTATAGAAACAGCATTGGGAATAGTTTGAATAGCACCATTTTTCCACATTGCTGAATTAGTTCCATTCCACTCTCCGTCAGCAACAGTTTCGTAAGGCAACGGTGCTGTTTGGGCATTTAAAAGCTGCTTGTTTTTATTTAAATATTTAATTCGAAGAAAATTGCGCTCATCTGTCAATCCCTCAACAGTTGTACCATAGAAAGCATTAAAATCATAGTATGCTTTTAGTGTCTTCCAAGTGATTGCTTTTATTTCATTGCTAGATATATTTTGAGGCAATACTTTTCCATTGGCGTTAAGACCAAATTTTTCAATTTCCTGATTCATTAAATAATTTATCTGATTGGCCGATAATGCCATATCCCATATGTTGATTTCGTCTATTTCTCCCCTAAATGGATTAATTATATTATTCTTATCAATATAAAGTGAACCAACGGAAAATCTGGAAAAATTAGGTGATGGATTTTGAAGGTTAAATTTAGAAAATTCTATCACACCATCTATGTAAAAGTCTGCTGCTCCTGCATAATACACTGCAACAATGTTATGCCATTTTCCATCAGCAATCGCAGTATTTGATTCAAATCTTAAAACGCCATCCCAATATGCTTCTACTTTATGTTGTGCATTTAAACGTAATTCTAAATTAACACCTTTGCTAATTATAGTCCTATTAGCAGTACTGCTCCCATCATTTCTTAACCAACAACCTATTGTAAATGAACCGCTGTTAAGGTTTAATGCATATTCTCCCACCAAAAAATCTTTATCAATTGTATTGGCAGTGCTGTTTACTAATTGTTTAGCTTCCTTTTTAAGTGCCTTCCCAAAAGTAAAATACTTAATACCATCAAAATCATACCATGTTTGATACGTTTCGCTTCCCTCTTTGTTTAATATTGCAACTCCAGCTGCAGTCTCATTCCTTTTTAAGGGAATTATATCAATGATATCACCATCTCTAAAAAGAGGATTATCACTTACAATTAAAGCATATTCTTCAGTTACAAGTCTTGGAAATGCACCAAAACTACTAAATGCATTACCCGGAATACTTATAAATACATTTTCAACATCGCCGTTAACGTCACTTTTAGTTTCAACAATTTTCCATTTTTTATTGATTCGAGTTGTCGAGGTAGTTAGTTCTGCTGCTAATGTTGTTACATTGGGAAATGCCACTGCTGTATAAGCACCTCCATCAGACCCCCAAGCTAAAAAATCGCGATCTTTTTTAAACTCATTTATATTAGCATTGTTAGTTGTCGCAATAACTCCTAAACCTATAGTTACTTCATTGGGATCATTACTGCTTTTAGACTGCTTTTGATACAAATCAGAAGCAACATCCTTACCAATTCCGGTAATGTTATAGTTGTAACCGCTATTAGCATTAACGTCCCAAATAATAGTTCCCCCTGAATCGAGATAATTTTTACTGGTTCCGTTTACTCCTAAAGTGATACCATATTTTATGGCAAGGTAGGTTTCAATCTTAGGACGATTGGCATCAAGCACACGTGAAGCGTATGATATTATCTCCGCCACTCGGCCGTTAAGGGTTCCATTAACAGTGCCGCTATTTATATTTTTTCCAATATTATAAGGAGTTCCTTTCCAAATATTAGGTGTTACGCTCGTATCGTTGTAACCCAAATTAGAATAGGACAAACTGCTTGTTACAGATCCTATAGCATTAGTATTAAACAATAAATCAACACCATCTGAAGCTGTAGTCGATTTATTTCGTGTATTAATAATCCCTGCTTTAGAATAATTTCCAACATTGTCTGCTACACTATAGAAACTTCCACTATTATTTTGCCATTGACTGAACCATAATCTTTCATTTGCAAAACGTGTTGTAAAATCACCAAAACCAATCCCCGTGTGCTCGTTTGCAATAATTGGATAAGTAGGATTTGAAGCAGAAGTACCAGAAATAATAGTCATTGGCAAAGTTGTTCCGTCGACAGCAACATCCGGTTCCATGACTATAAAAGTTTCATGAGTATAATATCCGTTGTCTGTGTTATACATAAATTGATTGCGTGATGCGGTATTTTCGAACTTTACAACAGGATTAAAATTAATGTTAGCACTTTCCGCATCAACATAAGTCGGTTGATTAGCAACGGTAGTTTGTGCAGCATCTTTCCCCATTGATCCCAAATCTCTCCATAGTGGAACACTGTAATTAGTACTCAAACCTATAGGCAAAGTAATTCCTCTGGTAGATTTAAGCCACAACCTAAAGTCTGGATTTCCTCCTCCTGGCCCGGTTACGCTTGGATTAAATCCTTCGCCACTTATGACAAAAGTATAAGGAGTTTTTGTAGCATCATTACTAGGAATTGAAATTATAGCCGATTTAATTCCTGGAGATTGCGGCTGAAAAAGCACCACAAAATATGATGCTCCACCAGGCATAATAACATTAGAAGCAGCCGTACCAACAGCCGAAGGATAAGGTGTTGGTTGAACTATTATCATAAAATCAGTGGAAGGCAATCCTATTGCAGGATTATACCCAAAACATGTTAATGGGTCAAGTGTTAATGGACAAGTACCAGTATTAGTAATTAAAAAATTTCGTGTAGTGTTTGCACCAACGGTTACTGTGCCAAACAAAGTACCATTAGACGATGTGGGAACAGTTTGTCCATTAAGAATGGGTTGTGTTGGCGTGCCTCCCAAAACAGAAATGGAAGGAGCATTCGTGTAAGTTATTGTAAAAGAAAAGGCTGGAAAATTTTTGGCATTAGAGTTTATAGTAACCACAGTAGATTGTGGTGAAGTATTACAGGCAAAATTATTTTTTCTTATTTTAAATACGCTTTTTTCACCTTTTTTAATATTGAATTGAGAAACTGGAGATGAAATTACAAAATTGGCATTGCTTAATGTGACTTCGGGGTTTGACAATACCAATGATGGATTTCCGCTCCCATCAGGAACGTTAGTGATCGAAAATGCAATTTCAGTTGAAGCACCGAAATTTACAGTTGCTGCATTAACAATATTTATAGGTGGATTTCCATAACTTACTTTAATTACTTGATTCCCTTGAGAAAAAAGTAACAGAGACGAAAAAAGTGCAAATGCAACTAATAAATTTTTAAGGTAATTTTTTCTCACTCTGGTATTTATTTATTTGTATAATTATCAACTATTTTGGGTCCTAAATTAAAAATTTTAATACAAAAAACAAAAATAAAAACAAAATTAAATCGACCATCGGCAATATTTATCGATTAAGTACAATAATTTGGAGTTTTTAAGTTGAAAATTAAATATTATAACTATTTATTTACAAGTTTACATTCGGTTGATAGTTTAGTTATCAGGCATTTACGTGAAATAAAATTTTTATCCTCTGTATTTACGCTGTTTTTTATATGATTTGGAAAAATTTAAGTCAATTTCTTTTAATATTCACTGGGATTGATTTTAACATATAAAAGATGTCAAAAGAGAACAGTAAACAGCTTTGTAAATCAATCAATTCTAGTTACATCGCTCTAAAATTTCATCAAATTGGTATGAAGAAGTTTGATAATGACAATTTGAATTAGTGCTTTTCAAATTAAAGAATCTTTTAATATTAAGAAATTTCGCTGGTACCTTATTGCTTAAATATATTCGGGATCTTTTTCCACAGAATTTTATGCAATGGAAAATTCCAAGCATTATTTGTATGTTTTTGACTGTGGTGTACTGGTTTTACCTAACTATGATTCGGCTGCCAAGAGTGAATTGATACGTTTATAAAAATTACGCGAAGAATTGGGTGAATTTATATTTATTCGAAGAATACCAAATTGACACTGATGATAGATTGTAAAAAATAATTATATGATTATTTCCCAAATTGACTCTATCTGTATTACCTATTGTGATGCGCAATATTGGTCAATCTGTAGCATTATATTAATACGAAGTTCTGACTAATACACTAATTACATCGTCAAAACATTATATTCTAAAATTGGAACGACACGGAAAACTTGGTATTTCAAAAACCAATTTACTTAAATACATTGGTAAAGTTCTAAATGTAAAAAATAGTATAGAAGAAAATTTATACATTCTGGATCTCCCCAATTTAGTGAGGGAGAGCGAGGAATTGAATCTCTTTAAACGACATCTGAACCTCAATTTTGATAGTGTTACCAGGTTTAAAGACTTGGATAACCGTCTATAAATCGTAGAAATAATCTTACCCTTTTTACGGATGTGGTAAATGTGCGGGAAAGTTATCGTCTGGTATGGGTTGTGATTATTAATTGTCCTGAAGATTGCAATTGCCTTGTTTTTTCATTAAAATTGAACTCGTTGGGTACAATTATTTAAAATTAAGAACTCCGAAAAGAATTTAAAAATAAACACATAAATTCATAGAAAAAAAGAACAGGACAGCCCAATTCTTTGGTAACGAAGCTATGTTTTACTATAATAGAGTGAAACGTCTTAATAGAAATACATAAAAAATATGTTTCTATGCGTTAAAAAAAAAGAACTTGAATTACACCCAACGGGTTAAAATTGAACTATCATCTTAGAAATTATTTATCAAAAGCCTCCAAAGGCAAATTAGAAATCACCGATTTATTTTCATTTAAAATATCGCTTTCAATAGCAAAATCATCCTTTTTCTTTATCAACAGCCAGGTATTTTCCTGTTTGGTTTTTAATTTTACCAACGCAAATTCCCCTTTTAATTTTTTCCCTCTAAGGATAAAACTAAGGTGTCCCTTTTGTAAATCAGATTTTAAAATAGTTTCAATTTTATGTTCATTTTGTTCTTCAGCCAAAGTATACGTTCCGTTATCCCAAACGATTACCTTCCCTGCTCCATAATTCCCCTCTGGAATAGTACCTTCAAAATCCTTGTAACTATGGGGATGATCTTCTACCATAATCGCAAGCCTTTTATCAGCTGGATTCATAGAAGGCCCTTTGGGTATCGCCCAACTTTTTAACACACCATTCATTTCCAATCGAAAATCATAATGCAAATGGGAAGCTGCATGTTTTTGTACCACAAAAACAAGTTCCTTTTTAGATTTTTCAATTTTCTCTTCAGGTTCCGTTGTAGAATCAAAATTGCGCTTTAGGTTATATTTATGCAAAGACATAATATATGATTGAATTGAATGAGAAATTTATGCGACTCGTGTCCTGTAAAAATTTATAAAAGCGACATTTTAAAAAATTAGCTTTTAAAAAGTTTTAACTTTTTTTTCCATCATTCTCATCCAGATTACTATGATTATCCCCTCCAATCCCGTAATGGTTGTTTTCTTCATCCTCACTTCCTACATCCTCAAGAGCATCATCTAATTCAGAGCCCGGAATATCTAAATCACCACCCGAAACATCTTCTTCAAAATCTTTTTCATTCAGTTTACTGACATTATCGATTTCAACGGGCACTTTATTTTTAGATATATCTTCAGGATCTATATCCGATTCCTTTTTAAATTGGTTATAAATATCCTCGCTTGGCGGATACAAAAGAAAATCCGGCACTTTATTTTTATCTTCCTTGTCCGATTTTTCTTTAGCAGAACCTAATTTGTCGTTACTTTTTTCCATTTTACTATTTTATTTAATTGATTTACAATACACTAAGTTAATCATTTTTAAACAAAAACGCCTTTTATAAATAGTAAAAATCATTAAATTGTAAAAGGATTTTACAGTAAGAAAAGAGATTTTGAAAACCTTATTGAATTATAAAAAACGACAAAAAATCAGTAATTTAATGTTGAAAATTTGGTTGTTAAAAGATTTTAACAAACCACACCAAACTTTTTAATTACCCCAAATTCTATTTTTGAAAACGTCAAGTGTTTGTCTTAAATGCTGATTAAGCAGCAGAAAAATAACGACAATAAACATAAAGTAACCCATAGCGGTAAAAATTTCCATATTGGACAATAATATCGATTGTTTTGAAACCGAACTAATAATTTGTTTCATCGCTAATTTATTGGAATCATCAAACGTATATCCTTTAGCTACAAAATTTTTGGTGAGTTGTTCGACACGCCTTTGTGTCTCCGGACTTTCGGGAAGAACAAACTGTCGGAATTTTGTAAAATGCGTACTTTGCAAAAACCATCCTGCGTTTTGAATAATCGCGAATCCCATTATACTTCCCCAAAAACGGCCTGCAACTCCTACAATTCCAGCAAAAGGAGCATAATGTTTAGGAACAGCCGATACGGTGAACAATACTAACGGAACAAATAGTACCCCGACCGCGACTCCCTGCAACATGTAAGGAATAGCGATATCTGCCAGCGAGGCATCAGGCACAAAAAGAAAGGTAAACCAGAAATGAAAAACGGCAAAGAGTGAAAATCCCAATATAAAAATATATCGCGAAGCTACAGATTTTGCCAGAAATATTCCCGTAAGAATCATTCCAGTTACAACTCCTATCATATTCAGATACTGAACATGTGCTACTCTGGAAGGCTCCCAGTTCCAAACCACATACATCGTGCTGTGACAAATATTTAAAGTCGATCTGACAATATAAAAGACCACAGACAATAACAATCCGGTTCGCAAATTTGCATACTGAAAAACTTTCATGTCAAAAGTAGGACGAGTAACCAGCATTTGTCGGGCGATAAAAAAACCTCCTGTGATTAAGGCGACAATAAGCGCAACTATAATTTGGGATGATTCAAACCAATATTTTTTTTGACCATAAACCACAAAATAACTCCCACATATGATGGCGGTAAGCACAAGAATAAAACTGGCCCAATCTATTTGATACAACGGAATTTTTTTATAATATCGATTGTTATTGAACGTAATCATAACCAAAGCCACGCACAAAATTTGAAAAAAAGCCGAACCTAAAGCCATATATTTCCAATCGTAATTTTCAAGCAACCAAACCGCAATATTCATTATAAAAGGTGAAGCCAGCATCAAAGCTCCATAATTAAGGGAAAAACCAATAATCACGGCATTTTTTGACTTAAATCTTGAAATCAAAAATAATCGCAAAGGCAAAACAGGCAACGCCATCAAAATCCCTTCGACCACTCTTAGGATAATAAACAAAGAAAAATTTTCCGTGTAAGCTGTCAAAATAAATGTAAAGGCTGCCAGACCGTAAATGACTAGGAAATATTTTTTGGTTGGAAAAAACTTAAAAAACCTACTTTCAATGAGTAATGTAGCCAGAAAAGTCCCGTAAGTAACACACATCGAAAACTGCAAATCTTCGACTTCCACATCCAAAAAACTCGCTGCATACGTTACATTAGAAGTATATACTCCCAATAAAACCATGGAATGCAGCATGCAGAAAAATATAATGGCAATAATAGCCCAATTTGGAACCCAGGATTTAAAAATACTTACTTCTGACATCTGATTATTTGTGTTCGGCTATAACCGTAACATTCATACCGGCTCTAAGAAAGTCCGTTTGTGCATCACTTACTTTTAATTTTATTCTAACCGGGATTCTTTGTTCTATTTTTATAAAATTACCCGTAGCATTATCAGGAGGTAAGAGCGAAAAACGTGCACCACTGGCAGGAGATAATGACTCAATGATGCCGGTAAATTTTCTTCCACTAATTGCATCTGCTTTCATTGTAACTTCTTTTCCAACAGATAAATACTGCAGCTGCGTTTCCTTAAAATTAGCTGTAATCCACTTTTCCTTGCTAACGATAGAAACTAAGGTCTGTCCTTCTTTTATCATTTGTCCCGGCTGAATCATTTTTTTTCCCACCCATCCATCATACGGAGCGGTAATTATGGTGTAAGAAAGAAACAAAGTGGCATTGTCAGCAACCGCTTGTTTGGACTGAATTACCGTCTGAGCAGCTGGGATTTTAGCGGAAGCTTCAGCAGTATTTAATGCCGCCGATTGAATGGTGTTTGCTATTTCCTGATAATGCGCCTGTGCCAATTCATAATCCGCTTTTACTTTTTCAAACTGTTGATCTGTAGCCGCGTCCTGGCTTACTAATCCTTTGTAGCGATTGTATTCCAATTTTGTTTTCCAAACTTCCGTTTTTGCAGCTTGCAACTGAGCCTGTCTAACTGAAATTGTATTAGAAGTTGTTGCAACATTTTTTTCGATCACCATGCTATTGCTTTTTGCGTTTTCAACATCTGCCAGTGCCATGTCTAAATGCGCTTTGTATTCCCTGTTGTCAATTACCAGCAGCGTATCACCTTTATGAACAAATTGGTTTTCATTATAGCGCACTTCTTTAATAAAACCCGTAATTCGGGCCATAATTGGTGTTACAAATTGATCTACCTGAGCATCATTAGTTTCTTCGTGATTTTTATTAAAAATATAAAACCAAATTCCTAAAACAATTCCGCCAACAACCAAAATACTGGCAATCAAGGTGATTAATCTATGAAATGATTGATGAGCTCTTGACGAATTCTGTACTTTTACCATGTAAATTGGAAACTAAATTATATTAAATTGAAATTATTATTTATTAAGTAATCCTGCCGTATGGAGCAATTCATAATGTTTCATAGCAGCATCTATTCTAGTGGAAATTTTGTTGAATTTTGCCTGAAGCAGCGCGTTATCAGCGTCGACCATTTCCGTAATCAAGACCAATTGGTTCAGGTATTTTACTTTTACAATGCGATAATTTTCATTGGCTAAATCCAATGCTTTGTCCGTAACCGGCAGCTTATCCAGTATTTCCTGATATTGAGTATGATTTTTAAATACTTTATCTACCATTTCATTTTTAACAAGCTCTAAATCATTTTCTTGCAATTCCACTTTTAAATTGGCAACCTGAACTCTCGCTTTATTTTTATACAAACCAGATAAATTATAAGTAGCTTCCACTCCAATTTGTCCAATGGTGTAGAGATAGGGACGATTCAAAGTAAATAACATATAGTCGGGATATTTCAGATTATAATTTCCAAAGAAACTCACCTTAGGATAAAAATTACCTTTCACCATTTTCAACTCTGTTTTTTTTACGTCTACTTTTCTACTAGAAATACGCATTTCTTCGTTTTGAAGGGTTTCTTCAAAATAGAAATCATAGTCTTTCAATGGAGCTGTATCGAGTAATCCTGTTGTATCGATAGTAATTTCAGCCTCTTCTGGTAACTGTAAAAGAGTTTTTAAATCTTGAAGTGCAATGCTAATATTTTTTTTATTGGTTAATGAATTGAGTTCTCTGTCAGACAATTGCAGTTCAGAACGCAACACTTCATTTTTAGTAACGGTTCCAAAGGTTTTAAAAGCCTTCACTTCTTTTAATCGTTCCAGTTCTTCTTTTATACTTTCGTTAATGATTTTCTGGAGTTCCATCATTTTATAAATGCCCAAAAAAGTAGCGGTAACTTGCAACTGAATGTCATTTTGTGTTTTCTCTTCCTTGATTTTGGCAATTTCATTTTCCTCTTTCGACTTTTTAATCGCATTATTGATTCTGTTACCTGCATAAATCGGCATATCAAAATTTGTGACCGCATCATATATTACAGTTCCAGGTTGTGGAGTATAGGTATGTTTATCCGAGAAAAAACTGCCTTCGTATTCCGTCAGATCTGATAATCGGGAATACATTGCATTAAAATTAAGTTCCGGTAAACGAAGATCTTTTGTTACGGCAATTTCTTGTTCTGAAATACGCTGTTCTATATGAGATTTCTGAATGGTCTTATTATTTTCTTTAGCGATTTTTAAAGCATCATTTAAAGAAATAGCAGTAGTTGATTGCGCTTGCACTGACATTATTCCTTGAAAGAAGAGGAATAACAACAAGGCATTTTTTGAAAAATTAATTTTTGTTTGGCTCCAAAGAACCCTTTTTTTAAGAAACATAATATAGATAAAGGAATAGGTTGCAAAGTTCCCTAATTTAATCCATGCCTCAAAATCAACTATAGCCAACTATTTATCCATTTCAGACAAATAAAAGTCTATGAAATTATTAGAACGATTGCAGAAAATGAAGGTTAAAAAAAATTACTTTTTTAATATTTCGATCCCTTTTAAATAATCAGAAGGGCGTTGTCCTAAAATCTTAAAAAATGTATTACTAAAGGTTGGAACACTATTGTAACCTACTGCCTGCGCAACTTCATTAACAGATAATTTTTTTTCAAGTAACAATTCAATTGCTTTTAAAATTCTTCGAATGGTAAAATATTGAATAAAGGACATGCCTAAATCTTTTTGGAACAAGCGATACAAAGAGCGCTCACTAAACCCAAATCGGTTGGCCAAATCAGAAAACATAATAGTTTCTCCCAAATTTTTATCTAAATAGATAATGATTTTATGGAGACGAATATCCTTTGGCAAAGGCAACGATAATGGTAAATTCGTAAGACATATTTCAGGCAGAATGGCTTTTATCGCGTTGGCAATAGTAAAATTTCTAGTTCCCTTTTTCAGGTTTCCATTCCATCGATTTGTGAAAAGCATCATTTGCAACAACAAATCATTAATGGGATAAATACCTTCTTTTTCATAAAAAGAGTCTTCATCTAAACCTATTGGGAAATACAGATTGCGCATCATAACATCCTCAGAGTTCGGTTGAATACTATGTTTTACGCCTCCCGGAATCCAAATAAAATGACGTGCCGGAAGAAAATAAGTTTTGGTTTCCGTAGTAACGTGAACAATACCACCTTCAGAGTAAAGCATTTGTGCTTTTTCATGCTTATGGGTTGGAATCATTAATTCGCCCATTAAATCATGGTGGCAATAAATACTTTTTTTTTCGGTATCGACCTCTTTAATGTAATATTTTTCTTCTAAAGCTTTAGATGGACCCATTGTGACTGAAATGAATATTTTTATGACTTATCAGGATATTTGTCCAATTCTTAATTTTACTAAAATTGTATATGATTTAAACTAAAATATAATTATTGTTTTAAATCATTATCAAAACATCAATTTTTTGTTATTTTTTTATTAAAAACGCACAATTATGCAGTTGGACAGAATTAGATTTCAAAGTTACAAAGACAAAGTTATTTCTGCGCAAGAAGCCGCTTTATTTTTCAAAGACAAAATGACTATCGGAACCAGTGGATTTACAAAAGCTGGTGACAGTAAAGCCGTTTTACCTGCTTTTGCCGAAAGAGCAAAATCAGAAAATATTGGAATCACATTGATTACCGGTGCTTCTTTAGGTCATACCACTGATGCTGATTTGGCTAACAATAACGCTTTATACAAGAGAATGCCATTTCAGGTTGACGCCACCTTACGAAAAAAAATAAACGAAGGAAAAGTACTTTTTATTGACCAACATTTAAGTGAAACTGTCGAACTTTTAGAGAACAAACACCTTTCGAAAATTGATATTGCGGTTATTGAAGGCACGTATATCGATGAGAATGGAAATGTAATTCCAACAACCTCAGTGGGAAATTCAGCTACTTTTGGGCATACTGCCGATAAAATTATCATCGAAATAAATATTTCCATGCCTCTTGAATTCGCCGGAATTCATGACATTTATATTTCAAAAAGTTATCCCAATCGAGACGTTTTAAACATTACGGCTACGGATGACCGAATTGGAACTAATTATATCACTATCGATCCTAAAAAGGTCATTGGAATTGTTTTTACAGAAATTCCCGATAGTCCGGCACAAGTAACTTCAATAGACCCGAAAACGGCTGCCATTGCCAATCATTTATTGGCTTTTTTTGAAAATGAAATCAAAGAAGGTCGTTTAACCAATTCATTAATGCCATTGCAGGCTGGAATTGGAAAAGTGGCAAATGCGGTCATGTCTGGCTTTGCCAAAGGAAATTTTGAAAATTTAGTGATGTATTCTGAGGTCTTGCAGGACAGCACGTTTGAACTCCTTGACAGCGGAAAATTAAATTTTGCTTCCGCTTCCTCCATAACCGTTTCTGAAAATTGCTATAAAAACATTCTTGATAATTTTGAAAAGTACAAAGACAAAATTCTCCTTCGTCCGCAAAATATCAGCAATTCAGCGGAAGTGATACGAAGATTGGGAGTTATAGCCATAAATACAGCCATCGAATTTGATATTTATGGGAATGTAAATTCTACCCATATTTCAGGGACTAGTATGATGAATGGCATTGGCGGGTCGGGTGATTTTGCCCGGAATGCCTATTTAAGTATTTTTGTCACCCAATCATCTTCAAAAGAATTTAATGCCATTTCGCATGTTTTACCAATGGTGTCCCATGTTGATCATACCGAACATGATGTTGATATTTTAATCACCGAACAGGGAATTGCCGATTTAAGAGGGCTTGCTCCCAGAGAACGCGCCAAAATTATCATTAAAAATTGCACGCATCCGGAATACAGAGAAGAATTATCAGATTATTTTGATCGTGCTTGTTTGCGCGGTGGCCACACACCGCATATTTTAGAAGAAGCTTTTAAACTTCATTCCAGATACATTGAAACTGGCAGCATGAAACAAAACTGTTTAGTTGAATTACTCTAGCACTAGCACTCACATCTTTTCTAACATCCCCAAACACACTTGATTGTTCGGGGATGTTTTTTTTAATCAATCCATTTTTTATAGCTTAAAATCTGCCTATATTTCTATTTATTACAACATAAATGACTAACTTTAAGGGACTTAATGTTTTTTCTTTTTTATACAAAAAACTATATTTTTAATTTATAAAATAAAAAATGGCGGAATAAAAGAGATTGTAATTCCGGAAACATTTTTAAATCGTGAAACCGATATTAAATTAAATCGTTGGGTGTAATTAATAAAAATTTTAATTAATCATTAATGAAAAATTTGAACCACATAGAAACATAGAAAAAAAGAGTAGAACAGCCTAATTCTTGGGTTCACATAGCTATGGTTTTCTCTAAAAAAGCGAAACGTCTTACATAATTTTAAAATCTATGTTTCTATTTGGTTAAAAAATTAAACAAATTGAATTACACCCAACGGGTTAAATTAATCTCAAACTATTTAAAAACGTATAAAAAATGGACACTAAAAAATCAATTTATCAGTTACATGAAGAACATAAAACTTGGCTAAACAAACTTTTGTTTTATAAGGATGAGCTTGTAATTATGTCTAAGCGAATTAAGGAAGTGGCGGAAAAGAATACTTCAAAAGAGGTTCGTTCTTTAACGGATCATTTTAACAATCAGCTGATTATTCAAAAGGAACAAATTGATATCTTAAGCCATGATATTAAAAGTCACGAATTGTACCTAGAGTCAGCAGTAAATGATAACCCTAATGCGGTTGATCATGATAAATTTTCAGATCATAAAAACCACAGAGAAAGTATTGCAACTTTTGAAAAACTATTTAAAGATTTAAGAGAAGAATTGATTGATTTTTTATCAAAATGGATGTAAGCGAGATAATTTACGGAAATTAGAACCATATTTTTTCAAAAAAAAGGTTGAACTCTCTTTCTTAAAAGATTTTTATTATTGGATGTACTACATTAAAATATGAGCTTTCGACGAAAAATACCAATATAAATAGATCGAAATATTTATTTAAAAAAATGATTTATATCATAGAATTTAACGAGGAAGCAAACGAACTTTCGACAGTAATTTTCTTGATTAAGAAATTATTTATTAACACAAAATAGTTATAATTAATTCTAATCTTTTTTTAGATAACAAGATTTAATATACTTAAAGCCTGTCCAATAATGGATAAACAACTCTCAAATAAAAGTAAAATGGTTAAGACTAAAACAATGAAAGCTCTAGTTTATGACGGTCCTGGAAAAATACAATTAAAAGACGTCCCACTACCTAAAATCGAAAAAGCGACCGATGTATTGGTAAAAATACTTAAAACCACGATTTGCGGAACAGACTTGGGAATTTTACATGGAAAAACCCCATCGGTAAAACCAGGAACAACATTGGGACACGAAGGAGTTGGAGTAATTGAAGAAATTGGAACTTCCGTTAGGAATTTTAAAAAAGGAGACCATGTAATTATCTCCTGCATCACTTCTGATGGATCCTGCGAATATTGCAAAAAACAGCTGTACGCTCATTGCGAGGATGGTGGCTGGATATTAGGACACCTAATAAACGGTACTCAGGCAGAATATGTTCGTATTCCTCATGCAGATAACAGTCTCCATCTTATACCAAAAGGCGCTGACGAAGAAGCTTTGGTAATGCTAAGCGATATTTTACCTACAGGACATGAAATCGGCGTGATTAACGGCGGTGTAAAACCCGGAGATACCATTGCAATTGTAGGATCTGGACCTATAGGAATGTCAGCGTTGCTTACTGCCCAGTTTTATTCGCCTTCCAAAATTTACATGATTGATATGGATGAAAATCGTTTAAAAATGGCCAAAAAATTTGGCGCCACAGATACGATCAATTCAGCAAAAGAAGATGTCTTAAAAAGAATATTAGCCGAAACTAAAGATGGCGTTGATGTAGCTATTGAAGCAGTTGGAATTCCAGCTACTTTCGATATATGCCAAAAAATTGTTCGCCCCGGTGGTCACATTGCAAATATTGGAGTACATGGAAAACCGGTAGAACTGCAAATTCAAGATTTGTGGATTCAAAATATTACAATAACAATGGGGTTGGTAAATACAAATACTACTCCAATGCTACTGAAAACAGTTTCCTCTGGAAAATTGGAACCCGCCAAACTAATTACCCATCATTTTAAATTAGACGAAATCCTAAAAGCCTATGAAGTTTTTGGAAACGCCGCGAAAGAAAAAGCGATGAAGGTAATTATTGAACCCTAAAATCTGATTGTGACTTTGTATTTATCATTAACCCGTTGGGTGTAATTAATGAAAATTTCAATTAATCTTAAATAAAAAAATTGAATCACATAGAAACATATAAAAAAAGAGTTAGACAGCCCAATTTTTGGCTTCACATAGCTATGATTTTAACTAAAAAGTAAAACGCCTTACATAATTTTAAAATCTATGTTTCTATGTGGTTAAAAAATTAAACAAATTGAATTACGCCCAAAGGGTTCATCATTATATATTATGTGAGCAAATCGCACCTTAATTTTAAAATCATTCAAAAACTAAAAGGTAATGCAATTGCGGTCGAATTTTAGTCACTCCTACTCGATTGCATTGCTTTTTAATTTTAAATTAACGTCAAAAAATTTGTTGCTGATTTTTATTATCGTAATATTGCAATATAAATATATAACGATGGGAATTACTAAATCAGAGCATTTCACAGACGAGCAAAACGAATTGGCAACATTGGCGAAAGCTATTGGTCATCCTGCACGTATTGCCATAATCCAACATCTAATAAAAGTAAACAGTTGTGTGTGCGGTGATATTGTAAACGAGCTGCCACTAGCCCAACCTACAGTTTCGCAGCATTTGAAAGAACTAAAAAATGCCGGACTCATAAAAGGCAATTTTGAAGGGGCTTCCATTTGCTACTGCCTAAATGAAGAAGGCTTCGAGAAAATCAAAGGATTTTTTAAAAACATCAATGACTATTTAGAAAACAAGAAAAATCAATGTTGTTAATTTTTAAATTACAAGAATCATGAAATTATCAGAAATTAAAAAACAATTGAGCACGTTGGACAACGTTGCTTTTGTATTGCCGAACGGAACTTATGTTCCAGAACATTTTCATGTAACTGAAGTGGGTTTAATCACCAAAAACTTTATTGATTGTGGTGGAAAAATTCGAAAAGAAACCGTTGCTAACTTTCAATTATGGGACGCCAATGATTTCGAACACCGCTTAAAACCGCAAAAATTATTGGATATAATTGAATTATCTGAAAAAATTTTAGGTATCGAAGATTATGAAGTAGAAGTAGAATTTCAAGCAGAAACTATTGGTAAATACGATATTGGTTTCAACGGAACAGCATTCACTTTGTTAAACAAACAAACAGCTTGTTTGGCCCAGGATCAATGTGGCATTCCAGTCGAAAAACAAAAAGTGAAGTTATGCGAAATCGTTAGTCAAACCAACAGCTGCACTCCAGGTGGAGGTTGTTGTTAATTTTAAAACGGTAAAATGGAACAAACCAAAACCATCCTATTTCCAGAAATAGAAAAAGTAATCGGTACTTTGGATTTTGAAACAATAACAGCAGCACGTAAAATCGTTTTGCAACCGCTTATTGATTTTATTCAAGATAAAGTAACGAACAAACAAGAAATTCGGCTGAACTTAATCTGCACCCACAATTCTAGAAGAAGTCATTTGTCTCAGGTTTGGGCACAAACCGCAGCGGCACATTTCAATATAAAAAATGTATTTTGTTATTCTGGTGGCACCGAAGCAACGGCTTTATTTCCTGTGGTTACCAAAACATTGGAACAATCGGGATTTAAAATTAAAACCATCGCAGCAGGGAATAATCCGATTTATGCCATAAAATATGGAGAAAATGAACATCCAATTATTGGTTTTTCCAAAACGTATGATGACGATTTTAATCCACAAAGAGAATTTGCAGCGATATTGACTTGTTCACAAGCGGATGGTGGTTGCCCATTTATTGCAGGTGCCGAAAAGCGTATTCCAATGACTTTTGAAGATCCAAAAGCATTTGACAATACGCCACAACAAGCAGAAAAATATAAGGAACGCAGTTTACAAATTGCAACCGAAATGTTTTATGTGTTTTCACAAATAAAATCATACTAATGAAAGTACATAAAAAAAGATTAAACTTTCTCGACAGTTACTTGACACTTTGGATATTTTTGGCAATGGCAATAGGAGTTTCCATTGGATACTTTATACCTTCCAGCAGTGGTTTCATCAATTCCTTTTCCAGCGGAACAACGAATATTCCACTGGCAATTGGATTAATATTAATGATGTATCCCCCATTGACTAAAATTGATTTTTCAAAAATTCCTTTGATGCTTGAAAAACCAAAATTACTGACTGCTTCTTTTTTTATAACCTGGATTGTTGGTCCATTTTTAATGTTCTCATTGGCAACATTCTTTTTGAAAGATTATCCGGAATACATGATGGGTTTAATTATAATTGGGATTGCGCCTTGCATTGCAATGGTAATTGTTTGGAATGAATTAGCCGAAGGAAACAGAGAATTAACCGCTGGATTAATCGGAATTAACAGTTTGCTTCAAGTGTTCTTTTTTAGTTTGTATGCCTATTTCTATTTGGAAATCATGCTGCCATTAATTGGAATAAAAGGGTTAGAATTAAATATTACGATTGCTCAAATTGCTACAACAGTCGGAATTTATTTAGGAATTCCATTTGCATTAGCAGTAATTAGCCGTTATTCCATAAAGAAATTCATTGGAGACAAATGGTTCAATCAAAAATTTATTCCTTTTGTTTCTCCAATTACGTTGATTGCGTTGCTTTTTACGATCATCATTATGTTCAGTTTAAAAGGTGAAATGATAGTCGACTTGCCACTAGATGTGATTAGAATTGCCATTCCACTTGTCATTTTTTTTACCATTATGTTTTTCCTGATGTTCTTTGTTTCCAAAAAAATTGGAGCAAATTATAGAGACGCCGTTGCGCTTTCATTCACGGCATCCGGAAATAATTTTGAGTTAGCAATTGCAGTTTCCATTGGTGTTTTTGGAATTAACAGCGGACAAGCGTTTGCCGGAGTTATTGGACCGCTTGTAGAAGTTCCCGCCTTGATAATTCTGGTTAATGTTTCTTTTTGGTTAAGAAAAAAATATTACGCTACAACAAACGTAAAGTAACGTTATTATGCAAGAAATACTGGATGTTATTGTTATTGGTAGCGGACAAAGCGGATTGGCTTGCGGGTATTATTTACGACGCCATAAACTCAACTTTCTAATCTTGGATAAAGAAGAAAAATGTGGTGGTGCTTGGCTTCATGCTTGGGACAGTTTGACACTTTTTTCTCCTGCTGAACACAGTTCTTTACCGGGTTGGTTGATGCCAAAATCTGAAAATCTGTTTCCTTCAAAACAAGAAGTAATTGATTATTTATGCCAATACGAAAAGCGTTACGAACTGCCAATAGAGCGCTCCGTTACTGTAGAAAATGTAACTTCTGAAAATAAAGTATTTAAAATTTACACCAATAAAGGAATCTATTTTTCAAAAGCAATTATTGCTGCGGCGGGAACTTGGAACAATCCTTTTATTCCAAAGATTAAAGGAATAGATACTTTCAAAGGAATTCAAATCCATTCCGCCCATTACAAAAATGCAGAGCAGTTTAGGAATTTAAAGGTACTGGTAATTGGCGAAGGAAATTCAGGAGCGCAAATTGTAGCCGAAATTTCTAAAGTCACCTCCGTGAAATGGTCAACCAGAAAACCACCACACTATTTACCGGATGAAGTGGACGGGTTTTATCTTTTCAACGTGGCAACCGCCAAATACAACGCTGAAAAAGAAGGGAAACCATTCAATGCGGCCAATTATGATTTGGGAAATATTGTAATGGTCCCACCAGTTCAGGAAGCTCGATCCAGAGGAGTTCTTATTTCAAGTGGCAGTTTTGAAAACGTTTATGAAAACGGTGTGATTTGGTCTGACGGATCTAAAGAGGATTTTGATGCGATAATCTGGTGTACCGGTTTTGGTTATGCGACCTCTTTCTTGAAAAATATCGTTTCAACAGATGAAAGAGGCATCATAAAAACCGAAGAAAGCAAAGCAACTGAACTTCCCGGATTGTGGCTTGCGGGTTACGGCAGTTGGACTGGTTATGCATCCGCAACACTTATTGGAATAAATAGAAATGCCAAACAAACCTGTAAAGAAATTACTGAATATTTACAGAAAAACTAAATCTGTTTATTTGAAAATAAAATCAATACCGAGATTTAATCTCTTTATTGCCTATAATACATTTCAACAACCTCCGTTTTGAATTTATTTTTGAGCCATGCAGTCAACTTTTGTTTTTCGGTGGTATTTAGATCTTTTTTACTTTCATAAAGTACTACAGTAATCACTTTTTTAGTATTCTTATCTTCATTAAAGACATGATTCGCAGTAGCAATATTTTCAATTCAGGAAACAGTATTTATGTATCATTCAAAATAGCATTGTTATCAAATTTTAAAGAAGTAATTTGACTTTGAAGCTAGAAAATAATCAAATCTTTCTCACTCATCGTTTTATCCAGTATTCTAAAAAAACTATTCAACAGGATTAACAAGTTCTGAAGTTATGGCCTCTAAAACTTCAAATGCAGTTTCTGCCATTTTATTTCCTTTGGTGTCCAATAATGGATTAACCTCCACAAATTCGATACAAACCACTTTTTTGGTTTGGATAATCTGATTGATGATTGCTATAATTTCATATTGATCAAAACCTTTAGGAACCGGCGTTCCTGTTCCACAAGAAATCATATCACAATCCATGGAATCCACATCAAAAGAAATATATAATACCTCACAGTGCGATAATTTAGACAACGCTTCAGCGACACATTTCTGCAAACCTCGATACCTTAATTCATCAACTTTATAATTTTTGATATGCAATTTTTCAATTTGCTTGTCCTCCTCTTCTTCAGTATCACGCACACCAAAATAAATCAGATTTTCAGCCAAAACTTTTGGTCCTTTAAAGCCAATATTTTTCATATCCTCCCAATGCTGTTGTGTTTCAGAGGGAACTTCGTTATTCTGACAACTCAAATTATCATCGCCAAGGGCAGCAGACAATGGCATTCCATGAACATTTCCAGATGGTGAAGTGTAAGGCGAATGCAAATCGGCATGCGCATCAATCCAAAATACGCCAATATTTTGCTCAGGATACGCCGCTTTGATTCCGCTTAACGTTCCTAATGCCGAAGAATGATCTCCCGATAATACAATTGGAAAATAATTCCCTTCAATATTTTTCTTTACCGCATTACAAACTCTGGTGCATTGCTCTACAACGTGCTCAATTCTTTTAGCTGAAGAACTTCGATTTTTATCATATATTGATTCGTTGTGCGTTTTGACATCTTCAAACTCAAATTGATTAAAATAATCACTGTTTTTATTAATTGCTGCAATCTCGATAGCATCAATCCCTAAATCAGATCCTCGTGTACCTGCACCAATATCAGATCGGTTCTTTATTAATTTTATCGTTTTTCCCATTATCTGAAATCGTTTAAAGCTCTTTCAATAATAGCCAAACATTCGTGTATTTGAGATTCCGTAATTACTAATGGCGGAGCAAATCTAATTTTGTTTCCGTGTGTTGGCTTTGCCAATAACCCATAATCTCTAAATTTCATACAAATATCCCAAGCTAAATCGGATTCTTCATCACTGTTGATAACGATGGCATTCAATAAGCCTTTTCCTCTAACCAATGTAATTAAAGGATTTCTGGAAGCGATCTCGTTAAGTCCAGTTCTTAAAACTTCACCTAAGTAAGCGGCATTTTGCGCCAAATTTTCCTCTTTTACCACTTCAAGCGCTGCAATGGCAACAGCAGCAGCAATAGGATTTCCTCCAAAAGTAGATCCGTGTTGTCCCGGCTTAATTACGTTCATAATATGATCATTCGCTAAAACTGCTGAAACTGGGTAAACACCACCTGAAATAGCTTTACCTAAAATAAGAATATCCGGTTTTACTTCCGGATTGTTTTCACAACCTTTTTTGCATTCACAATTTCCACAAGTTGCCAATAATCTTCCGGTTCTCGCGATTCCCGTTTGTACTTCATCTGCAATAAATAAAACATTATGTGCCTCACAAAGCGCTTTCGTTTTTGCTAAATATCCTTCAGAAGGAACATAAACTCCAGCTTCACCTTGAATAGGCTCGACTAAAAATCCTGCAATATTTGAAGTTGATTTCAATACGTCCTCCAATGCTTCAACATCATCGTATGGGATTTTAATAAATCCTTCTGTGAATGGTCCAAAGCTTTTACGTGCATTTTCATCATTCGAAAATGAAATGATAGTAGTTGTTCTTCCGTGGAAATTGTTTTCACAAACGATAATTTGTGCTTGATTTTCAGGAATTCCTTTTACCTCATACGCCCATTTTCGACATAATTTCAAAGCGGTTTCCACAGCTTCTGCACCAGTATTCATTGGCAATACTTTATCAAAATCAAAATACTTGGTTACATATTCTTCAAAAGGTCCTAATTGATCATTATGAAAAGCACGTGAAGTCAAGGTCAATGTTTGTGCTTGTTTTATCATAGCACCAACAATTTTCGGATGACAATGCCCTTGATTAACGGCAGAATATGCTGATAGAAAATCAAAATATTTCTTTCCATCGACATCCCAGACATAAACGCCTTCGCCTTTTTCTAAAACCACAGGTAATGGATGGTAATTGTGCGCACCGTATTGATTCTCTTTTGCTATCAACGCTTCAGATTTTGAAGACAGGTTTTGCTCTGTATGTGTCATGATATTTCGAATTTACTATTTGAAAAAACAAAATTACTGTTTTTTTTTAATTTACCAATAAAATAAATATTTTGACTTTTAAAAAGATCTTATGTAAAAATATTTATTTAATTTAGATTAAAATAAGTCATTTAAGAATTCTAGAACCAATTTAAAGACATATTCCGAATTAAATAAAAATAAGTACTTTTATACAAACACAAGAGCATTATTTATAATTAAACCAACATGGACATAGTAGACGAATTTGATATCAATATTATTAAAGAATTAGAAAAAGATGGAAGAATGGCATATTCAGCCATTGCAGCCAATCTAAAAATATCAAATACCATGGTGCATCAACGCATCCACAGATTGATGGAACAAGGAATACTTACAGGGATAAAACCAGTAATCAATGAAAAAAAAGTGGGGTATGATTGGGGATCTTTTACGGGAATTACGTTAAATAAAGATCAGGACTCTGATAGAATTATTGAAGAACTGAAAAAAATTCCGGAAATAACAGAATGTTACTATATTACCGGATCTTTTACCCTTTACATAAAAATCATAGCCAAAGATCACGAACACATGCGAAAAGTCCTGTACGAAAAAATAGACAATATTCCCGGTATTGCCAAAACCGATTCCATAATTGAATTGGGCTGCGCTTTTAAAAGAAACGTTTCTCTCTAATTATTATTCAAATGCCGACTTAATCTCCAAAAAATAATTCATGAAGGAACCGACTCACTCCCTACTCTATTTTAAATTTGTTATTGGCACGCTTTTATTTCTATCTTTTGGAACTTTGCAAGCTCAAAAATTGAAGGGAAAATTATTCATCATTGGAGGAGGACAACGTTCTGATGCAATGATGACACAATTAGTAAACCTATCTGAATTGCAAAAAAACGATTATATTGTCGTGTTACCAATGTCGAGCGAGGAACCGGACAGTGCTTACATTTATTTCAAAAAACAATTCGAAAAACTGACCACGAATCCAATTATTATGCTGAATTTCGACAAAACAACAGCTACAAATAAAGTATTGAACGATTCGTTGCAAAATGCCAAACTAATTTTCATCAGCGGAGGCGATCAATCTCGCTTCATGAACGTAGTGAAAAACACTCCTATATATATAGCAATTCACCGCGCGTACGAAAATGGAAGTACAATTGCCGGAACAAGTGCAGGAGCAGCAGTTATGTGTGAACACATGATTACAGGAAATCAAAAATTAGAATCCAAATATAGCGAAACTTTTAACAATATTCGATATGACAATTTGGAAACAACTACAGGCTTGGGACTTGTCAAAAACGTAATTATCGATCAGCATTTTCTAAAAAGAAGCCGATATAATCGCTTACTGTCTGCTTTAGTTGAATTTCCAACTCATATCGGAATTGGCGTTGACGAAAGTACCGCCTTGATTGTTCGTAATAAAGAAATCGAAATTGTTGGCTCAAGCGAAGTTATTGTCGTTAAAAAACCAAAAGGAATCGCCAAATCTAAAAAAGAAAATTTAGTAAGTATCAAAAGCCTTGAAATGGCTGTTTACACTGAAGGTCAAAAATTTAAAATTCAATAAAATGAAATATTACAAGAATGATTTGCCATTAACAATTTTAGTTATTTGTTTTAGTTTTTCCATGTTTGCACAAAAGATATCAAATCAAGAAATAGAAAGACTAAAAAAACTATCGCAAAAAGTAACAATTATCAGAGACAACTGGGGAATTGCGCATGTATATGGCAAAACCGATGCAGATGCAGTTTTTGGAATGCTGTACGCGCAATGTGAAGATGATTTCAAACGGGTAGAAATGAATTATATCGAAAAACTGGGACGCCTTTCAGAAATCAAAGGACAGTCGGTTTTATATAATGATTTGGAAATAAAACTTTTGATTGACACCGAAGAAGCCAAAGCCGATTATAAAAAAGCAGCTCCTTGGTTGAAAAAATTATTAAACAGTTACGCGGACGGAATCAACTTTTACCTACACAATCACCCCGAAGTAAAACCCGCTTTATTGACTCATTTTGAACCTTGGTTTCCGTTACTTTGGACCGATGGAAGTATTGGAGCCATCAGCACCGCTGATCTTTCTACCGGTGAATTGAAAGCTTTTTATTCTGGAAACACCGATAAAGTGTCGTACATAGAACGTGAAAAAGATGTGCAAACAGGTTCTAACGGATTTGCGATTGCTCCATCAAAAACGGCGTCTGGAAATGCAATTTTATACATTAATCCGCATACCACTTTTTATTTTAGACCAGAAATACAAATGAGTAGCGAAGAGGGATTGAACGCCTACGGAGCAGTGACTTGGGGGCAATTTTTCATTTACCAAGGATTTAACGAAAATTGCGGTTGGATGCATACCTCGTCAAATGTGGATGTTGCGGATATGTATGCTGAGAAAATAGTGACTAATAACAACAAACTATTTTACGAATACGACAACAAATTAGTTCCAGTTATCGAAAAAAAAATAATTATCAAGTATCTGGAAAACGGGAAACTCATTCCCAAAACATTCAATACCTATTATACCAATCACGGTCCAATCATGGCCAAAAGAGGCGGAAAATGGATAAGCTTAAAATCGAATAATCGTTCGATGAAAGGACTCGAACAAAGTTGGGTGAGAACTAAATCGCAAAGTTTTGAAGATTACAAAAAGGCAATGGATTTGAAAGCCAATACCTCAAACAACACCGTTTATGCCGATAAAGAAGGAAATATTGCATACTGGCATGGGAATTTTGTCCCAATTCGGGACAAAAAACTTAATTGGTCAAAAGTGATGGACGGCACAACACCAGCAACACAATGGAAAGGCTTACACGAAGTTTCAGAAACGGTTCATTCCTACAATCCCATAAACGGCTGGCTGCAAAACTGCAACTCTACACCATATACCGTGGCGGGTGATAACAGTCCAAAAGAAGAAAACTACTTACCGTACATGGCCCCGGACGGAGAAAGTTTTAGAGGACTAAATGCTGTTCGATTATTGAGTAAAGGCAATCAGTATACGTTAGACAAAGTAATTACTGATGGTTACGACACGAAACTGACGGCTTTCGAATTTTTAATTCCATCGTTGATTTCCAGTTTTGAGAAAAATATCACTGCCGCAGATCCGCTTTACGCAGCACTATTAGAACCGATAACCCTTTTGAAAAATTGGGATTATTACAGCAGGGAAAATTCTGTCGCAACAACCTTAGCTGTGGAATGGGCTTATAAATTAGATCCAATTATTCAAAAAGTATATACTAATGAAGGAGAATTGGACCAAGTAGAGAACACCCGTAATTTTGCGAAAAATGCTTTTCCAAATCAATTGATTCCACAACTGCAAATGGTGGTAAACGAATTAAAAATTAAATTTGGAACTTGGCAAATTCCTTGGGGAGAAATCAACCGTTTCCAGAGAACTTCCGGTGAAATAACAATGGTTTATGACGATGCTTTGGAAAGTTTACCTATCGGATACGGACCGGCGCTTTGGGGAAGTTTACCCGCTTTTAAAAGCAACTATCAAAAAAATACTAAAAAACGCTACGGAACTAACGGCAACAGTTTTGTGTGCGCAGTCGAATTTGGATCTAAAATAAAAGCTAAGTCTTTACTGGCAGGCGGAAACAGCGGTGATTTAAAATCAAAACATTTTTACGATCAGGCTGAAATGTACCAAAAAGGACAATTTAAAAACATATTATTCTATAAAGAAGACGTGCAAAAAAATGCCGAAAAGACCTACCATCCGGGAGAATAATTGCTATACTCTTGATAATAAGAATTAAAAATACTGTCATAAGATAAAAAAATCAAAGTCTTAATTTTAGGACAAATTAATTGAGACATTTGTAAAAATAAAAAATACAATATGAAAAATATTTTCTTTACCTTTTTAGGGTTATTATTATTTTCCAGTAGTGCATTTGCACAATTAAAAGCCGTAAAATACACGGATGGAAATCAAAAATTAAATGGACTTTCAATTGGTCCCAAAAAAGGAAGCAAAACCAAACCCGGAATTTTAATCATTCCCGCTTGGAAAGGAATCGATACGCATTCCAAACAATCAGCAGAAAAACTGTCAAAAATGGGCTACTATGCGTTTGTGGCAGATATCTATGGTGAAGGAAACTACCCTACTAACACACAAGAGGCTGCCAAACAAGCTGGTTTTTACAAAAGTAATATAACGAATTATCAACTACGCATACAATTGGCTTTGGATCAGTTAGTGAAATCGGGTGCTAACCCAGACAATATTGTAGTGATTGGATACTGTTTTGGGGGAACAGGAGCACTTGAAGCAGCGAGAGCAGGAATGAAAATTCAAGGTGCAGTTTCTTTTCACGGAGGTTTAGGTCGTGATACTTCCCGAATAAACAATCCAATAACTGCAGAGATTTTAGTATTACACGGCGCAGATGACACGTATGTTCCAGCTGCAGAAGTAGCCGCATTTCAAAAAGAAATGAGAGATAGTAAAGCAGATTGGGAAATGATTTATTACGCGAATTCAGTACATGCCTTTACTGAAATAGAAGCTGGAAACGATAATTCAAAAGGTGCCGCTTATAACGAAAAAGCTGCTAAACGTTCGTGGGAGCGTATGAATTCTTTCCTAAAAGAAGTTTTAAAATAATGCAGAAAATATAAGCTTTTAAAAACAGTATAAGTTCGGTTTTTTTGTTAGATTTATAAATTAAAATGTAACAAAAAATCTGGAATTTATACTGTTTGTTTATGTCTAAAAGTAAAATCCGAAACGACAAAACCTGCCTTAACTGCAGATACGTAGTAGAAAATAAATTCTGTCCAAATTGTGGACAAGAAAACACTGATACCCGAAAGACGTTTTACCATCTCTTTATTCACTTTTTTGAGGATTTAACACATTATGAAAACGCTTTTTGGCGCACCATAAAAAATCTTTTATTCAAACCTGCCGCACTAACTAAAGAATACCTTTCGGGAAAACGATTGTCTTATTTGGCTCCAGTTCGATTGTATATCTTTATAAGCTTTATCACTTTTTTATTGATTACCATTTTCCCAAGTGAGATCAATTCCCCCGATAATACGGCCGAAAAGGAATCTAGCATTACCACTAAAAATAAATCATTTCAAGATACGTTATCTAAAAATGATTCCATTAAAAAGAACCAAACGGATTCAGAAGAAGAAGATCACTTATTTAATTTTGGATACGCCTCCGTGGAACAACTGGACTCTATCCAAAAAAATGCTCCGGAATCAGAAAAGCTATCTGATTTCAGTTATTGGATAATTAAAAAATTCCAATTAGTTAAAGAGAAAAACACACAAAGC
This sequence comes from Flavobacterium sp. DSR3-2, assembly GCF_049896525.1. Taxonomy (NCBI): domain Bacteria; kingdom Pseudomonadati; phylum Bacteroidota; class Flavobacteriia; order Flavobacteriales; family Flavobacteriaceae; genus Flavobacterium; species Flavobacterium sp. DSR3-2. Next base: position 29,126 of record NZ_JAFCUM010000016.1, read on the forward strand.
GAAATTATTGAAAAATTCGTTCGCACCTTCACCCATAATTTACCCAAAGTTCTGTTTGTATTCATGCCAATATTTGCTTTTTTTCTTTGGCTTTTCCATAATAAAAAACGCTGGTATTACTTTGATCACGGTATTTTTACCTTACATTACTTTTCCTTTTTACTACTAATTTTTTTGTTACTGTTCCTCATTAACAAAGGACTGACACCAATTTCAGAATCGAGTTTCATTTCTCTAATTCAGTTTCTGGTTAATTTTATTGGTATCGGATGGATGATATATTATTTCTATCCCGCGCATCATCGTTTTTATGGTGAAACCCGCTTAATATCTTTCTTAAAAAGCAGTTTGTTATTTTTTATTAACTTCGTGCTGATTATTATCATATTATCAATCTTTGTTATTTACACCTTTATTAATTTACATTAAAAAATGAAAAAAATCCCTTTATTAGCTTTCATGGTCGCATTAACCATAAGCTGTACTACTCAAAAAATAAGTATTACTCAAAAAGTAAGTACCACTCATGTCGATCCAACAAATTACATGAATACAATTACCGCTGAAGAACTAAAAACACACCTGTACATCGTAGCTTCAGACGAAATGGAAGGCCGCGAAACTGGTTCAGCAGGTCAGAAAAAAGCGGGCGTTTACCTTGTCAATCAATATAAAAAAAACGATATCAGCTTCCCTACCGGAGCTTCTGACTTCTACCAAAAAATTCCGGCTGCTTTTCTGAACGCTAAGCGCAATGAAAATTTACCGGATTCAGAAAACGTTTGGGCTTACATTGAAGGTTCTGAAAAACCAAATGAAGTCGTGGTAGTTTCAGCCCATTACGATCACGTGGGTACAAAAAACGGAGAAATTTATAACGGTGCCGATGATGATGGTTCTGGGACTGTTGCATTGTTAGAAATTGCGCAAGCCTTCCAAATGGCTAAAAAAGCAGGACATGGTCCAAAACGTTCTATCCTTTTTCTTCATGTTACCGGCGAGGAACACGGGTTACATGGTTCCCGTTACTATTCTGAAAATCCGTTGTTTCCGTTAGCAAACACCATTACTGACATCAATATTGATATGATAGGCCGTCGTGATGAAGCCCACGCCGACAGCAATAATTATGTTTATGTAATTGGCGCAAACCGATTATCAACTGATTTACACAACATTTGCACCATCGCAAACACTAAATACACGCAACTTAATTTAGATTATAAATACAACGATCCTAAAGATCCAAACCATTTTTATGAGCGTTCGGACCACTACAACTTTGCTAAAAATGGTGTTCCATCTGTATTCCTTTTCAACGGAGTTCATGCTGATTACCACAAACCAACGGACAGCGCGGACAAAATTGAGTACGATGCGTTAACTAAAAGAGCTCAATTTGCGTTTGTAACCGCCTGGGAATTGGCAAACCGTGCCGAAAGACCTATTGTGGACAAAAAATAGATTGAATATTTGGGCACATCTGCGCTTTCACTAACGTTACAGCGTGGTCGGGCTATACGTTACAATCTTTATTGTCTCGTTAAAAAACGAGACAATAAAGGATTTCCACTGCTATCCCTTGTGCATAACCCATAAAAAAAGAGCTTTGAAGTGATTCAAAGCTCTTTTTTTATAAACTAATAAAACTAAACTTACGCGTCAAATTCTATTTTATCCGCGCTGTCAATTTTATACAAAGATTCCTCAATAGGCAATGTAAAATAAAATGAAGTCCCGTTTCCTTCAACGCTTTCAACCCATATTTTACCGTCATTTCGCTCTAAAAATCCCTTGACCAATAAAAGTCCAATTCCGGCACCTTTGTTATCTTTCCTTGCTTTAGATAGCGTACTCATTTGGGGAGTAAAAAGTTTCTCTTGCACCTCTTTAGACATTCCCGTTCCGGAATCTTTTATTTGAATTATGGCAATTTCAGCCTCAATTTTCGCCAAAATGATAATTTCCCCGTCAGGTAACGAATGCTTAATAGCATTAGAAACAATATTTTGAAAAACAGAAAAAAGCATTTTCCCATCTGCAAAAACAGTGGTATTAGCTTCAATTTCATTAATAAGATGTATATTGTTTAAAGATGCCGATTCCTTCAAAGATTTAAAAACTTTTTGAACATAATCAAAGAGATTAATTTTTGACGGAGAAAATACTTCCGAGGCATATTTTATTCTGGCCCATTCCACTAGATTGTCTAGCATGTTTAATTCATCTACCGCGGTTTTGTGAAGCAAATTAAGCATTTCTTTTGCCTTGGTGGTTTCTAATCGGTCCAGGTTTGTTTTCAAATATTCTGCCGTTCCAATAATTCCAGACAACGGACTTCTTAAATCATGGGAAACAATTGCAAGAACGTTCTCTTTGTGCGAGTTAAGATCTTCCAGTTCTTTTATATATTTTTTTATGGCATCCTCAGATTTCTTTCTCTCAGTCAAATCCCGCAGGATTTTTACGTAACCTAACATCTCACCATCGATTCCAATAAGCGGAAAAACCAAACCATTAGCATAAAATTCACTTCTGTCCTTACATATATGCCACCTGTTATCAGTAGCTCTTCCCTCTATTAATGCCGCTTTAATTTCTGTTTGCGGAATACCATTTTTTATATCTTCATCAGTAAAAATAATATCAAAATGCTGTCCTATAACTTGGTCTGGCTCATAACCAAATATTTTGGTTGAACCGGAACTCCAGCTATTAATTATAAAGTCATTGTCAAGAGTAAAAATCGAGTAATCATGTAAACTATCTATTATTTGGCTATAAAATTCGGCAGTCGGAACGTAATTGGTTTTAAGAATTTTAGTATTGATTTTCTCGTTTTTCATTAAATTATGTAAATAATATTTAAAATTTTGAAAGTATATATTCGTTTGATTTAACTACGTAATGTGCCCAAAGATACACAAAAGAAAACACGTTTTATGTAAAACAACTATTATGACCCGAAACAAGAATGTCTGCCCGGAAAACTACAACGGCACCGGGGTTACTGGTGAAATCGTAAGTAGTATATTTAAGTGCAATGCCGTCTTCAATCCCTTTTACAATATTCACGCCAATAAAATAATTGCTATACTTTCACGAAACTTTATCCCACAAAAAAAGCCCCGAATTTCTTCGAAGCTTTTGCTTTCTGGGTGGAAGACGGGGCTCGAACCCGCGACCCTCGGTACCACAAACCGATGCTCTAACCAACTGAGCTACAACCACCATTTGCTTAGCGGTGGCAAATATACGACATAAGTTTACTTCTGCAAATATTTTTTTTGTAAAATTACATGAAATTTACATTAAATCTCCTAAGCTATTGACTGCCAAATATCTTTCTACAGTAAATCCTTCCGCATGATCTACTCCGGTGAGCCTTCCTAAATCTCTGGATCGGTAATTCAGGCTTTCCAGGAAGTTTTTACTCGAAATTGGTGACTCCGGTTCATTAGAATTTGCATCATAAAACTGTGAACCGTAAGCCAAAATCGACTCAATTTTTTTATCGGTGAAACCAGTAATATCAACCACGAAATCTGGTTCTATGTTTTTCCATTGTATGTAATGATACACTAATTTTGGTCGCCAGGCCTTTTGCTGCTCTCCTTCCAATGAAGTTTCAATCTTTATTAATCCAGACAAGAAGCAGGCATTCGAAACTAATTTGCTTCCCTTTGCATGATCGATATGACGATCATCTATCGCATTGCACAAAACAATTTCCGGTTGATACTTGCGAATCATTTTTATAATTTCCAATTGGTGTTTTTCGTCATTGACAAAAAAACCATCGCGCATTTCTAAATTTTCACGCGCTGAAACACCAAGGATTTTTGCAGCAGCATTTGCTTCCTGATCTCTTATTTCAGCTGAACCGCGAGTTCCTAATTCTCCACGGGTCAAATCAATAATTCCAACCGTTTTTCCTAAAGAGATTTCTTTCAAAATGGTTCCTGCACAACCCAATTCAACATCATCAGGATGCGCACCAAAAGCAAGTATATCTAATTTCATCTAAAATTTATTTAATGTTTTTTTACTTAGTGGTTAAAGGCGCACATAAACGGCAACCTTTAACTCTTTATTTTGTCGCTTCTGCAACAAAGATTAATTAATCCAAATTCAATATTTTTTTCATTGTGACAGATTTATTGACACTTTCTTTCCACTCTTTTTCAGGAATACTGTCCTTTGTAATACCACAGCCCATATACAAATGTGCTTGATTGTCTTTAATCTGCATGCATCGCAAATTGACAAACAAATCGGATTTTAATTCTTTATTATTATATCCTTGCTTGTTTAATTCCCCTAAAAAACCGGTGTAATATTCTCTATCGTAGCCTTCATTTTCAATAATAAAATCTTTGGCAGACTCTTTTGGCAATCCGCATACGGCAGGCGTTGGATGCAAAACGGAAACGACTTGTTTCAAACTTGAATTCTCATTTATCACCCCTTCAATATCTGTTTTAATGTGCGCTAAAGTTCCCGCTTGTGCTGTGTATGGGCTTGAAACGGAAACTTCTGAAGTTAAAGCTTTAAGATTATTTAAAATAAAATCGCTTACAAACTGTTGTTCCTCCACTTCCTTTTTCTCCCAAACTACTTCTTTCGCACCTTGAATTTTTTGGGTTCCAGCCAATGACATTGTTTCGAAATTATTATTATTGGACTTCAATAATCGCTCTGGCGTAGCGCCCATCCATAATCCTATTTTAGGATGAAACCAACAATAGCAAAAAGCAGTTGGATAGCTTTGAATTAATTTTTCGAAAATTAAAACTAAATCAAAATTTAACAAATCAACTGTTTCTTTCCTTGATACAACCACCTTTTTTAGAGTTCCTTCTGCGATTGCATCAATCCCTTTTTGAACAAGGTTTTCAAAATTTTCTTTAGCTTGACTATCTTCTGAATCTGTAAAATTTGAGTCTTGATTTTCTTCCAAAAAAGTAATCAATTCTTCCCATTTTACAGATTGATTTTTAGGCATTAGTATTCTTTGACTGCCTTCAAAAGGAGCAAAAACAAAACCTGTTTCTTCAAAATTTTCAGCAAAATATAAATGGTCATTGTTCTGAAAAAAACCTACTAGTTTAATATCATTTGGTTTTCTGTACAATACAAAAGGTAAATTCTGAGCTTTTTGTTGCTTTACTTTTATAAAAAAATCAATCATCTTTAATTTATTAAAATATAAATTTCATTAAAACTTTAAGTGTTATTATTTGCTTGATTTTTTAGAAAATTACAGTAGTCAAATTTTCCCAAAACTGTTTTTTGGGTTTAGCTTCATTTGCTTTCATTACTTATCTCCGTTTTTTCTTTTTGGCAAGACCATGTTTGTCAACTTACAAAGTGAGATTAAATTATTGTTTTCATCAGTAATTCGTATTTCCCAAAGATGAATGCTTCGTCCCTTGTGAACAATCGTAGCGGTTGCCGTTACAATTCCGTCCCGTTTTGCTTTCAAATGATTGGCTGAAATTTCGATGCCGCGAATTTCACTTAGCTCGGAATTAACATATAGCATTGAGGCGGCACTGCCTACACTCTCTGCTAAAGCCACTGAAGCCCCGCCATGCAACAATCCCATTGGTTGATGCACGGACGAATTCACGGGCATTGTGGCAACTAAAAAATCTTCTCCTGCATCAGTATATTCAATATTCAATGTTTGCATTAAGGTATTTTTAGAAACGTGATTGCAATATTGAAGTATTTTTTCTTTGTCGAATGTCATGTTATTGGCTTTTAAAATGTAAAATTAAATAAAAGATAAGTTACAAAATAGTAATTACAATTGTTATTCTAATTCCGAAATAGATTTTTCCTATTTTTACAAAAAATCTAACGAAATGCGTCCTATCCCATTACTACTTTTTATTGGAATAATGCTTTCAATTTTTTCCTGTCGTTCCGATTTTGAGACTGTAACAAGTACTGGCGATTTGAAATTTTCGAAAGACACTATTTATTTAGATACCGTTTTCTCTAATATTGGTTCCAGCACGTACCGACTTAAAGTGTACAACAATAGCAAGAATGACATCACTATTCCAAGTATAAAATTAGGAAAAGGATTAAACTCAAAATACAGAATTACCGTTGATGGATTGCAAGGGACAAATGGCAAAATTTTCAATAATGTGGATCTTTTAGCCAAAGACAGTTTATATATTTTCATTGAAACTACCGCTAATATCGCCGATGCTAACCCAAACGATTTTTTATACACCGATAAAATTCAGTTTGACAGTGGCGAAAATCTTCAAAATGTAGAATTGGTCACGCTGATTCAAGATGCTGTTTTCTTGTATCCAAAACGTTTTGCCGATGGAACGACTGAAACACTCCCACTAGATACCGAAAAAATTGAGGGATTTTACCTTGATGAAAATGATCCTGTAAATGGAAATGAATTGCAGTTTACCAATGATAAACCGTATGTGATTTATGGTTATGCAGCGGTTCCTTCTAACAAAACAGCTACTTTTGAAGCTGGAACCCGAGTTCATTTCCATGCAAATTCCGGACTCATTGTAGCCAATAATGCTTCCATAAATATTAATGGAACTCTGTCAACAACGGATAAACTAGAAAACGAAGTTATATTTGAAGGCGACCGTTTAGAACCGGATTTTTCGGATGTGCCAGGACAATGGGGAACCATTTGGCTTACTGATGGCAGTACCAATAATACTTTTAATCATCTCACCATTAAAAATGCTACCATTGGTTTATTGATTCAAAACAATGACGGCACAACAGTTTCTGTCAAAAATACCCAAATTTACAACAGCAGCAACTACGGAATTTTGGCGCAGACCGCAAAAATAAATGGAGAAAATATAGTCATCAATAATGCAGGATTAGCCAGTTTAGCCTGCACTTACGGAGGAAATTATTCATTTATACATTCTACCTTTAATAATAACTGGAACAGCTCGCAACAAGTGGCGGTTTTAGTGAGCAATTATATTTTGGGAGCAATTCCAGAAGTGAAAAATTTAACCGCAGCCACATTTAACAATTGCATTATTTATGGTTCTTATTCAAACGAAATGAGTTTAAACAAGAAAACCGGAGCCGCTTTTGAATACCAATTCAACAATTGCCTGATTAAATTTGATAATGTTGCCAACCAATTCACGACAAATCCCGATTATCAATTCAATACGGATACGGCGCATTACAATGCGATACTTTTGAACAAGGATCCCAAATTCTTCAATATTTCAAGAAACAAATTTAATATTGACGAAACTTCTGCCGCTTTCGCAAAAGGGAATTCGGCGTATTTAATTTCTTTGGATATTATAGGAAAAACGAGAACTTTCCCGCCGGATTTAGGTGCGTACCAAAACAAAGCTTTTCCAAAATAAATCACTTTGAATGCCGATATGTCACGTCAGTAAACAGTTTATTGCAAAACTAAAAATTGAATTACGACCGCACAAAATGGTACTAATTATGTTAAAAAATTCACAAGTATCTTGATAATTCCTTAACATAAACCACTTAAAAAGTTATAAATTTGCATGTCTTCACTATTTTAAAATTTGAAAATCAAGTTTTACAATCGGAAACTAACCCCAATAACCTAAAACAGTTTTAATTTATGAAAAAAATCTACTCAGTCTTATTATTCCTCATCGTTACAGTTAGTATAGCCCAGATACCAAGTGGCTATTACACGACCGCTACCGGAACTAGTTACACCTTAAAAACACAATTGTACAACATCATCAAAGGCCATACAGACAATGGGTATTCAGGATTATACACTATTTATCAAACCTCAGACAGAGATTATTACTATGAAAATGATGCTACGATATTAGACATGTATTCTGAAAATCCATCAGGAACAGATCCTTACAATTATTCCGCCGGCACCACTCAAAGATGCGGCACCTACAGCGTAGAAGGCGATTGCTATAATAGAGAACACATTATTCCGCAGTCTATTTTTGGTTCAGCGGCTCCGATGGTTTCAGATGCCCATTTTATCACACCAACAGACGGTAAAGTAAACGGTCAACGTTCTAATTACCCACACGGACCAGTGACTTCTCCAACGTGGACCTCCAGAAACGGCAGTAAACTTGGATCCAGCACAACTGCTGGTTATTCCGGACCTATTTTCGAACCTATCAATGAATTTAAAGGTGATATTGCCCGAATGTACTTTTATTTTGCCACACGATATGAGAATACTGTTGCTGGTTATTCTTACGCGATGTTCAATGGCACTAGCAATCAAGTTTTTACCACTTCATTTTTAAACTTATTGATCACTTGGCACAATCAAGATCCGGTTAGCACAAGAGAAATTGCCCGCAATAACGCTATATATAGTTCCCAAAACAATAGAAATCCATATATTGACCATCCGGAATATGTACAATCCATTTGGAACCCAACCGCTGATGCACAAGTTCCTACAACTCCAGCAAATTTAGTAGCTAGCGGAACAACATCAAATTCAGTTACATTAAGCTGGACAGCTTCCACTGATAATACAGGAGTGAGTGGCTATAATATATACATGAACAGTGCTTTAAAAACAACTGCAACCAGTACAACAACAACTATCACTGGACTAACCGCTTCTACTGCCTTCTCTTTCTTTGTAAAAGCTAAAGATGCCGCAGGAAATATCTCTGGCGCAAGTAACACGGTAAATGTGACAACTGCTGCAGCAAGCAGTGCAACTGCAACCGATTTATTATTTTCAGAATATATTGAAGGTTCCTCAAACAACAAAGCGTTGGAAATTTCGAATGCAACTGGCGCAGCGATCAACTTATCGATTTATACCGTCAAAAAACAAACAAACGGTGCCGGTGCCTGGAGTACAGGGTTAAGTCTAACAGGAACTTTGAATAACGGAAGTAAATTCACTATTGTAAATAATTTAATGGCGTCCAGTTGTTATGCTACCTCATCTGCAAACCTTTCTACAGCGGCAACTGAAATGACTTTTAATGGAAATGATGCTTTAGGTTTATTCAAAAACGGAATTTTAATTGATATCATTGGAACTTTTAACGGTGGAACGGCAAACTTTGCTGCGGATCAAACCATCCGAAGAAAATCTACCGTTACAGCACCAACGACTACTTTCAACAAAACGACCCAATGGGATTCTTACACTTCTGATACCTGTAACAATTTAGGAAGCCGCATGGCCGAAAACGCGCCAAAAACCAGTATTGCTTTGGATATAAATGATATCGCCCTCTATCCAAATCCATCCAATGGAAATTTTTCTATAAACAATTCGAATAAAATATACTCCATCGAAGTTTATTCGATAACCGGTCAGAAGATTTTCGAAGAAAAAAACAGCACTAAAGCAGAAATTACACTGCCCAATAGTGCGAAAGGAACGTACTTAGTTCGGGTTACTGTGGATTCAAATTCAGTCATTAAGAAATTAATAATCAACTAATTCAAAAAGCGGCAAATTGCCGCTTTTTTTTGTTCTATTTATAAAAAAATTTGTTTTTATTTTAAAAAAAAGATGCCTTGACTCTGTATTTCAAAATCGCTTTTAGGTTTCTTTTCTTTTATCATAATCTAAAATAAGACTATGAATACAGTATTTAAAATGTTTTAAAGTGTTCATTTACTTACTTATTGTAATATATTGATCTAAAACTTTTTGAGTATTCTTCATTCTGTTAATGTGTAATTCACATCTGTTTTAATTGTAAATTGACCTGTCAATTCGGTAAGTAAACCCGTCTAAATATACTTTTTATAAGCCCAAGAAAAAGTACTTCTCAACCAAGATTTTTACTTGATGAATTATAGTATTTAATTCTTTTGAAGATTTTATTTGTCACTTATTATCTGTTTCAAAATAAACCCTTTTTTTAACGGATTATTTCCAGTCTATTTGTCTCTTTTTATTGTCGCGGATTTAGAAATATATTTATCAAATATTTTATGTAATTCTTTGCATGAATAATCTTCAAGTAGGTTAAAATATGTTTTTTTGATTTCGCCAGTATGATTTGTTTCAACGGCAATTATCAACAACTTTTTTTTGAATCATTACTTCTTTATTGCTTGCGCTCTTCTTTTCCACCCAAAACAAATTCATAGATAAAAACCTGATAAATCATTGGCTGTGGAACACTACTTACTTTACTAATTGTAACTTTTTTAATGAAATTAGTAGCCGAAGTGTTACTGATTTTTAATTGTTTTTTCGTTTGTTTCGTCGAGAAACCTTTTGTGGTTGCACTCCTCTCAAAAACAATTGTAAATGCTTTTCATAAACCAAATCGAAATCTGTGAAAAATAGTATTTCCAATTGGACTTTCAATATAATGGCACGCGTTACGTTCTCTGGCAAAATTCTTCAAAAGAACAGTAAATTTTGTGCGATTGCATTTTACACATGTAAACCTTTTTTCGACTTTATTTATGCCAAATATTCTAAACAATTAAAATTTGGTTTAAACTTTTTGGTGAATTTTAAAATACATTTTTCTACGCATTTTTCGATACTTTAAATATAAATCAAACGATAAGTAATTATCACGACCGCTCCAAATAATTTAAATTATAACAAAATTTTGAATATTATAATTTATTTATTAAATTATATAACACTCTAACTATCAGTTATTAATATCTTTGTTTAATGTAAAAATTTAACGAAATAAATACAAATGGAAACGTCTAATCATACATCCGAGTTCGAAGATGGAACTGTAACTTCTGGAACTAATCTTTCATATTGGTTTTCTTCCAATATAAAGACGCTAACTTTTGAGAAATTAAACCAAAATACTGATACAGATATTTTAGTGATAGGAGGCGGCATTGCAGGACTTACTACTGCATACTGTCTTGCAAAGTCGGGACGTAAAGTAATTTTAGTGGAAGACGGATATATAGGAAGCGGTGAAACTGGAAGAACTACCGCTCATCTTACTTGTGCGCTTGACGATCGGTATTATGAATTGGAAGAAAATTTCGATGTAAAATCTGCAAAATTAATAGCTAATAGTCATATGGCTGCAATCGAATGGATAGCCAATACTGTAGAGGATCATAATATTGATTGTCATTTTAAAAGAGTGGATGGTTATTTGTTTTTAAGTTCTTCTGACACAGTAGAAACTTTGGAAAAAGAATATGAAGCAACAAAACGTGCAGGACTAACTACAGAGATGTTAAATTATATCCCATCTGTAGTTTCGGAAAATAGCAATTTGTGTATTAAATTTTCTAATCAAGCACAATTCCACATACTGCTTTATCTTACCGGTTTGGCGGAAGCTTTGATAAGCTTAGGAGGAAAAATATATACACAAACAAAAGCAGAAAACATTACGGATCAGGGCGCTACTGCAAACGGTTTTACAGTAAAAGCAAATCACATTGTAGTTGCAACCAACACGCCAATTAACGACTGGATAACGATGCATACTAAACAATGGCCTTATCGGTCTTATGTTATAGGTATCAAAATTCTGAAAGGAAAACTCCCTTACGCATTATGGTGGGACACTGGCGATATGAGTTCAAAATGGATCGTAAAACCGTACCATTATGTCCGTTTAGAAGAATATGACGAACATTATGACTTGTTGATTGCCGGTGGTGAAGACCATCGCACGGGGCAGGCAGATGACGAAAATATTAACGAAGAAGACCGTTATGCGAAATTGGAAAAATGGACAAAAAAACATTTTCCTGTAACTGGAGTTGTTGAATTCAAATGGTCAGGTCAGGTGATGGAACCTCTTGATTCATTGGCATACATTGGCAAAAATACTGGGGAAGATAACATTTACATTATCACGGGCGATTCCGGTAACGGTATGACGCATGGAACACTTGGGGGAATAATTATTAACGATATAATTACCGGAAAAGAAAATCCTTGGATTGAAATATATAGCCCCTCTCGCATTAGCCTAAAAAAAACTGGTGATTACCTGCATGAGGTTGGAAACATGGTTGCGCAATTTGCTGACTGGATTGTTCCGGAAGATATAAAGGAAGTAACCGATTTAAAACCAGGAGAAGGAGGAATAATTTCAGTAGGGTTAAAAAAAATAACGGCCTATCGTGATGAACAAAATAATCTTCATACCTGTTCTGCAGTATGTCCTCATTTAGGTGCTATACTGCAATGGAATGCCGATGAAAAAACATTTGATTGTCCAATGCACGGCTCCCGTTTCACAAAATTAGGTAATGTGATAAATGGACCGGCATCATCAGATTTAAAAAAAATTACACATAATGAGCCTAAAATCTAAAAATTATAATTTACGATTCGTTAGAAAGACTCCATTGATAATACTGGAGTAAGTGGAGACTATGTGTACGTAAACAGTGCTTTAAAAACAACTGTAATCACTCCATCAACAACTATCAATTTACTAACTGGTTCTACCACCTTACCGTTGAGTGTAATTAAATTTGTTTAATTTTTTAACCACATAGAAAAATAGATTTTAAAATTATCTAAGGCGTTTCACTTTTTTAGAGAAAATCATTGCTATGCGAATCCAAAAATTGGGCTGTCCAACTCTTTTTTCTATGTTTCTATGTGGTTCAATTTTTTTATTTACAGTTAATTGAAATTTTCAATAATTACACCCAACGGGTACTTCCTTCTCTTTTATTATAAAAGCTAAAGTTGTCGCCGGAACTATCCCTCTAGAAAGTAACACAGTAAATTTAACAACTTCTGCAGTGGGCGGTTCAACTGTAACGGATTTGTTGTTTTCTGAATTTATTGAAGGTTCCATAAACGATAAAGCGTTGGGAATTTCGAATGCAACTGGCCCAGCGATCGACTTATCAATTTATAGCATCCAAAAACAAACGAACGATTCCTCCGATCGGATTCCAGGGTTATATTTAACAGGAACTTTGAATAACGGGAGTAAATTCACTATTGTAAATAGTTTAATGGCCTCCATTTATTATCCTTTATCCTCTGCAAACCTTTTTACAGCTGAAACTGCAATGACTTTTAATGGAAATGATGCTGTAGGTTTACGCAAAAACGGAGATTTAATTGATATCACAGGAACTTTTAACGGCGGAACGGCAAACTTCGCAGCAGATCAAACCATCAGAACGAAATCTACCGTTACTTCTCCAACTACTACTTTTAATAAAACAACGCAGTGGGATTCTTACACTTCTGACACGTGTAACAATTTAGGACGTCGCATGGCCGAAAACGTGCCAAAAACCAATATTGCTTTAAATATAAATGATATCGCCCTATATCCAAATCCATCCAATGGAAATTTCTCTATCAACAATTCGAATAAAATATATGCTTTCGAAATTTAATCTATAATTGGTCAGAAAATTTTCAGCGTAGAACACAGTACCAAATTAGGAATTACTTTACCAAATAGTGTAAAACGAACGTACTTGGTTCGAGTTAGCATCGGTGCGCATTCGGTCATAAAGAAATCAATAATTAAATAATTGGGAAAGCGACAAATTTGCCGCTTTTTTTATACCCAAAATTTAATCTTAATTGACTAAATTTGCACCGCAATACAACAAACTACACAACAATGATCCATTTCTTTGAAAACCAAAGCAAAACTGTTTTTGCAGTACAAACGCAAAACGAAATTTCGGCTCAAGACATTTCAAAACTTAACTGGCTTTTTGCCGATTCAAATAAAATAGAAAAATCCGTATTGACGGATTTTTTTGTTGGTCCTCGCGCCACAATGATAACGCCCTGGAGCACTAATGCTGTGGAAATTACCCAAAACATGGGAATTTCCGGTATTATTAGAATCGAAGAATTTCATAAAGCAACAGCTGATTTTTCTGATTTTGATCCAATGCTTTCGCAAAAATACGCTGAGTTAAATCAAGATATTTTCACTATTAACGTACTTCCGGAAGCCATTTTGGATATCGACGATATTGCTGCTTACAACAAAAAAGAAGGATTGTCTTTAAGTCCGGAAGAAGTAGCATATTTGGATAATTTAGCAATTAAATTAGGACGGAAATTAACGGATTCAGAAATTTTTGGTTTCTCACAAGCCAATTCAGAGCACTGTCGTCATAAAATATTCAACGGAAAATTCATCATTGATGGTGAAGAAAAAGAGTCGTCTTTATTCAAATTAATCAAAAAAACATCACAGGAAAATCCGAATAATATTGTTTCGGCTTACAAAGACAACGTTGCTTTTGTAAAAGGGCCTCGGGTACAACAATTTGCTCCAAAAAGCGCTGATAAACCTGATTTTTACGAAATAAAAGAATTTGATTCGGTTATTTCATTAAAAGCAGAGACACATAATTTCCCGACAACCGTTGAGCCTTTCAACGGAGCTGCAACGGGTTCTGGAGGAGAAATTCGGGATCGTTTAGCAGGTGGACAAGGTTCTTTACCGATGGCGGGAACAGCAGTTTACATGACATCATATTCTCGTTTAGAAGAAAACAGACCGTGGGAAAACGGTATGACCGAAAGAAAATGGTTGTATCAAACCCCAATGGATATTTTGATCAAAGCTTCCAACGGAGCTTCTGATTTTGGAAATAAATTTGGACAACCGTTAATTACAGGTTCTATCCTGACTTTCGAACACGAAGAAGACGCTCGCAAACTAGGTTTCGACAAAGTAATTATGCAAGCGGGTGGAATTGGTTACGGAAAATTAGACCAAGCAATTAAGAAAAAACCCCAAACAGGGGATAAAATTGTTATTCTTGGTGGGGAAAATTATAGAATTGGGATGGGTGGAGCTGCCGTTTCTTCAGCAGATACGGGCGCTTTCAGTTCAGGAATTGAATTGAACGCGATCCAACGTTCGAACCCAGAAATGCAAAAACGTGCTGCCAATGCCATTCGTGGTTTGGTAGAAAGCGATATCAATCCAATTGTTTCTATTCACGATCACGGCGCTGGCGGACATTTAAACTGTCTTTCAGAATTAGTGGAAGATACTGGTGGATTAATTGATTTAGACAAATTGCCTGTGGGAGATCCTACCCTTTCGGCAAAAGAAATCATTGGTAACGAATCTCAGGAAAGAATGGGATTAGTTATTGGCAAAGAAAACATTGATTTATTGCAAAAAATTGCCGACCGAGAACGTTCTCCGATGTATCAAGTGGGAGACGTAACTGGAGATCACCGTTTTACTTTCCAATCAAAATCAACTGGTGCCAAACCAATGGATTTTGCCTTGGAAGACTTTTTTGGAAGTTCTCCAAAAGTGGTCATGACGGACAAAACAATCGAAAGAAACTATACAGATTTAGTGTACGACAAGAAAAACATCTTGACGTATCTAGAGCAAGTCCTTCAGCTGGAAGCAGTGGCTTGTAAAGACTGGTTGACCAATAAAGTGGACCGTTGTGTAGGTGGTAAAGTGGCTAAACAGCAATGCGCCGGACCTTTACAATTGCCATTGAACAATTGTGGTGTTATGGCCTTGGATTACCAGGGAATAGAGGGAGTTGCCACTTCAATAGGTCACTCTCCTATTGCAGCATTGATTGATCCCGTTGCCGGGAGCAGAACTGCGATTGCAGAAGCATTGTCTAACATCGTTTGGGCTCCAATAAAAGATGGTTTAGATGGACTTTCATTATCTGCCAACTGGATGTGGGCTTGTAAAAACGAAGGGGAAGACGCGCGTTTATATGCAGCAGTTCAAGGTTGTTCATATTTTGCAATCGAATTGGGAATCAATATTCCAACAGGAAAAGATTCACTTTCAATGAAACAGAAATATCCAAATGAAGAAGTAATCGCACCGGGAACGGTAATTATTTCAGCAGGTGGAAATTGTACCGATATTAGAAAAGTGGTAGAACCTGTTTTACAAAGAGACGGCGGTTCTATTTATTATATCAATTTGTCACAAGATGATTTTAAAGTAGGTGGTTCTTCGTTTGCGCAAACGTTGAATACTATTGGAAAAGAAGTACCAACGATTAAAGACGCTGCATTTTTCAAAAGAGCGTTCAATACAATACAAGAATTAATTTTAGACAACAATATTCTTGCAGGACACGACATTGGAAGTGGTGGATTGATTACTACTTTATTGGAAATGTGTTTTGCCGATGTTAATTTGGGAGCTACAATAGACTTCTCTGTTTTCGAAGAAAAAGACATCATCAAATACCTTTTTGCTGAAAATATCGGAATTGTTTTCCAAGCAAAATCGGATGCTGAAGTGGAATCTAAATTAAACGCCAATAACGTTTCTTATTACAAATTAGGAACAGCTACAAGTGAAGCGACTTTAGATTTTGGTCCTTATACATTAGACATCGCTAAATACAGAGATGTTTGGTACAAAACTTCGTTCTTATTAGACCAAAAACAATCGAAAAACGGAATGGCACAGGCACGTTTTGACAATTACAAAAACCAAGCGTTACAGTATACTTTTCCAACACATTTTACAGGAAAAAAACCAGTTATCGACAATTCTAAACCGCGTCCTAAAGCAGCTATTATCCGTGAAAAAGGAAGTAATTCGGAACGCGAAATGGCCAACGCGATGTACTTAGCCGGTTTTGATGTGAAAGATGTTCACATGACCGATTTGATTTCAGGTCGTGAAACTTTGGAAGACATTCAGTTTATTGGAGCTGTTGGTGGATTCTCTAATTCTGATGTTTTAGGTTCTGCCAAAGGTTGGGCCGGAGCATTTTTATACAATGAAAAAGCAAAAACAGCTTTAGATAATTTCTTTAAAAGAGACGACACTTTATCTGTTGGAATCTGTAATGGTTGCCAATTGTTCATGGAATTGGAGGTAATTAATCCGGAGCATGAAATTCACGGAAAAATGTTGCACAACGAAAGTAATAAACACGAAAGTATTTTTACATCGGTAACAGTGCAGGAAAACAATTCGGTGATGCTTTCTTCATTAGCAGGAACCACGCTTGGAGTTTGGGTTTCGCATGGTGAGGGTAAATTCAATTTGCCGATGGGCGAAGAAAACTATAATATTGTTTCTAAATATGCCTATGAAGGCTACCCTGCTGATCCAAACGGCTCTCATTTTCATGTTGCCATGCTTTGCGACAAAACAGGGCGTCATTTGGTTATGATGCCGCACATTGAGCGTTCTACGTTCCAATGGAACTGGGCACATTACCCAAAAAATAGAAATGATGAAGTTTCACCTTGGCATGAAGCTTTTGTTAATGCCAGAAAATGGATGGACAAAAAATAAGTGGAAAAATAGATTTCTCAAAAGCGTTCCTGGATAAGGAGCGCTTTTTTATTACCAAACAATCTTAAAATTTGATATAAAGGAAAAAACTGCATTGCACAGCAACAATGCGTTCACGAACTTTAAATTATAATTTTATTTTTTTTTAAATCACCTTCTACACTTCTCATTTTCAACGAAAACATCCATTTAAATCAGAGGCTTGATTAAGTACTTTGCAACGTAGATTGCTAATAATAAATTTTAAGACTATTCAAAAAAATACGAAAAGATCGAAAAAGTTGCGCCTAGTTTATACGAATAGGACAGAACTCTTTGCATACGAGCGTCAAAGGAAATAATATTGTATAAGCCATAAATACAAAACTTCGGCTCTAAGTACTAATGTAAGCTTGTATACATCAGTTTTGGAACTTACACTGTATAAGTGAACTTATATTTTACAGCATTCAAATTACCAATAGCTGTTCCGGATATGATTAAATAAATTCATTGCCAAGCTTCACCTATTTAACACTTGCACTATTTTAATTGAAAAACAATTGCTTAAATCCAATTGTGCTATCTGGTTTACCATGCTCCATGATTTATTTGCTTACAGCAGAATTACAAATACGCCATGTAAAACAACATAAATTTATTTAATGTAAATCATTACAAACATTAATAAAAACTTATGAAAAAAAAATACCACTTTTGTAATTAGTTAATTAAAACAATCGCTCAGCTGAACAAAAGAATAATTAAGTATTTAATGAGTGGGTTAAAAAAAATTGTTGACGGAATTGCTGTATGTCTTAACGTGCTTAAAATTTGCACTGTATTATTTTGCTTTTCTTATATTTTGAATTAGTAAACAAATAGTAGAACACTAACGATGAAGACAGATGCCTATTGCATTCGCTTAACTTTTAAACAACTAAAAGTTGAGCGGAGCAATTCCTTTTCCTCCATCAATGCCAAAATTTAAGAATTAATAAAAACAAAAATACCAAATACACAACTTGTGGCTGTTTTATAGTTTTTTAATTAATTTGCTAAATTCACAGCTGGTAAAAAAACTTGACAAGAGAATTATTTTTAAATTACTTTAGATTGTTTCACGCTTACAATCATCTACGAAGTACATTTTCATTATTCCTCTATTTTTTACTTCAATTTCTCCTCTATAATTACAATCAAAGGCATCTTTGATCAACTTATAGGTATTCTCAGATATATTAATTTTCCCTGGCTGTGAATTAGATTCCATGCGCGACGCTATGTTCACCGTGTCTCCCCAAATATCGTACGCAAATTTCTTAGTTCCAACTACTCCCGCCACGACCGGACCGGAATTAATTCCGATACGAATTTCATAACGGGTATCATTCAGAGGATTATTCTTTTTAGAATCCGCAACAAATTCGGCAATTTCAAATGCGGCATGCACCATTTTACATGCATGATCTGCTGTTGGAAACGGTAATCCTGACGCGCACATGTAACAATCACCAACTGTTTTGATTTTTTCTAATTTATATTTTTCCATAATTTCATCAAATTTCGAAAAATAGTAATCTACACTTTCTACTAATCTTTCTGGCGATAGCTTTTCTGCATAATTTGTAAATCCTTCGAAATCTGTAAATAATACGGTAACCGATTCAAATTTTTTGGCTTGTACTTTTCCGTTTTGTTTTAATTCATTAGCTGTTTCTTCAGGTAGAATATTAAGAAGTAGGTGATCTGATCGATTCTTTTCCTCTTTAATAATAACATTGGTTTTCTTTATAAATTTATAGCGTCTGTACATTCCAAAAGCAAGTAAAAAAACGAGTGCCGCTGAAACAGCAGAAGAAATCGCCATAATCTGACTCATTTTTTTTCCTTGGTTTAGCAAGTCGACTTCCGATTGTTTCTGAGAAACTTCATAATCTGTTCGCAAATCAGCCATTTGTTGAACTGATTTGAGGTTAGTGACACTATCCCTGTATGCAATGTGATTCTTATAATATTTAAAAGATTCAGCCGTATTTCCTGCTTTTTGATACAGTTTTGAAAGTTTAAGATTGGAATTACTGATTTGGTCTTTCAGCCCATATCTTTGGGCTAATTCCAGACTTCTGCGGGCATAGTTGAGTGCAGTAGTCCAGTCATTTTGTTTTAAATAAATATCAGACATGTAGGTCAGGTAATCTGAAATCGCATAGTAATCTTTGAGTTCTTCAAGCATTTTTATGGCTTCACTAATATACTTCTTTGCTAAAGCATCCCTTCCCTGCTCCGCATACACCATCCCTATATTTCCTAAATTGTAGGCAGTACCGCTCAAGTAATTAGCTTTTTTAAAAATCCCACCTGACTCTTTAAAATAGCGCAATGCTAAATCATATTTCTTGTTTTTTGAAAATTCGTCTCCTGCGTTGAGTAACGCCGTTGCTAAGCCAACAGGATTATCCGCTTTTCTTAATAACTTGATTGCTTCACCGTAATACTTTTGGGCATTTGTAGAATTTCCCATCACTGAATATACATCTGCAATAGAAGAATATGCGGTTCCTTGGCCAATAACGTATTGGACCTTAGTTGCTGCTTCTTCACTTTTAAAAAAAGCGTCCAACGATTTATTCAACTCTCCTGTTAGTCTGAGTTTATTCCCCTTTTGAAAATAACCCCTATGCAGGTATAAATAGTTTTTTTCTAATTTTGAAAGTGTGATAAGTTCTTCCGCATATTTTAAAGACAATTTGAGGTTGTTGACTTCATTAAAAGACAAATTCCGAAGTAATTCTAATTTTTCATAATTTGAAAGATTCCCTTTCTGATAAATTTTCACAAGGCTATCCGCGACTTTTTGCTCTTGTGCTAAAATACTCACCTGAAAAAAAAACACAAAAAGAGAAATTCTAAAAGAATATTTTAAAAAGTGTAATTCCATTATGGATTTATGGCTAATTTTGGATCAATACTAAAACTTTTTAACGAATTACCGGAATTATAAACACTAAAATTGATTGTGTAAATATCTAACTGGCCCCTCAAATTAGTATTATTTTTGACATTGGCGGATGCGTTTCCGGATCTTCCACCTGTTCCACTAATGGTAGTATTATCGAAGAAATTTACATCACTGATCTCCGATTTGTAAACAATACTGTCGATTGCCACTGAATAGGCACGATCATTTGAAACAGCAACCCACCTTACGTTATAATCGATAAACACAAATGATTTAAAATCTTCTAAAGTTCCATTTGAAGATTTTCCAGAATTATCATCCGATAATGCGCAACAGCTGTCAACTTGATTTTTCGATGGAGCATTCATTCCAAAAAGATTAGCGGTTTGCACCGTCAATGTGATAACTACAGGCTTTGCCATGATTGCTATATTTAAAGGTTAGGAAATTCTATTTTAAAAAACTATCGGTTTAAAAATGGTTGGGGAAACCAAAGAATAAAAAATGCGGTAACTATCTAATTATTAGACAAATATAATAATATATTCTCTAAAATTAAGTAGTATATTTAAAGGATTATAATTCAAATTCATGATTATGAATATTGACCAACAACCAATAGACTGGAAGGAAATATTTCATCCCAAAAATATTGTTTTAAATTTAGTGGGTGTTGCATTTATTACATTGGCACTTAAGGGATTTATGATACCCAATAAATTTTTGGATGGAGGGATTATAGGTATTTCAATATTAATTCATGAAATCACACAAATGCCATTTGGAATTCTTGTGTTAGGCCTAAATATACCCTTCTTGTTCTTAGGGAAAACACTGTTGGGAAAAACGTTTGCGATACAAAGTTTGATCACTTTTTTATTGATTGCAGCAAGTATGACTTTTATTAATATCGATGCCGTCACTACGGATCGCCTTTTAATTGCCTTATTTGGTGGTTGTCTGATTGGGATCGGGATGGGATTGTGCATTCGAAGCGGTTCAACGGCTGACGGTGTTGAAATTCTGGCTTTACTGACTACCCGAAAAATCGGGCTTAATGTATCAGAAGTAATCTTTGCGATGAATACCTTATTGTTTCTGGCGGCTGCTTGGTCTTTTGGTATCGTGACTGCATTATATTCAATAGTTACGTATTTCTCTGCCATAAAATCACTCGATTATATCGCTCACGGTTTAGAACAATACACTTCATTAAATATCATTTCATCCAAAAGTGAAGCCATTAAAACTTTAATAGTAAAAAAATTTGGAAAAGGAATTACAATAATTAAAGGAGAACGGGGTTATTTACCGCATACTTTCGATATTAAAACCGACTGCGATATCATTGTAACTATAGTTACACGGCTCGAATTACTTCGGATAAAAGATGAAATAAGAAAATTAGATCCGCATGCTTTTATGTTTATCCAGTATATCAAAGAAGCGAGCGGCGGAATTTTAAGAAACAAACAGAAACATTAATTTATAAAACAGCTATGATAGAGATTCACTACCGAAGAAACCTCTCATCGCAGTAAAATATTTCTAAATTTAAAAGCTTCTACAAATGAAAAACTGGAATCTATTGTACAATAATGTAATGGATTGTTTGAAATCGCGATTGTCTCCCTTTCTTATTTATCATGACTGGAAACATACACAGTATGTGGTAAAAATGGCAGAATATATTGCATTGCAAGAGCAAATAAATGAGGATAATATACTGCTTATAAAAACTGCCGCACTGTTTCACGATGGGGGATTTATCAATACTCGCAGTGAGAGACACGAAGAAGAAAGCATTCGTTTTGCAAAAAACAAATTACCGCAATTTGGATACACCAAAAAAGAAATTGAAATCATTGTTGGTATAATCAGAGCCACAATAATAACTCAAAAACCAAAAACTAAATTAGAGTGCATTCTTGTGGACGCTGATCTTGAATATCTGGGGACTGATCAATTTGAGCATTTAGGGAATAAACTCTATTTAGAATTGAAGCATTATAATCCAAATCTCAGCTCGGAGGAATGGAACACGATGCAAATTAATTTTCTTCAATCGCACTTTTATCACACCGCCTTTTGCATTCAAAATAGAGCCGAAGTAAAAGAAAAGAATTTGAAGGGTTTGATTGAGCGACAAAAAAGTATATCAAGACAAAAATCAAGCTGATTTTTAGTTAACCTATTTTAAAACATGGCTAAAAGCAATTTTGAACGGATGTTACAACTGGCTGATGAAGTTTTTGCTGTTAAAAATGATCCAGCCCAACTTGATATAAATCAGGAAGTGCTCGAGCGATTAATGAGAATACATCCCGCGACAGTTCAAGAATATAATTATGGGAATGGTCCTGTAGCTTGGGTTTTACTAATTCCTACCACGCTGGAAATAATGCAACAGTTCCTGGATGATACGATATCGGAAAAAGAACTCTTCGATCAGACACCATTAGCTACAAAATACGAAGCACTATATCTTTGTTCCGCTTTGGTTTTACAAGAATACAGAAGAAAAGGAATTGCAAAGCAATTGACATTACAAGCAATTGAAAGCATAGGAAAAGACCATCCTTTAAAAGCGTTATTTGTGTGGACCTTCAGTAAAGAAGGGGATTTAGGTGCCGAAGCGCTGGCCCGTAGCACTGCACTGACAGTACACAAACGATCAAAATAATGAAAAGTTGTGTCAAAACTCGTTGTTTAGTCATAAAAAAAAGACAACGCCTATCTTATAAAATCGATATAAAAGCCATTTGGAATAATTTAGTTAGCTGGAAAATTTACTTCCGGTAGTAACAACAAAATCAAAAGCCGAAACAAACTGTTTCGGCTTTGTGATTTATTAAGAATGAGTTTTTAATATGTAGCCATTATTTTTCCATAAGTTTTCACTGAAGTAGGCAGTTTCATCAACAATCAATCCTGATCATTGAAAATGTTAATAAAAAGTATCGGCATTACTATTTTTTTACTATCCGATTTTCTTTCCATATTTAAATTCCACCACGATTGTACTACTTTTTGATCTTCCATTTTATAGTTTAAATAATCAGGGTAGCCAACCACATCAATACTTGTGATATCAAATTGCGCCATTAATTTTTTATCGTTAGCTTTCGTCTCATCTAAATTCTAGCTCTTTTGAACTGAAAACATATTAATAGTGCCATTCGCTTTTTTTTGCTCGTAAGTGATGAAAGTAAAAACAACCACCACAATTAGTAATGCTTTTTTCATTTTTAATACTGTTTTACGTTAATACTGCTTTAAATTTAAATTATTGATAATGAATTATATAAAAAGTTAATTTTATTTAAATAAATTACAATACTATCTGATAAAATGATTGAGAAATTATTTTTAAAAAAAACAGGAATTATCATGATAAGAAATTACTGTGGGTGCCTTCTATTGTTGTTTTTTATTAATAAATTTTAGTCGAAAACCCTGTTTAAAGAAATCGATTTCGGCAAACCGCTTAATTTTTACAATTAATTTTTGAAAAACAAAATTTATCGCTAATTTTTTTTTAATTTGCGAGCAAATCCAATATTTCCATAATGATAAATATCACCCGCCTCTTTGATTTTCCCTATTATCAGCAAGAAAAATACAATTCCATTCCGGATGCTTTAGTAAGCAAACAGAACGGTGTCTGGATAAAAACATCGACCCAAGAATATATAGCCAAAGCGAACGCCATATCTAGAGCATTACTTCGATTGGGTATTCAAAAAGACGATAAAATTGCCATCATTTCGTCTAATAATAGAACCGAATGGAATGTTATGGACATCGGTATACTGCAAACCGGAGCACAGACTGTTCCCATTTACCCAACTATTTCCGAAGAAGATTACGAATATATCCTGAACCATTCCGGTTCCATTTATTGTTTCGTTTCGGATGCCGAAGTACTTCGAAAAGTAAACCTAATCAAACACAAAGTCACTACGCTAAAAGAAGTATACTCTTTCAACGAAATAGAAGGCTGCACCAACTGGAATGATTTATTGGTTCTTGGTGTAGACACCGGAAACCAAGATGAGGTGGAACAACGTAAAAACAACGTAAAAACCGAAGATTTAGCAACTATTATTTATACTTCCGGAACAACAGGTAGACCAAAAGGCGTTATGCTTTCGCACAAAAACATTGTATCGAATGTATTGGACAGCGCTCCGAGAATTCCTTTTCTAGCAGGAAAAAGCCGTGCTTTAAGTTTCCTACCTATCTGTCATATTTTTGAGAGAATGATTTTGTATTTATACCAATATTATGGTGTTTCGATTTATTTTGGAGAATCCATTGAAAAAATCAGTGATAACATTAAGGAAGTTAAACCAACTGTAATCACAGCCGTTCCGCGACTTCTGGAGAAAGTATATGATAAAATCTACGCCAAAGGAACAGAATTAACCGGCATCAAAAAGAAATTATTCTTTTGGGCAATTGACTTAGGTTTAATTTATGAGCCGTATGGCAAAAATGGATTTTGGTATGAGTTCCAACTTAAAATTGCCCGCAAACTGATTTTCAGCAAATGGAAAGAAGGTTTGGGTGGAAATTTAGATTTAATGGTTTCTGGAAGCGCTGCTTTGCAACCGCGATTAGCCCGAATTTTTGCCGCTGCTGAAATCCCGGTTATGGAAGGATATGGATTGACTGAAACCTCTCCGGTAATCTCCGTAAATGACATTAGAAATGGTGGTTTTAGAGTGGGAACTGTAGGTAAAGTAATCGACAATGTGCAAGTTATTATTGCCGAGGACGGTGAAATCCTTTGCAAAGGACCTAACGTAATGCTGGGTTATTACAAAGACGAAAAATTAACAAACGAAGTAATTACAAACGGGTTTTTCCACACGGGAGATATTGGGATTTTTGACGAAGACGGATTCTTGAAAATCACCGATAGAAAGAAAGAAATGTTTAAAACCTCCGGAGGAAAATATATAGCACCACAATTAATCGAAAATACAATGAAACAATCGCGTTTCATTGAACAAATCATGGTTATTGGCGACGGACAAAAAATGCCGGCAGCCTTTATTCAGCCAAGTTTTGACTTTATTAAAGAATGGGCCATTATTCACGGAATCGACATTGGAAAAAGCAATGAAGAAATAATAGCCAACGAAAAAGTAATCGAAAGAATTCAGGTGGAAATTGACAACCTGAATGAAAAATTCGGAAATTGGGAAAAGATAAAACGTTTTGAGCTCACACCAGATTTATGGTCTGTGGAAGGCGGACAGTTAACGCCTACATTGAAACTGAAACGAAAAATAGTAATGGAAAAATACATTGATTTATTCCATAAAATATACAACTAGCCGTTATAAAACCGATCGTTATGAAACTAAAAGTCTTGATTTGCTCCGTTATTAGTGTATTCATTTTTTCTAATTGTCAGGAAAAATCAAAGGAAGATTCC
The DNA here is from genome assembly GCF_049896525.1 of Flavobacterium sp. DSR3-2. Taxonomy (NCBI): domain Bacteria; kingdom Pseudomonadati; phylum Bacteroidota; class Flavobacteriia; order Flavobacteriales; family Flavobacteriaceae; genus Flavobacterium; species Flavobacterium sp. DSR3-2. The sequence goes on from NZ_JAFCUM010000016.1 coordinate 54,753, forward strand.
GTAAAAGCAAATTATTTAGACTTTTCTAAACGGGACGACCAACTCACTGGCGGCATCAAAATGATTCCGATAAAAACGCCAAAAGGCACGTTTAAAGTTTGGACCAAACGAGTGGGCAACAATCCTAAAATTAAAGTGTTGTTGCTGCACGGCGGTCCCGGTTTGACACATGAATTATACGAGGCATTTGACGGTTATTTCCCCAACGAAAGTATCGAATACATTTATTACGACCAGTTAGGATCCTATTACAGCGACCAACCCAATGACAACAGTCTGTGGACTAACGATCGTTTTGTTGAGGAAGTCGAGCAAGTACGCATCGCGTTAGGATTGGACAGTTCCAATTTTTATCTGATGGGACAATCCTGGGGTGGAATACTAGCAATGGAATACGCTTTGAAATATCAAAAAAACCTGAAAGGCTTGATTATCTCGAATATGATGGCCAGCGCACCTGCTTACAACAAATATGCAGAAGAAGTACTGGGTCCAAAACTTCCAAAAGCAGTTTTTGATCAAATAAAAACATTTGAAAAAAACAAAGATTACACCAATCCAAAATACACCGAACTGCTTTTTAAATATTATTACACGGAACACATTTTAAGAATGCCTGTTGATCAATGGCCAGAATCCATAAACAGAACTTTCAAACACATCAACCCAAATGTGTATGTTTATATGCAAGGGCCAAGTGAATTTGGAATTACAGGAAATGCTTCTTTAAAGAATTGGGATGTCACCGCCAGACTCAAAACAATTAGCGTTCCCACTCTGGTTATTGGCGCCAAATATGACACTATGGATCCCAAACACATGGAATGGATGTCTAAAGAAGTACAAAACGGAAGTTTCTTATTTTGCCCTAACGGAAGCCATCTATCACAATACGATGACCCCAAAACCTATTTTCCGGGCGTGATTAAGTTCTTGAAAGATGTGGATAATGGGGAGTTTAGGAAGGGTTAGAAAAAATATTTAGTATAAAAAAAACCACGAATTAATTTTCGTGGTTTTTTTGGTTTTTAAAGGAAAACGTCAAAACAGTAGCTAATCTGCCTGCTATCTTAAACCCGCATTTAATTCAGTTTAGAAATTATTTGTCCAACTTAATAGTTGTGCAAAATGGTTAAGGATTGCCAACTTGATCTTTTTTTGGGATTTAAGTAATTATAATAACACCTTAAAGCAGTTAAAAAAAGAATAATTTAGAAATATATAAATTTTCATTTTTAGTTTGAATAACAAATAATTAAGCATATCATCAGTTACAAAAGCATATAATTATTACTATATTTGTCAAGTATATGAGCCAATTTGATTACATAAAAGATATTGCAAAGTATGGTCTTGAAAATGACCAAGATAAATTATTGACTGTACTTAATGAATTAATTGAACATTCAAAAAATACTAAAAAATTAAACTTTGCTATTCAACTTCAATCTATATTAAAAGATTCAATTCGATTACAAAAGAATGATAACTTAACAAAAGTTGGTTCAGATTCTTATTTTAATAGAATAGAGGATAAAGAGGTCGGAGATCTAATTTTAGAAAAACTAACATCCGATTATAGACTAAATAATATTATAGCAGATAAAGATGTCATTGAGAACTTAAACCACTTCATTGAAGAACACCATAAATCAGAAGTTTTACGAAAATTTGGTTTACCTGTAGCTAATAAACTATTATTACATGGTCCTTCAGGTTGTGGAAAAACATTAGCTTCATACGTAGTTGCAGGAGAACTTGATAAGATGATGGTTGTAGTCAATCTCGGTGCAATTGTTTCATCTAAACTAGGAGAAACAAGTAAAAATTTATCTAAAATATTCCGCAAAGCTGCATCTGAAGATTGTATCATTTTTATTGATGAATTTGACTCTTTAGGAAAAATTAGAGACTACAGTCAGGATCACGGTGAAATGAAAAGAGTTGTAAACACAATTTTACAATTGTTTGATTATTTACCTCAAAGCAGTATTGTAATTGCTGCGACTAATCAAAAAGAAATGCTAGATGATGCTTTATTAAGAAGATTTGACTTTTCAATTGGATTTAATTTACCTAAAGAAAAAGAAATAAAGGAGTTAATTTCTTTAACATTAAAGAATGGTAATTTTACTTTTGACAATAAGACTAAAGCAAATACTATAATAAAAAAATCACTTGGGCTTTCTTATTACAGTATTCAAAAAACTTTAGTTACTGCAATCAAAAGAAGTCTTTTTGCAATAGAAAATCCTGAATTAACTTTAAATGCAAAAATTAATACTTCTGTTTGGCAAAATTTAATTGAAATCGAGAAAAAATCAATGAGCATTTAATTTTCTGCTTCAAGTTCTGTATTTAAATTACTATCTATTTCAAGGAAGTTATTTATTTCAAGCATTTCTGAATATAAATTACTCCCGTTTTCATTACTTAAAATTTCTGTTATCTTAATCACTATAGAAAAAGGATGACTAGAATTTTTAAATTTTTCAAAATGTTCTTTTTTTGCTAAACATCTTACTGCTATGGCTAAAGAGTCATCAATTTTATCATAATCGTTTGGTTGTAATTTATATGTCATAAATTGAGCATTAGAAATAAGCCGTGTGTCAATTCCAAAATGATCTTCGCTCCAAGGAAAATTCTTTATTCCATAAGCTACCTTTTCTTGTGGTGTATCAGCATTTTTTTTAGCGACTCCGAAAGCAATATCCTCAATATCTTTATTTTGAACTATATTAAAGGAAATGTGTAATGGAAGATAATCCAACTGGTTGTCCTTAATTGGCATGAAACTAAAACAAAGAGAAATATCAAACTGTAACTTATTACCACTTTTTTTAAGATATTTAGGTAGTTCAATCGGGATTTTCATAATCTCTCCCACATTAATATTATCTTCAATAATAAATGTTATTGAATTATCATAATTTAAAATAAGTTCCTCTTTACTAGGTTTTCCAAAACCAATTAAACTTTTTAATAAAGAATCAGGTTTGTTTTTAAAATGTGGAAGTTTACTTTTAGTTACATATTTTGCAGAATTTACTAAAAGAGCCTTAACCGTTTGAGTTCTCAATTTTGGATAAGAATTTAAAATTTCAGCTGCGTAAGATGTTACTAAAGGTGTCGCTAAACTTGTGCCACAAGTTTTTCCAAAAAATTTATCTCTTGAGACAAATGCAGACCGAAGGATTTCTATACCTGCCTTTTCATCAAATAAATCGCCTCCTTCAAAAACAAAATCTGGTTTATTCAAGTGCTTATTTTTCTGTTTTATCTTTTGAGTATTTATCTTTTGACTTAAATCATAATGAAATTTTCTACTATAATAAGCTGGATATAGAGCATTTGGTGTTACATCTGAACAATCGTTTTTTTCTAAATTACCTGCTAAAGCACCAACAGATATATTATTTAATGATTCTGAAGGAACGCAAATATTTGTATTTTCACATTTATGAATATCTGTAGATGAATTTAATTTATAAAAAAAATCTGGGTATTCATGGTCTAGATGTGGCTCTTCTATTACTAATTCTTTTAAACCGATATCATTAAAATTTCCAACTGAAATAAAAACTAAAAGATCTTCTTCAAAGGCTAATTTATCTAATTCATATGCAAATTGACTATATGTTTCATTATATTTTTTTGCATTAGGTATGACAAGGGACATATTAAAAATCCTTATCCCATATTGCCGTTTAGCAAATCGTATATCAGCCAACAACCTAGGAATATCTAAAGAATCATTATCTTGCTGCAAAACTTTAATTACAAATATTTTTGCTTTTGAATAATATTTTGATTTGACATCTTTATAAAAATCATCACCTAAAGCTACAAGTCCTGCTACCAAAGTACCATGACCTACTTCATCCCAAAAAGCAGTTGAAGCTGTATGATCAATACTCTCTTCTAAAATAATTGACCTTAAAGGTTCTATTTTTTCAACTCCTGTATCAATAACTCCAACAATTGTAATATTCTCTTCGACCTCAACTTCAAATCCATATTCACGAATTGGGCCTAAATATCCTGGTCTAATCTTTTCGACTCTTGAACTAACAATACCTTGCACAATATCAAAATTATCAGCAATAAACTCTGTATTGTTCCACGGGATATCTTTTATTTCGATAATATCAGGAGAGTTTTCAGAATACGAAAAAATCAAATTATTTTCACTCAAAAATCCAAATAAAGTATCCTTTTGAAGATTGTAAACTTTTTTTGAAGATGATATTAAATTTATCATAACATTTTCTTCATTCAAATTGTCTAAACGAGCCTTAGTATCTATAAATTCAAATTCATAAATCAATGCAATTAAACTATATTCTTTATTTTGATAACTAGTACCATTAGAACTTTCAATTATAATTTTTAAATGTCTTTTAAAGACTTCAAATAAGTTATTATCTACAATTTCAAAAACAACTGTTTTGTTAAAATCCTTATATTCTATTGGGAAAAGCCCATATCTCCTATAAAATTCTTCTTTAAGTTTTAATTTATAATTGCCACTTGCTTCGTTATTAAAGATATTATAAAATTTAATTTTAATTAAATCAATGTAACTAGGAAATTCAATTGTTCTATTCTCATTTCTACTTTTTCTTTTACTAAAAAAAACTGCATTGAATGATCGTAACCTTTCTTTTTGAAATTCTTGAATAATCTTTGGTTCATTTGACTCTACACTTTCAATATTTTCATTTTGAACTTTTTTATCCCCACCAACATTTCTTTGTCTATTAAACTTTGGAGAATCCGATTTATCGTTATTAAGGAAAACATGTCTATTCATAATTGGTCGTACTTTCCCTCAAATATAACTATAATAAACTACTTACAATTACGTAAATCCATAATCCCACTAATTAAACTAAAATCCCCAATCATTCTCCTTAGCAGGATTCGCGTAAGGGATGGAAGTGGCATCCTTTTATAAATTCCTAATCCCGAAGCGTCGGGAATGGGAATTTATAAAAGATACAACGAACAGCCCGACCCGCAGGGATACGCCCAAAACAATTAATTACTCTTAAAAAACGGTATAATCTCCTCTATTTCAGCGGGGATTTTTTATATTTAATGCTTTTTAACAAAAAAATATTTTAATATATTATGCATGCATAGTATTTTTTATTATATTTGAAATCGATATAGTTACTTATGAAAGATAAAACGATAGATTATATTTTACGTGCCACCTGGCAAGCAGTGGCCAGAATGTATAATGAAGAAGCGTCGAAATACGATGCGAGCATGGCTACTGGTTTCGCTTTATTGAGTATTGATAAGGAAGGTGGAACGCCATCGACCTCTTTAGGTCCAAAAATGGGAATGGAAGCTACCAGCCTAACCAGAACCTTGAAATCTATGGAGGAAAAAGGCTTAATCATCCGAAAGAAAAATCCCGAAGATGGTCGTGGTGTATTGATTTACCTGACGGATTTTGGTAAGGAAAAAAGAGAATTGTCAAAAAATACGGTTTTGAAATTCAATGAAACAGTGAAACAAACTATTTCGGCAGAGAAACTGCAGCACTTTATAGAGGTTGCGGAAACGATTAACGAATTAATTCAAGATAAGAATATATTTAATCACGCGAGCGTCAGCGAACTGGCGGAGCAAACTGAAAAAACAAATACGAACGAAGTTTGAAATAAGCATAATCAACAATTAGTCCTAAAAACTGATTGCGACAATGCGAATTACATTGGCTCAATAAAAAACAAATATTATTTTATATGAAACGCACAATTAAAAAAGTTGCAGTAATTGGATCCGGAATTATGGGTTCAGGAATTGCCTGTCATTTTGCTAACATTGGAGTTGAAGTCTTACTGTTGGACATTGTTCCAAGAGAACTTACCGACGCAGAAGCCAAAAAAGGACTTACTTTAGAAAGCAAAATTGTAAGAAACCGATTAGTGAACGAGCATTTGGCTAACTCATTAAAATCGAAGCCCTCTCCTATCTACAATCAGAAATTTGCCAGCAGAATTTCCACTGGAAATACAACTGATGACATGACGAAAATCGCTACTGCCGATTGGATTATTGAGGTTGTGGTGGAACGTTTGGATATCAAAAAAATGGTTTTTGAACAAATAGAAAAATTTAGGAAACCAGGAACTTTAGTAACCTCCAACACGTCTGGAATTCCAATTCATTTTATGAGTGAAGGACGAAGCGAGGATTTTCAAAAGCATTTCTGTGGAACACACTTTTTTAACCCTGCGCGTTACTTAAAATTATTCGAAATCATTCCTGGCCCGCAAACGGCAACGGAAGTTTTAGATTTCCTTACGGATTACGGTTCTAAATTCCTGGGAAAAACTTCGGTCGTGGCCAAAGATACTCCAGCATTTATTGGGAACCGCATTGGGATTTATGGTATTCAAAGTTTGTTTCATCTGGTTAAAGAAATGGGGCTAACGATTGAAGAGGTCGATAAATTGACTGGTCCGGTTATTGGAAGACCAAAATCGGCTACTTTTAGAACGGTAGATGTTGTTGGACTAGATACTTTGGTGCATGTTGCCAACGGAATCTATGAAAACTGCCCGAATGACGAGCAACACGAGTTGTTCAAGCTTCCTGATTTCGTCAACAAAATGATGGAAAACAAATGGTTGGGCAGCAAAACTGGTCAAGGTTTTTATAAAAAAGTAGACAAGGATATTTTGTCTTTGGATTTAGACACTTTAGAATACCGTCCGGCTAAAAGAGCTTCTTTTGCAACTTTGGAACTGACAAAAACGATTGATAAACCTATTGACCGTTTTAAAGTTCTGGTAAAAGGAAAAGACAAAGCGGGAGAATTCTACAGAAAAAGTTTTGCTGGAATGTTTGCTTATGTTTCGAACAGAATTCCTGAAATCTCAGATGAATTATATAAAATTGACGATGCGATGAAAGCCGGTTTCGGTTGGGAAAATGGTCCATTCGAAATTTGGGATGCCATAGGTGTCGAAAAAGGAATCGAAATTATGAAAGCGGAAGGTCTTGAACCGGCTGCTTGGGTAAATGAAATGTTGGCTTCCGGAAGTTCTAGTTTTTATTCTATTAAAGAAGGCGCCACTTTTTTCTACAATATCCCAACAAAATCACAAGTTAAAGTTCCGGGTCAGGATGCCTTTATTATCCTGAACAACATACGCGAAAGCAAAAAAGTGTGGAGCAACAGCGGTGCAATTATACAAGACTTGGGAGACGGAATCCTGAATTTAGAATTCCAATCTAAAATGAATACAATCGGTGGTGATGTTTTGACCGCTATCAATAAAGCAATTGATTTATCTGAAAAAGAATATCAGGGTTTGGTAATTGGAAATCAAGCAGCAAATTTCTCTGTTGGTGCTAATATTGGAATGATTTTTATGATGGCGGTTGAGCAAGAGTATGATGAGTTGAATATGGCTATCAAAATGTTCCAAGACACGATGATGCGCGTAAGATACTCTGGAATTCCAGTTGTGGTTGCGCCACACGGAATGACTTTTGGCGGTGGTTGCGAAATGAGTTTGCATGCCGATAAAGTAGTTGCGGCAGCGGAAACGTATATGGGATTAGTGGAATTTGGTGTTGGAGTAATTCCCGGTGGTGGCGGATCGAAAGAAATGGCATTGCGTGCAGCAGATTTATTCCATAAAAATGATGTGGAATTGAATGTATTGCAAGAATATTTCTTAACTATCGCTATGGCAAAAGTGTCCACTTCTGGATACGAAGCTTTTGATACCGGACTATTACAACAAGGGAAAGATATTATTGTAGTGAATAAAGACCGTCAGATTGCCGAAGCAAAAAAACACGCACTACTGATGGCCGAAGCAGGTTACACACAACCAATTCGCAGAAGCGATGTAAAAGTTCTTGGAAAACAAGCGTTGGGAATGTTCTTAGTGGGAACTGATCAAATGGAAGCCGGAAAATACATCTCGGAACACGACAAAAAAATCGCTAACAAACTGGCTTATGTTATGGCTGGTGGTGATTTGTCCGAACCAACTTTAGTAACCGAACAATATTTATTGGATTTGGAACGTGAAGCTTTCTTGTCACTTTGTACAGAAAGAAAAACATTGGAGAGAATCCAATTTATGTTAACCAAAGGGAAACCGTTGAGAAATTAATTTTAAAGTAAAAATTAGGAATTATAAATTAGGAATGAGCTTCATCTAAAGTTTATAATTCAAAATTCAAAATAATAGTTATGAAAACAGCCTATATAGTAAAAGCATACAGAACAGCCGTGGGGAAAGCCCCAAAAGGTGTGTTTAGATTTAAACGTCCTGATGAATTGGCAGCAGAAACGATTCAGTTTATGATGAATGAGTTGCCTGATTTCGACAAAAAGCGTATTGACGACGTGATGGTAGGAAATGCGATGCCGGAAGCGGAACAAGGATTAAACGTGGGACGATTGATCTCTTTGATGGGATTAAAAATCGAAGACGTCCCGGGTGTTACTGTTAACCGTTATTGCGCGTCAGGATTAGAGACAATCGGGATGGCTACAGCCAAAATCCAGTCTGGAATGGCAGATTGTATTATTGCTGGTGGTGCTGAAAGCATGAGTTTTATTCCGATGGGAGGCTACAAACCGACTCCGGATTATGCTGTTGCAAAAGCTGGAAACGAAGATTACTATTGGGGAATGGGATTAACTGCAGAAGCGGTTGCCAAACAATATAATGTATCTCGTGCCGACCAAGATGAGTTTGCTTATAACTCACACATGAAAGCCCTGAAAGCGCAAGCCGACGGCAAATTTGACAAACAAATTGTTCCTATCACGGTAGAACAAACATTTATCAACGAAAACGGTAAAAAAGAAACAAAATCCTATATAGTAAATAAAGACGAAGGTCCCAGAGCAGGAACTTCTGTAGAAGCTTTGGCAGGTTTAAAACCAGTTTTTGAAGCTAATGGAAGTGTAACTGCTGGAAACTCTTCTCAAATGAGTGATGGAGCAGCATTTGTTCTAATCATGAGCGAAGAAATGGTAAAAGAATTGAACCTTACTCCTATCGCCCGTTTGGTAAACTTCGCTTCGGCTGGAGTGGAACCAAGAATCATGGGAATTGGACCTGTAAAAGCGATTCCAAAAGCATTGAAACAAGCCGGATTAACATTGAATGATATTGATTTAATCGAATTGAATGAAGCTTTTGCATCACAAGCATTGGCCGTAACGAGAGAACTAAACCTAAACCCGGATATTATCAATGTCAATGGTGGGGCGATCGCATTAGGACACCCACTAGGTTGTACCGGAGCAAAATTGTCTGTTCAATTATTTGATGAGATGCAACGCAGAGGCAGCAAATACGGAATTGTGAGTATGTGCGTTGGAACTGGACAAGGAAGTGCGGGGATTTATGAGCTGCTGTAATTTTATTTTAAATGATGAATTTTAAATTTTAAAGTAATGAAAGAAAACATAATTGCTAGCAAAACATTTGATTTTGCATTGTCTATTGTAAATCTTTTCACTCAGCTTAAAAAAGAAAATGAATTCATTATTTAAAAACAAATATTAAGATCTGCGACAAGTAATGGAGCTAATGTGGACGAAGCTGTAGCAGCCCATTCAAGAAAAGATTTTATTCATAAAATAGCAATAGCTGCTAAAGAAGCGAGAGAAACTGAATATTGGTTGCGTTACTTAGACAAATCTACCATGACAACAATTTCGGTATCAAATTATTTAATTGAAATTAAACACATATTAAATATAATCACAAAAATTATTAAAACTTCTCAGGAAGACACTATAAAAAAATTTAAAATTTAAAATTCAAAATTTAAAATAACAAAGTCATGAGCGACAAAACAAGAGGAGGTCAATTCCTAGTTAAAGAAACAAAGTGCGAAGATATCTTCACGCCAGAGGATTTTTCAGAAGAGCAATTAATGATGCGTGACTCTGTAACAGAGTTTGTAGACAAAGAATTGTGGGCGCACAAAGATCGTTTTGAGAAAAAGGATTATGCGTACACACAAGAAACCATGAAAAAAGCAGGGGATTTAGGACTTTTAGGAGTTGCTGTTCCTGAAGCGTATGGTGGATTAGGAATGGGTTTTGTGTCGACGATGTTGGTTTGTGATTATATTTCGGGGGCAACGGGCTCATTCTCAACTGCTTTTGGAGCACATACCGGAATTGGGACTATGCCAATAACTTTATACGGAACAGAAGAACAAAAACAAAAATACGTTCCTAAATTAGCTTCTGGTGAATGGTTTGGAGCGTATTGCTTGACAGAACCAGGCGCAGGATCTGATGCTAATTCCGGAAAAACAAAAGCCGTTTTATCTGAAGATGGAACACATTACAAAATCACAGGACAAAAAATGTGGATTTCGAATGCTGGATTTTGTTCTTTATTTATTGTTTTTGCCCGTATTGGTGATGATAAAAATATTACTGGTTTTATCCTTGAAAATACTCCTGATAACGGAATTTCAATGGGTGAAGAAGAGCATAAATTAGGAATTCGTGCTTCTTCTACGCGTCAGGTTTTCTTTAATGAAACAAAAGTTCCTGTTGAAAACATGTTGTCAGAAAGAGGAAACGGTTTCAAAATTGCAATGAATGCTTTGAATGTGGGTCGTATCAAATTGGCAGCAGCTTGTTTGGACGCACAAAGAAGAGTGATTACAAGTTCGGTACAGTATGCTAATGAAAGAATTCAGTTTAATACAGCTATTTCTCAGTTTGGTGCGATTCGTTCAAAATTAGCAGAAATGGCTACCAGTTGTTATGCTGGAGAAAGTGCTTCTTATCGTGCTGCCAAAGATATTGAAGATCGAATCGCAGCTCGTGAAGCTGAAGGTGTTTCACATCAAGAAGCAGAATTGAAAGGTGTTGAAGAATATGCTATTGAATGCTCAATACTGAAAGTGGCTGTTTCTGAAGATATTCAAAACTGTGCTGATGAAGGAATCCAAATCTTTGGTGGAATGGGATTCTCTGAAGACACTCCGATGGAAAGCGCTTGGAGAGATGCGCGTATCGCACGTATTTATGAAGGAACTAACGAAATCAACAGAATGCTTTCTGTAGGGATGCTAATTAAAAAAGCCATGAAAGGTCATGTTGATTTACTTGGACCTGCATCAAAAGTACAAGAAGAATTAATGGGAATTCCATCTTTTGATACTCCCGATTATTCTGAATTATTTGCAGAAGAAAAAGAAATGATTGGAAAATTGAAGAAAGCATTCTTAATGGTTGCAGGCGGAGCAGTTCAAAAATACGGTCCGGATTTAGATGCACACCAACAGTTATTGATGGCAGCTTCAGATATTTTAATCGAAATCTACATGGCTGAAAGTACTATTCTTAGAACGGAGAAATTAGCCAAAAAAGAGGGCGAATCCAAAGTACAAGAGCAAATTGCAATGGCAAAATTATACTTATATAAAGCGGTGGATATCGTTACTCAAAAAGGAAAAGAAAGTGTTATTTCCTTTGCTGAAGGCGATGAACAACGTATGATGTTAATGGGATTACGTCGTTTTACTAAATACGCGAATATGCCAAATGTTGTAGGATTAAGAGAAACAATAACCACAAAATTAGTAGCAGAAAATAAATATTGTTTCTAATAAAATTAGTTTTTAGTTTTTTTTTAACCGCCTCGTTCCTGAAAACAAGGCGGTTTTTTATTTCCTTAAAATACTACTATTTATTTTTTTTTAAAACGCATCGTTATTACATCTCCCCCAATAAAATTTAAAGTTTTACCATCTTCTGAAATAAAGTAAGAATCTATCTTTTCCAGTGTATTCATGTAAATATTCTCACCTTCGCCTGGACAAAACATTTTAGTAACTGTCATAGGCCCTTTGAAACTAATTTTATTTTTATCAACATTCAATGTTCCAGAATAACTGTTGCAGCTGTTTTTTCCAAAAACCCTATTTTCTTTCAAATCGAAAGTAATAGTTGGCTTATCATTTGGATACAATTTCGAAAAGTCTTTCCGTGGTCCTGATATATAGTTTAATTCCCAAGCACCCTGTAATACAGCTTTTTCAGTATTAGCAGTTTTTACGGAATTACAAGAAACAAGCATAGAACAAAAAATGGTCAGTGACAAAATTATTTTTTTCATTAGTTTTACTTGATATTTATATAGAACTCGTTTTACATACTAGAAATATATTTATTATTTTTCTCCGTCAGGAATGACGTCAGTCTTTTTCTTCTTGATTTCTGTAACCTCTACTTTTATTCCAACAGCATAAGCATTTGGAATAATTTTTTTGCCATGGGCATTGGCATACACTTTGGTGAATTCGGCTCCAAAATATAAGATTATAGCTGAATAGTAAACCCAGATCAAAATAATGATTACTGAGCCCGCTGCACCATAAACAGTGGCAACGGTTGAGCTTCCTAAATAAAAACCAATGGCAAATTTACCAATCATAAAGAAAAAAGAAGTAAAACTGGAGCCTATTAGGGCATCTTTCCAAGCAATATGGCCATCAGGCAAGGTTTTGAAAATAATAGCAAACAAAATAGTCGTTGTTACAAATAATATTAAAATATTAAAAACATAAAATATGTAAACCGTTGTATCTGGAAAATAAATCAGCAATCGCGTATTGACTATATCCATTACGGTATTAACCATTAAACTCACCATTAATAAAAACCCAACCGAAGCAATCATAGAAAACGACATTAGTCTGTTTTGGACAAATTTCACAATTCCTTTGTTCGGTTTTGCTTTTAATCCCCAAATAGAATTAATCGAGCTTTGTATTTCGGCAAATACACCCGAAGCTCCTACCAATAGCATAATTCCTCCAAGTATTGTTGCGAATGTAACGCTATCAGACAATTCAATATTTTTGATTGTTTCCTGAATTTGGATAGCGGCTTCGTTTCCAACCATTCCATTAATTTGTCCAAAAAATCTTCCGGTTACGGCTTCTCTTCCAAAGAAAAAACTAAAAATCGACAAGATGATAATTAATAACGGAGGTAATGAAAAGATCGTATAATAGGATAGTGACGCACTTAACTTAAACCCGTTATCATCATCAAATTCATTGTAAGTTCGCTTTAGTAAACCCCAACTTAAAACTGCTATTTCTTTGTGTTTCATTTTTGTAACTATTTTATTATTTTTTTAAATCAAAAAACTACACCTAATCCATCTTTTTATTGATTAAAAGTATGGTCGACATATGGTATTATCTTGTATGCGATTGCTTTCAAAATTACAAAGATATTATTTACCAAATAGAAATAGATTTTATAAAATTCCTATACCATTTGTCTCTCTTTAGAAGATTGCAAACAAAAAACTAAGCAAATTTTAAGTCTTTATTAACCCATACCTATCATTTAATGTTTAAATTTATGTTCTATTTTAATAACCTTTTTAGGATAAATTTTAAACCGATGGAAAATAACAATACACGAAGAAATTTTTTAAAACAAACAGCAATACTTTCAACCGGAACAATTATAGGTTCTAGCCTATTTAATTCAGTATTAGCGGCTGAAAACACGTTGAAGACTGATAACCAAGTCATAGAATCAGAAACTGACAGCTTTCAAGGAATATACAGCCTTCCAAAATTACCTTATGCTTATGATGCTTTAGAGCCACATATTGATAATGCCACAATGGAAATTCATCATGGTAAACATCATCAAGCCTATGTGACGAATTTGAATAAAGCCATAGAAACCTTGGACAAAAACTTGGTGGAACATTCTAAATCATTGGAAAGTATCTTTGAAAAAATGTCAAAATTTCCTGAAGCGATTCGTAATAATGGTGGCGGCCATTACAATCACAGTTTATTTTGGAGTTTAATGACACCAAATGGTGGTGGTGCTCCAAAAGGGAAATTAGGGGATGCGATAGTGACTGGTTTTGGTTCTTTTGATGAATTCAAAAAGCAATTTAGTGATGCTTCAATGAAACGATTTGGTTCCGGTTGGGCTTGGTTAGTGGTTCAAGATGGAAAATTAGTTATAGGTTCAACAGCAAACCAAGACAATCCTTTGATGCGATTGCGAGGAAAAGGACTGAAAGGGAAACCGGTTTTAGCGTTAGATGTATGGGAACATGCTTATTATCTTAAAAATCAAAATCGAAGAGCGGATTATATTGCTTCTTTTTGGAATGTAGTCAATTGGGAAGCCGCTGAAACTTTATTCAATTCTTAAATACTTATCAAAGCCCTGTTTATTCATAATTCAGGGCTTTGTCCTTTATTGCACCTTTTAGATGTCAAGATATCATTTTTACAATAAGAAATTTTCATTACTTACTCTAAAATATAGTAACCGACTGCAAGTGTTTTTAATCAAAAATGATAACAATTTAATTTATCCAGTATAAAACCAGAAAAACAATGCTAATTAATTGTAGTATCTGTGTTAAACAAGAATACTCCAGTTAAAACTACCATAAAAAAACATAGCTTTGTAACTTCAAATTAAAGCAATGATTAACCCTTCGGCATCAGGTTGGATAGACAAATTTTTTAGTGAACAAAAATTTTCAAAAGAAACAGTTTGTAAAACTGCCGATACATTTTATCAAAAGGTAAGAAATACTGGTTTTATCTACGGTCATATCATAGGATTTGATACTGTGACAACCATAGAAACGAAAGGTTGGTTCAAAGAAGAGATTTCAAAAGTCGCACTTTTAAATACTTTACACCAAGTTTTTTGTTTGACTCACGAAGATATCAGTCCTGAGAATTTCATCAAACAAGCAAATACTTTTTACAATCAAATGAATCCTCAGGGATTTAATTTATTTAAAAAAATTCTTCCAAAATATTCCCCTGCTTTAACTTTAGAAAAAATAATTGATGAACGTGTTCAAACCAATGACAGCATCATAAGCAAAAGTTTCTCCCATCTGGTGACTAACGCATTATTATTCATTGACGTGCTTGCTTTTCGCCAATATTTGATACATGGAATAATTCCGGAAAAATATCTGAAAAAAATTGAAGAAACGGTTGTCAATATTGTGACACTTGCGTTAAAAATCAAGTTAGAAAAATCACAATATGATGACTTGTTAATTAAACTATTTGAAGCCTCGATACGCTACAGCAAATTCTCAAAAGTTTCTGTTCAGAGTCTAGAAACGTTACAATTGGCTTACTTTACAAATGAATTAGAGCAATATTATTTGATAGATATTGCTGGAATGGCTTTGTGGAGCGATGGAAAAATAGAAAACGACGAGAGATACTTTTTGCATTCGTTAGCTGAAATTTTATCTGTCCCAGATTCTTTTGTTGTCGAAAGTATTTTCACTACCAACGAATTCATTTCTAAACATAAAAAAGAAATACCGTATTTTAATTATTCAAATCCTGTAAAACATTTTTACGACCAAACCACTCAAAGCGTTGTTACACTAATAAGCCGAAATAAAAAACGACTAATCAAGGAAATTGAGCAAAGCAAGGAATTAATGGTGTTACTAGCCTACTCTACCAGACGAGATTTGGACGAAAAAGAAAAGAAAAAAGTCAAAAAACAACTATTGGAAATTTGCAAAACCATCCCTTCTTTGACTATATTTTTACTTCCCGGCGGTAGTTTATTATTGCCTATTTTAATCAAATTCATCCCTACGCTACTTCCATCCGCTTTTAATGAAAATCTGGATAATGAATGAAAAAAGTTGATAACAAAAAGGAAAGCAGGATTCAAGTTATAAATGCAACTTTTTGATTAAACATATAATTAGGTGTTTCAAAATTAAATCTTTTTCTTGGTCTATTGTTTAATTTCTCTTGTATTTCTATAACTCTCTCTGGAGTTATTTCATCAAATGATGATGATTTGGGTATGTATTGTCTTATTAATCCATTTAGATTTTCATTTGCACCACGTTCCCAAGGGCTGTAAGGGTTGGCAAAGAAAAAAT
>NZ_JAFCUM010000017.1:0-70272 GCF_049896525.1 Flavobacterium sp. DSR3-2
AAGGTGGTTATTGCGGCGGGGCTCACCTCTTCCCTTCCCGAACAGAGTAGTTAAGCCCGCCTGCGCAGATGGTACTGCAGTTATGTGGGAGAGTATGTCGTCGCCTTTCTTTGAAAACCTCGTTCTGATGAACGGGGTTTTTTGTTTTATAGGCATCCGAAGCTGTTAAATAACGATGCGGTTTGGCGCCTTTTTTTAACTGAATAAAATTCGGAATGTATTAAATCCTCATCATTCAAATGATGAGGATTTTTTTGTGAATGCTAACATTATTGATATTTCAAGTTAATGGAGTTTAAGAATAGGTTAATTTATTGTCCTTTCGTGATCGTGGAGAGTTTGTACAAACTTTATGTCGTATTTTTGTTTAAAATATAAAAATATAATATGAAAAGAATTATTTTGTTTTTGGTACTTATTGTTTCTCTAAACTTGCAAGCTCAACAACGACCTAAATTGGTGGTAGGTATTGTCGTAGACCAAATGAAAATGGAATATCTATATCGTTTCTCGGATGATTTTTCTGCAAATGGTTTTAAAAGATTAATGAATAATGGATATACTTTTCACAATATGCATTATAATTATGTACCAACTTATACAGCTCCTGGCCATGCTAGTATTTATACTGGTACTACGCCATCTACACATGGAATAGTTGGAAATGATTGGTTCAATAAAGCTATAGGAAAAGATATGTATTGTACGGATGATGCATCTGTTTCAATACTAGGTAACGGTACAGAAAAAGAGGGGGCAATGTCTCCTAAAAATTTATTAAGTACCACAATTACTGATGAGTTGCGAATGGCTACAAATTTTAAAGGTAAGGTAATTGGTATGAGTATAAAAGATCGTGGTGCTATATTGCCAGCGGGTCATTTTGCTAATTGGGCATTTTGGTATAGTAAAACAGGAGCTTTTATTTCAAGTACTTTTTATGGTTCAGCACTGCCTAATTGGTTAACTGAATTTAACCAAGATAAGCGATATATGAATTACATTAACAAAGGATGGAATTTATTGAAGCCGATAGACACTTACAATGAAAGTCTTGCTGATGACAATCCGTATGAAGGTAAATTAGATAAAGCTAATGCACCTGTTTTTCCATATGATTTAAGTAAGATGTATAAAGAAAAAGGAGCAGATGTTTTGAGAACTACACCTTTTGGTAATGATATTTTGGCAGAGTTAGCGATGAAAGCTATAGAAAAAGAAGAATTAGGGAAAGATGATATCACAGATTTTTTGACGGTTAGTTTTTCTTCAACGGATTATGTAGGACATACTTTTGGACCGCGTTCTATAGAGTTACAAGACACTTATTTGCGTTTAGATCAAACCATTGCTCAGTTTTTAAACTATTTAGACAAAACCGTTGGAAAAGATAATTACTTGCTTTTTCTGACTGCTGATCACGCTGGAGCTGAGAATCCTAATTATTTAAAAGATAACAAATACAATGTAAAAAATATTCCTGCGAAAGACATTGTTGAAGCATTAAAAAAACATTCAAATGAAACCTTTGGTTCAGATTTGATATTAGATTATTCTAACTTTAATCTTTTTTTCAATAAAGAAATTATCAAACAGAAAGGATTAGAATTGGTGAAAGTGAAACAAAGTTTTAAGGACTTTTTGATGACACAAGAACAAGTTAAAAGAGTGTTCACTGAAGAGGAAATTTTAGCGTCATCAGGAGATGATTATTTTTTAAGTTTCATTTCTAAGGGTTATGATCCTAAACAAAATGGCGATATTGTTATACTTGATAAAGCAGGTTATATGCAATATCAAGCTACAGGAACTACACATGGTTCACCTAATAGTTATGATACTCATGTGCCTTTACTTTTTTATGGATGGCAAGTTCCAAAAGGAGAATTGCACGCTAAAAAATACATTACCCAAATTGCACCAACGCTTTCACAAATGTTGAAAATTCCATTTCCAAATGGGACTGAATCCGAAGTGTTAGAAACTCTTTTAGATAAAAAATAAAAATTGGTCTTATTTATTTTTGAACAAAAAAAATCCCGTCTCATTAAAAGTGAGGCGGGATTTGTATTTTAAACTGTGGCCATTGCTGCAGGTAATGGAATTTGATTTTTAAGTAAATCTTCAAAGGTTTCATGTGCTCTGATTAGATGCCCTTCGCCGTTCATCCATAATACTTCGGCTGGTTTGTATCTTGAGTTGTAGTTTGAAGCCATAGAGAAACAATACGCTCCCGCATTTCTAAAAGATAAAATATCACCTTCTTTTATTTCTGCAATTTTTCTGTTATTAGCAAAAGTATCTGTCTCACAAATATATCCAACAACGGAGTAGAAACGTTCTTTCCCTTTCGGGTGTGAAATATTTTCAATATGATGTTGTGAACCGTAAAACATTGGTCTAATCAAATGATTAAAACCGCTATCTATTCCTGCAAAAACCGTAGAAGTAGTTTGTTTAACGACATTAACTTTAGCCAAAAAGAAACCAGCTTCACTTACTAGAAATTTACCAGGTTCAAATATCAAGGTTAATTCTTTTCCATATTCGGTACAAAAGGCATTGAATCTTTTTGATAATTTTTTACCTAACTCTTCAATGTCCGTCTCGATATCGTCTTTTTTATAAGGCACTTTAAATCCACTTCCGAAGTCTAAAAATTCTAGATTTTTAAAGTTTTTTGCAGCGTCGAATAATATTTCTGCAGCATATAAAAACACTTCGATGTCAAGAATATCAGAACCAGTATGCATGTGTATCCCTACAATATTCATTTTTGTATTTTCAACAATGCGAACTAAATGAGGTAATTGGTGAACAGAAATCCCAAATTTACTATCAATATGACCAACAGATATATTAGCATTTCCACCTGCCATTACATGTGGATTTATTCTAATGCAAACAGGAACACTTGGATATTTTGTTCCGAACTGTTCTAATATGGATAAGTTGTCAATGTTTATTTGAACTCCCATAGCGTTAACTTCTTCAATTTCTTCAAGAGAAACACCATTTGGAGTGTAAAATATTTTTTCTGGCTCATAGCCGGCATGAAGTCCTAATAATACTTCCTGAATGGAAACGGTATCTAAACCAGACCCCATTTCTTTCAACAATTGGAGGATCGCAACATTAGACAATGCCTTCATCGCGTAATTAATGCGCAACTTATTAACCTTAGAAAAAGCTTTTGATAATCTGTTATATTGAGATTGTATTTTCTCGGCATCGTAAACGTATAATGGACTGCCAAATTGTTCTGCTAATTGTACTAAGTCTTTTGATTGCATGATTATTAATTTTGAGCAAATTTATTACTCTTTATTTAGTTCCACAAGCTAATATTGGAATTCTAACAAATTATAACAAAAAGTTATAAATTAAACATATGTTTGAAATTCTATAAAAAAATAACCCTTGACAAATTTTTCTATCAAGGGTTATAAAATATCATTTAGAACTATAAGTTGGGTAAATCGCCATCTCCTTTGGTCGGTAAATTGGTATAACCCATCAAGTATTTATCGACTTCTCTGGCAGCTTCACGACCTTCAGATATTGCCCAAACAATTAATGATTGTCCTCTTCGCATGTCACCTGCAGTAAATATATGGGGAACATTCGTTTGATAATTGTTCGCTTTATAATTGCTTCTCATATCAATTTCTAATCCTAATTGATCACTTAATGTTTTTTCAGGACCAGTAAATCCCAGTGCTAACAGAGCTAAATCACAAGGCCATATTTTTTCCGAACCTTCTTTTTCTATCAATTCAGGTCTTTGTCCAGATGTCATTTTCCAAGCCACTTCAACGGTTTTTAAACCTACAAGTTCCCCTTTTTCATTAGAAATGAATTCTTTGGTGTTGATTAACCAGTTTCTATTACAACCCTCTTCATGTGAAGAGGAAGTTTTTAATTGCAATGGCCAAAACGGCCAAGGTGTCGTTTCACTTCTTCCACCTGGTGGTTTTGGTAAAATCTCAAAATTAGTAACTGATTTAGCTCCGTGTCTGTTTGATGTTCCAACGCAATCTGAACCAGTATCTCCACCACCAATAACGATCACATCTTTACCGGCAGCGTTTATTTGATCAGGGATTACCTCACCATATAGTGATTTCGTTTGTTGCGTCAAGAAAGTCATTGCTTGAATAACTCCTTTACTTTCTATTCCTTTAGTAGGTAAACTTCTTCTTTCGGTTGCACCACCGCATAATACGATTGAATCAAAAGAATTTAATTCTTCAACACTATAATTTACGCCAACATTTATATTTGTTTTAAAAGTAATTCCTTCGGCTTCCAGTACTTTAACGCGTCTGTCAATAATCCCTTTTTCTAGTTTGAAATTTGGAATTCCATAACGTAATAAACCTCCTATTGCATTGTCTCTTTCAAAAACCGTAACGGTATGTCCTGCTCGATTTATTTGTTGTGCCGCCGCTAATCCAGCAGGACCAGAGCCTATTACAGCTACTGTTTTTCCTGTTCTAACTTCGGGCTGTTGTGGTTTTATCCAACCTTCAGCAAAGCCTCTTTCGATAATATTTTTTTCGATATTTTCGATAGCTATTGGCTCGCTGATAATTCCTAACACACATGATTTTTCACATGGAGCAGGGCATAAACGGCCTGTAAATTCCGGAAAGTTATTGGTTGATTGCAATATTTTTAATGCACTTTCCCATTCTTCCTGATGCACCATATCATTAAAATCAGGTATTAAATTCCCTAATGGACAAGCACTGTGACAAAATGGAATACCACAATCCATGCATCTAGATCCTTGTTCTTTGATTTTATCATTGGTTAATGGAATTTTAAATTCATTATAATTTGATACTCTTTCTAGAACAGCAACATTGCTTTCGTCGGTTCTAGTATATTCTTTAAATCCTCCTATCTTTCCCATAACTATAGTGCTAGTAGTTCTTCAATTTGTTTTTCTTCGGCTAATCGTTGCAATGCTTTTTTGTAATCAGTAGGCATTACCTTGACAAAATGGTTGCTTTGATTTTCCCAATCTTCTAAAATCCTTTTTGCCAAAGGGCTATTGGTATACATAGAATGATTTTTTATCAAACGTCTCAGTTTAATAAAGTCATCTTCTTCGAATATTTCAAAAGCGACCATTTCCATATTACATAAGGTAGCGTCGAATTTTTTATTTGGATCAAAAACATAAGCAATACCACCACTCATTCCTGCAGCAAAATTTCTGCCTGTTTTTCCTAGAACTACAACAGTTCCTCCAGTCATGTATTCGCATCCGTGATCTCCAATTCCTTCTACAACTGCTGTTGCTCCAGAATTTCTAACACAAAAACGTTCTCCTGCCATACCATTTATGTATGCCTCACCAGTAATAGCTCCATAAAGTGCAACGTTACCAATGATAATATTTTCTTCTGGTTTGAAAGTGGCAGATGGTGGGACTTTGATAATTAATTTAGCTCCAGAAAGGCCTTTTCCTAAATAATCATTACAGTTTCCATGAATTTTGAATGATAAACCATTGGTTGCAAAAGCACCAAAACTTTGTCCGGCTGATCCTTCAAAATCAACTAATATTGTGTCTTCAGGCAAACCTTGTGCGCCATATATTTTAGAAATCTCATTACTCAATATAGCTCCAACGGAACGATCCGTATTTTTAATTTTAAAAGTAACTCTGGTTCTTTCTTTTCGATAAATAGAAGGAATAGCGGCTTTTATAATATCAAAATCAAGCACATGTTCTAAAGCATGGTCTTGTTCTGTAGTATTGTGATTTGGTACTACTTTCGCTTTTTCTGGTTTATATAAAATTGTAGATAAATCTAATCCACTTGCTTTATAATGCTTAATGGCTTTATTGACATTCAATTTTTGCGATTGTCCCACCATTTCTTTTAATGTTCTATATCCTAATTGTGCCATGATTTCCCTCAACTCCTCAGCAATAAAATACATGAAGTTAATAATGTGTTCTGGCGTTCCTTTGAAATTTTTTCTCAGTTCCGGATCCTGTGTAGCAATTCCTACCGGACAAGTATTTAAGTGACACGCTCTCATCATAATACAACCCGATGCAACTAAAGGAGCAGTTGCAAAACCAAATTCTTCAGCGCCAAGTAATGCAGCAATGGCTACATCACGTCCTGTTTTCAATTGCCCGTCACATTCTAAAACTACACGACTTCTTAAATCATTTAGTATTAATGTTTGTTGCGCTTCGGCTAAACCAAGTTCCCAAGGAATTCCAGTATGTTGTAATGATGTTAGTGGAGCGGCTCCGGTTCCTCCGTCGTATCCAGAAATCAAGATTACATCGGCTTTTGCTTTAGCAACACCAGCAGCGATTGTTCCAACGCCCACTTCAGAAACTAATTTTACATTAATTCTAGCTTCACGATTGGCATTTTTTAAATCAAAAATCAACTGTGATAAATCTTCAATAGAATAAATATCGTGGTGAGGCGGCGGAGAGATTAATCCAACATAAGGCGTTGAATTTCTGACTTCAGCAATCCAAGGCACTACTTTTTCAGCTGGTAATTGTCCACCTTCTCCGGGTTTTGCGCCTTGAGCCATTTTTATCTGAATCTCTTTGGCATTTGTTAAGTAGTTAATAGACACTCCAAATCTTCCGGAAGCTACTTGCTTAATAGCACTATTTCTGGAATCTCCATTTAAGTCTTTTTGGAAACGTTTAGGATCTTCTCCACCTTCACCAGAATTACTTTTTCCGCCAATTCTATTCATGGCAATTGCCAAATTTTCATGAGCTTCCTGACTGATAGATCCGTATGACATTGCGCCAGTTTTGAATTTTTTTACAATTTCTGTCCAAGGTTCCACTTCGTCAATAGAAATTGGATCCAAATTATTGAATTCAAATAAGCCTCTAATTGTCATCAAGTTTTCGCTTTGGTCATTGACCATTTTAGCATATTCCTTGTAGCTTTCAGGACTATTTAAACGTACTGCTTGTTGTAGTTTAGAAATAGTTGTTGGATTAAACATGTGTTTTTCTCCTGATCTTCTCCACCTGTAAATTCCTCCAATTTCTAAAGGCAATAAATTGCTGACTTTTGAATTTGGAAATGCTTTTTGGTATCTTTTTTTGATTTCTTTTTCGACTTCCATCAGGCCTATTCCTTCAATTCTGGAAGGAGTATAAGGGAAATATTTTGAAGTAAATGTTTTATTTAATCCTAAAATTTCAAAAATCTGTGCCGCTCTGTAAGAATGTAAAGTAGAGATGCCAATTTTATTCATGATTTTCAGAATCCCCTTTGCAATAGCTTTATTGTAATTTTTAATAGCATAATCCGCTTTTATATTAGTAATAAAACCTTGGATAACTTGGTCATGAATAATTTCATTCACCATGTAAGGATTAATTGCGCTGGCTCCATAACCAAATAATAGGGCAAAATGATGTGGTTCGCGAGGTTCTGCGGATTCAATAATGATTCCAAATTTAGAACGAACTTTTAGAATGTTAAGCGAATGATGAATGTAAGAACACGCCAACAGCATCGGTATTGGAGCCATTTTTTCACTAACTCCTCTATCTGAAAGAATCACAATATTACAGCCTTCTGAAACCGCTTTAAAAGTTGCTTGAACCGCTCTTTCCAAAGCGCGTTCTAGACCATTTACCCCTTTTTCGTTATCGTATAAAGTAGCGATCGTTACTGATTTGAAATCAGCATGATCAATGTTTTTTACTTTATCTAAATCCTCGTTCGAAATAACTGGATTTTGAATTTTTAGTTTCTTACAATGTTTTGGAACAATATCAAAAATATTATAATCGCCACCAATCGCTAAACTGATATCAGTAATTATTTCTTCACGAATACCATCCAACGGTGGATTGGTAACCTGAGCAAATAATTGTTTAAAATAGTTGTATAACAGCTGTGGCTGATCTGACAAAACCGCTAACGGAGTATCATTTCCCATAGAACTTAATGCTTCTGCACCTTGAGTTCCCATTGGGTTTATGATTGTTTTTAAATCCTCTAACGTGTAGCCAAAAAGTCTTTGTCTTGTTTCAAAATCTATGTTTTCTACTGGAATTGGATTGTCAGTATATGGTATTTGAGCCAATTGTACCAAATTTTCATCCAACCATTGTTTGTAAGGACGTTTGGTAACAATTGCATTTTTGATCTCTTCATCTTCAATAATTCGACTTTCGTTCATGTCAACTAAAAACATTTTTCCCGGTTCTAAACGACCGTGTTGAATCACATCTTCGGGTTTGATGTCAAGAACTCCAATCTCTGAAGACATAATTACGAAACCACTTTTAGTCAATGTATATCGTGAAGGACGCAATCCATTTCTATCTAATAAAGCACCAATAACGTTACCATCAGTAAAAGGAATAGAAGCTGGACCATCCCAAGGTTCCATGATGCAAGCGTTGTACTCGTAGAATGCTTTTTTGTCGGCTGACATAGTTTGGTGTTTTTCCCAAGCTTCAGGGACAACCATCATCATCGCTTCCGGCAAAGAACGTCCCGTCATCAATAACAGTTCGATTACCATATCCATAGAAGCCGAATCTGATTTTCCTTCTAAAATAATTGGGAATAATTTTTTGATGTCATCACCAAAAACATCACTTTTCATTAGTTCTTCACGGGCCCGCATGCGGCTAATGTTACCACGAAGCGTATTTATTTCTCCATTATGACACATATATCGGAAGGGCTGAGCCAATTCCCATGAAGGAAATGTGTTGGTGGAAAAACGTTGGTGAACTAAGGCTAATCGAGTTACTAAGTCATCATCTAATAAATCCGTGTAATATCTGCTGATATCTTCAGGCATCAACAAACCTTTATATATTATGGTAGTGGTTGAAAAACTGGAAAAATAAAACATGTGACTTTCTGAAATTCTTGAATTTCGAATCGCATGTTCCGCTATTTTTCTTGCTGCAAATAACTTAGCATTAAATTGTTGTTCCGTAAGGTCTAATCCATTTTTACCAACAAATACTTGTTTAACGGTTGGTTCTTTCTCGCCGGCAATACGTCCTAAATTTGATGCGTCAACAGGAACGTCTCTCCATCCTAATATTTCTAGATTTTGACCGCGTATCGAAGTTTCAAAAGTAGTTTTACAAAAAACAACTTGATTTTTACTTTTAGGCATAAAAACCATTCCCACGGCATATTCCTTAGTTTCCGGGAGATCAAATTCGCAAATTTTCTTAAAAAAATCATGTGGGATATCAAACAATATTCCTGCTCCATCTCCAGTTCTGCCATCTGAACTTACAGCGCCCCGGTGTTCTAATTTGATTAATATATCAAGTGCTTTGTGTATAATATCATTTGACTTAATTCCATTTAAATTACAAATGAATCCAGCACCGCAATTGTCGTGTTCAAATTCGGGCAAATAAAGGCCTTGTTCTTTAACTCTCATGCTTAAATTTTTTTCTACAAAATTAAAGATTTAGTAACATATAAGAGGTGTAAAGGTTAAAAAAGGCTTGTTTTTACAGTTCTAACAGAAAAAGGTTGAATAAATCTCAATAATGATATTTAAACACATCCGATTTGATTTTTCGATAAAATGGAAATAAAAAAATACTGATTAAAGCGGTGATTTTGAAAGAAATATTTTGCCAATCATTTATCGTGATTATTTATAACAAATTTGTAGTTAATTTTTATATTTTTTTTATTTTAACAGTGGCTTTGTCTTTCTTTCTGTTATCTAGATTTAGAGCTACATTTAATTAAAAAAAAAATAACAGTTAAGTTTAATTTTGCTATTTTTGTGGCACTTTTATTCTGAAAGAAATTCAGAAGCCAGACAAATTCTATATTATGAACATACACGAATATCAAGGAAAAGAGATTTTAGCTAGCTACGGAGTTCGCATTCAACGCGGAATAGTTGCTAATAGCCCTGTAGAAGCGGTTGCTGCTGCAAAACAATTAACTGCCGAAACTGGTACAAGTTGGTATGTTGTAAAAGCCCAAGTTCATGCAGGTGGACGTGGAAAAGGTGGTGGAGTAAAACTTGCCAAAAATTTACAACAAGTTGAAGAGATTTCAGAGCAAATCATCGGAATGCAATTGATTACACCTCAAACTTCAGCTGAAGGTAAAAAAGTACACAAAGTTTTAATCGCTGAAGATGTATATTATCCTGGTGAAAGTGAAACGTCGGAGTTTTACGTTTCTGTTTTATTGAACAGAGCTACAGGTAGAAATATGATTATGTATTCTACTGAAGGTGGAATGGATATTGAAGAAGTTGCGGAACACACTCCTCATTTAATTTTTACTGAAGAAATTGACCCTTCTGTTGGATTGCAAGGTTTTCAAGCAAGAAGAATTGCTTTTAACTTAGGCCTTTCTGGAAACGCTTTCAAAGAAATGGTAAAATTCATCGATTCTTTATACAATGCTTATATTGGATCTGATGCTTCGATGTTTGAAATCAACCCGGTTTTAAAAACATCTGACAATAAAATTATGGCTGTAGATGCTAAAGTAAATATCGATGATAATGCTTTATACAGACAAAAGAAATATGCTGATATGCGTGACATTCGTGAGGAAAATCCAATCGAAGTGGAAGCAAAAGAAGTAGGGTTAAACTATGTAGATCTTGACGGTACAGTAGGATGTATGGTGAACGGAGCGGGTTTAGCAATGGCAACTATGGATTTGATCAAATATGCTGGTTTTGAGCCTGCTAACTTTCTTGACGTAGGTGGAACTGCTGATGCAAAACGTGTTGAAACTGCTTTCCGTATTATCTTAAAAGATCAAAACGTAAAAGCTATTTTGATTAATATTTTTGGTGGAATCGTTCGTTGTGACCGTGTGGCGCAAGGAGTTGTTGATGCTTACAAAAATATGGGTGATGCAATTAAAGTGCCAATCATTGTTCGTTTGCAAGGTACAAATGCAGCGATCGCAAAAGAATTAATTGATAATTCAGGAATGCCAATTTTATCTGCTGTTGAATTCCAAGAAGCAGCTGATCAAGTTAAAGCAGCGCTTTCATAATTAGAAAATAGTTATAAATTTAAAATCCTGTTTGCTTCAGCAAACGGGATTTTTTTTTGGATGATTACAAGTTTTTAAGGAGAACAAATCATAATAATAATTGAAAATGCAAAGTTTTCTGCTTTACAACAATTATCTTTGTTTTTAATGTTTTTTAGTAATTATGAAACTCCAGATACAAAATAGTTTTACTGCCGAATTACCTGCTGATCCCAATCAAATCAATGTTCCAAGACAGGTTCATCAAGCTTGTTATTCTTACGTGTTACCCAAAAAACCTTCAAATCCTTCGCTGATTCATACTTCAATTGAAGTAGCAAATGCTATTGGTCTCTCTCAGGAAGATATACTTTCAGCTGATTTTTTAAATACTTTTTCAGGAAGTACCATTTATCCGGGCAGCAAACCGTATGCTTTGAGTTATGCGGGACATCAATTTGGGAATTGGGCAGGACAATTAGGAGATGGTCGTGCCATTAATCTTACTGAAGTAGTTCATGAAAATAGTACATACACTCTACAGCTAAAAGGAGCAGGGCCAACACCATATTCCAGAACCGCCGATGGTTTCGCCGTTTTGCGTTCTTCCATACGAGAATATTTGTGTGCCGAAGCGATGCATTATTTGGGTGTTCCCTCAACACGGTCGCTTTCGCTAATGCTTTCTGGCGATCAGGTATTGCGAGATGTTTTATATAATGGAAATCCTGCCTACGAAAAAGGTGCTATCGTTTGTAGAGTGGCTCCATCATTTATTCGTTTTGGTAGTTTTGAATTATTTGCTTCCAGAGAAGACCATGTAAATCTCAAATTATTGACAGATTTCACCATCAAACATCATTTTCCTCATATTAAAAAAGAGGGTGTCGAAAGATATCTTGCTTTTTTTAAAGAAGTTACTCAAACTACGCTGAGCATGATTGTACACTGGCAACGCGTTGGTTTTGTTCATGGAGTTATGAATACGGATAATATGTCAATTCACGGCATCACCATTGATTACGGACCTTACGGTTGGTTAGAAGACTACAATTCCACTTGGACGCCTAATACAACGGATAACCAACATAAAAGATACCGTTTTGGCAACCAACCAGAAATTGCGTTATGGAATTTGTATCAATTGGCCAATTCTTTGTATCCTTTGATAAAAGATGCAAAACCACTGGAAACTATTTTGAATGCTTACAGTACTGATTACGAAAAGGAGTATTTGAATATGGTGCAAAATAAACTCGGTTTCCAAATCAAAAAAGAACAAGATGTAGTTTTGATTCAGAGTTTAACTCAATTACTTGAAAAGGTAGAAACCGATATGACGATTTTCTTTAGAAATCTAAGTAATGTTATTAAAGCTGATACTGCAATAACAGCTTTGAATACCATAAAAGACGCCTTTTACAATGAAAAAGCTTTAGATGAAACAATCTTGAAAGATTGGCACGATTGGTTTGAGATGTACAGCATTCGAATCAATGAAGAAACACTTTCGGATGTTGAAAGAAAAAAGCAAATGAATCAAGTGAATCCAAAATATGTACTGCGAAATTATATGGCACAATTGTGTATTGATGACGCAGATAAGGGTGACTATGCTTTGCTAAAAGAATTATTTGAAATGCTTAAAAATCCGTACGATGAACAACCAAATTCCCAGAAATGGTTTGCCAAAAGACCCGATTGGGCCAGAGATAAAGTAGGATGTTCGATGTTGAGTTGTAGTTCTTAAAAGAGAATATAAACACGATTAAATTACATTAAATATAGAATCTACTTAATACCAATTGCTTGATGACCTTTTATTAAAATCTTGTTTTTATTTTCTAAGTTTTCTTTGGTTTTTCCTAAGATGTTGATTATGTCAAATTTGGTATTGCTTTTTCTAAAATTGTAAAATGCTTCTGAATTAGTGACTTCTACTTTTAAAATATAGTTTCGGTCTAATTTGAAAGTTTCAATATCGTCTTTTATAAATGTTCCATTTATCATAAAAATGACATCGTTACTTTTGATTTTGGTAAATTCAGATTTAATTTGTTTCAAACTTATGAAATTATATTTCTTAGTAACTTTGGAAGTAATATATATTTGACCACAATACATAACACCATTAATAGTGGTGTCCTTTTTGATAACATTTACAGATTCAATTTCATTTGGGTCAATATGTTCCATTGTCGTCGACGTAACTAAAATTGAATCAAAAAACATTGCGGGTTCTTCTATTTTATTATTTTGTCCAAAAAATAAGGAAGTGAAAAAGAATATTGAGAAGGTTAGAATGCATTTCATTTTTGTAGAATTTAATTACTAATGATAAATAAATATACAAAAAATCCTGAACTCACATTCAGGATTTTATTATTGTATTAGTTTGCAATTTCTTGAATCGCATCCGATTCATATATTTTAAATCCTTTATTGTTTGTTTGAGCTATTTTCAAAAGTGCTGTGGCTACCGTTTTGCTTTCGATAGGTTTGTACTTTTTTAAATTTCCAACGAATAAGAAGCTAAGTGTTTTCATAAAAAAAGCACCTACTTTTTCTCCTAATCTAAATTCAGTTCGGTTTCCCAAAAGAAGGGAAGGTTGCAATACATCAACGCTTTCAAAATCACAATCTTTAAGAAAATCTTGAATTTCTCCTTTTGTTTTCAAATAGAAATTTCCGGATTTTGCATTAGCACCAAGAGATGAAATAATTAAATAGTTTTTGACTTTATTCTGCAAAGCAAAAGCGGCAAACTGTTTTGGATATCCAAAATCTACTTTTCTAAAAGCTTCTTTACTTCCTGCTTTTTTGATTGTTGTGCCAATCGTACAAAAGAAATCATTACCAACAACTAAATCTTTATAAGTTTCGGGCTTGTCAAAATCAATGATGTGTTGCGTTAATTTTGGATGCTTTATTCCTGTATCTCTTTTTACAAAAGTGATCACTTTTAGATAATCATTGCTATCTAATAGTAAATTTAATAGCTCTGAACCTATTAAACCGGTGCTTCCAATAATCAAAGCCGTTTTCACAGTTATGATTTTTTATTCTTACCGAAGTTGAATTTTACTTTTTCTACCACCTGAACTTTTGGAGCTACTTTTGAGAATTGTTTTTTGAATGGTTTTTTAGCAGCAGGTTTCGATTTTGAAGGACTTTCGTCACCTCTTGATCTCTCCTCGTCTCTTGGCTTTGCTTTAAATTCAGCTCTTTCAGAAGTTCCTTCCTTTACAGGAATTTGAGCTTTATGTTTGGCCAAAACATCATTTGGATTTTTTGGATTTTCTTTCGTACCACGCAAGTGAATTACTAATGCATTTAGGAAGTTACGCAACACTTGGTCGCCACATTCCATATAGTTTTCATGTTTTTCATCACGGAAAAAAGCACCCAATTCTGATTTAGTGATTCTAAAATCTACTAATTCTAATATTTCAACTATTTGATCATCGCGTAACATTAAAGCTACGCGAAGTTTTTTAAAGATATCGTTATTTGTCATCATATTCTAATTTTTTACAAAGGTACGGTTTAAAAGCAATTAGAGCACAATTTTAGATTTAGAATTGGAGCACTTTCAAATGTCCTTAATTAAAGTTACACCGGTTCCATTGATTTCAGAATAGCTTATTTTTCCAAAATCTATTGTTATACCAGTTGCTATGTCTTCAGCTAAAAGCAATGCACCGTCCATATCGACATAATCCAATTGTGGCAATAAATGTGCAATTGCAGATATTCCAACGGTCGATTCAGTCATACAACCCACCATTGTTTTCAAACCTAATTTCTTGGCTTCTTCAATCATTCGTCTTCCGGGAGTTAATCCGCCACATTTCATTAATTTGACATTCACTCCATGAAAATGATGGTGACATTTAGCCACGTCTTGCTCAATTATACAACTTTCGTCAGCAATTATTGGTAAAACAGAATGTTTGAAAACTTCCTTGTGTCCTTCCCAATTGTCGGCATTCATTGGTTGTTCTAAGAATTCAACACCTAATTTTTTCAGCTCAACAGCATTATTTATGGTTTCTTCCACACCCCAACCACAATTGGCGTCAATTCTAAAAGTGGCATTCGTATGTTTTCGAAGTTCTTTGACAATGGCAATATCTTCGTTGGTTCCCAGTTTTATTTTATAAATTGGCCAAGGCAATTCTTTTATTTTTGCTACCATTTCTTCGATTGTAGCAATTCCAATTGTATAATCAGTTAATGGTTTTTTGTCAATGTTATAATTCCACAATTCGTACAATTTCTTTCCTTTTTTTCTCGCGTACCAATCATTGTATGCCATATCCAAAGCGCATAATGCAAACATATTTTCTTTTAAATACGGGTGAATTTTTGACCAAAATTCTTCGGGTGTTTCATCTGTAGTGTTTCCGATTACCGTGCGAATTTTTTCTAAATCTTGCATCATCATCGGAACTGTTGTCTTGTAATATGGATTAGAAGTTGCTTCGCCAAAACCTGAAAAACCTTCACTTTGGAATTCCACAATCAAGCAAGGCTGGAAGTCTATAGATTTTCTGGAAATTGTAAACGTATGTTTTAATTTAAGGTTGTATTCTCTAAGGATTAATTGCATGTGAATCTGTTTTTTACACTAAAAATTAATGAGTTTCTTCAAAGATGCCATTTAATAGCCAAGCCATAAAATTGCTTTTACAAAACCATCGCGCCATAATTTTTCATTATGTTGTCCGCCTTTTACAATTTTCTTTTCATTCAAATTCAGGCAATAACATCGATTTGAATTTAGCAAACGTTCCATTTTGTTCAAATCTGAAACCATATCGTCGCTTTCACTGTCGCCGCAGAGAAAATAGACTTTAGATTTTATCTTTTCGGATTTTTCAGTAAGATTGTAAATGTCTTTGGCAAACCAAAAAGAAGGCGAGAAAACACCTGCTTTTCCAAATATTTCAGGGTATTTTAAAACGGCATAATAAGAGGTAAGTCCACCAAGGGAACTTCCCATGATAATCGTATTTTTCTTTTTGGTTTTTGTTGGATACGTTTTGTCGATTTGTGGTTTTAATGTTTTTACGATAAATTCTAAATAACTGTCCGCTTTTCCTCCACCGTATTTTTCGTTTTTAAAAGGCGTTAATTCATCGATTCGTTTGTCATTTCCGTGTTCAATTCCTACTACAATAACTTGTGCTTTTAAGCTGTCCAGTTTTTCATCGACATTCCATTCACCCGAATAGGAAGTTTTTTCATCAAATAAATTTTGAGCGTCGTGCATGTAAATTACGGAGAATTTCTTTTTGGACGCTAAATAATTTTCGGGTAAATACACCCAAATTTTCTTTGTGGTTTGAAGTTGTGGTGCTTCAATAGTGAAGGTAGAAACTTGTTTTGAAGCGGTACTTCGTTTCGACTCTTTAGCGTCCTGAGCAGCAATATTTGCTATAGTAAAAAAGAAGAGCAGGAGTAGGAACTGTGGTCGAATCATTTTTAGTTTTTGTGTTTTGATTTAAAAACAATATTTTAGCTAAAAATAATAATTTGATGAATACATTCGAAGAAAAGAGGAGTTTAGTTTTGGAGATGATTGCTTTTTCTACTGTCGACGGACATTTGCATAAAAGAGAATATGAATTTTTGGCAATTGTTGCTAGTGAGTTGGGATTTGGAATTGATGTTTTTAAAGATTTGTTTCATCAAGAACTGCCGCAAATCCCTATTAAATCGGAGTTTTTACGTATTCAGCAATTTTACAGATTGGCTTTGTTGATGTATAGTGACGGAATTTTACACCAAAAAGAATCGGTTGCAATCCAACAAATAGCACTTGAAATGGGACTTAATCCTGTCGCTACAAAACGTATTCTTAAGTTGATGAATGAAGCACCAAACGCTATAATTGATGGCGAAGTTTTATTAAATGTTTTTCAGGAGCAACATAATTAAGTTAGTTGTCCTTGTAACGCTTTAATTTCATCACGTAATTTTGCAGCTTGCATGAAGTCTAAATCTTTGGCTGCTTTTTCCATTGATTTCCGTTTTTCGCGTATGCGTTTTTCAATCTCTACTTTGGATAGATACAAGTTTTCGGGTTCGGCGGCCGTATTTATTGTGTAGCCTAATTCATAATCAGCTAATGGGTTTTTAGTAAAGGCGCTTTCAATTTTTTTGTTTAACGCCATCGGTACAAGATTATTTTCAGTATTGTGATTAATTTGCTTGGTTCTACGATAATTCGTTTCGTCAATGGTTTTTTGCATGCTATTGGTAATTTTATCAGCATACATAATCGCTTTTCCATTCAAGTTTCTCGCCGCACGACCAATTGTTTGCGTAAGCGAACGATGACTTCGCAAAAAACCTTCTTTGTCTGCATCTAAAATTGCCACCAAAGAAACTTCAGGTAAATCCAACCCTTCACGGAGTAAATTTACACCTATTAGAACATCGAAAATTCCTTTTCGCAAATCTTGCATAATTTCTATTCGTTCCAAAGTGTCTACTTCAGAGTGAATGTAACGGCAACGAATATTGACCTTGGTTAAATATTTGGCCAATTCTTCCGCCATTCTTTTGGTTAAAGTCGTCACTAAAACTCGTTCGTCAATTTCTGCCCTAACCTGAATTTCTTCAATTAAATCATCAATTTGGTTTAAACTTGGTCGAATTTCAATAATGGGATCCAATAATCCTGTGGGACGAATCACTTGTTCGACAACAACTCCCTCCGTTTTTTGCAATTCGTAATCAGCTGGCGTTGCAGAAACATAAATAACCTGATTTTGCATCGCTTCAAACTCTTCAAATTTTAAAGGGCGGTTGTCCATTGCAGCGGGAAGTCTAAAACCATATTCCACTAAATTTTCTTTTCGGCTTCTGTCTCCGCCATACATTGCGCTAACCTGAGAAAGTGTCACGTGACTTTCGTCTACAACCATCAAATAATCTTTTGGAAAATAATCCAATAAACAGAAAGGTCTGGTTCCTGGTAAACGACCATCAAGGTAGCGGGAATAATTTTCAATTCCGGAACAATAGCCAAGTTCCCGAATCATTTCCAAATCAAAATTGGTGCGTTCTTCCAATCGTTTTGCTTCAAGATGTTTTCCTATTTCTTTAAAATAATCGACCTGTTTTACTAAATCCTGTTGGATTTCCCAAATTGCATTTTGCAAAACATCTGGAGACGTCACAAACATGTTAGCGGGATAAATCGTCAGTTTTTCAAATTTTTCGATTACTTGAGAATTCTTTGTGTCGAAACTTTCAATTTCTTCGATTTCATCACCAAAAAAATGAATTCGATAAGCTTCATCAGCATAACTTGGATATACATCAACCGTATCGCCTTTTATTCTAAAACTTCCGGGATTAAAATCGGCTTCCGTTCTGGAATATAAACTTTGCACCAGTTGATGCAATAATTTGGTTCTAGAAATAATTTGTCCTTTCTCAATTGGAATCAAGTTTTTCTGAAATTCGACAGGATTTCCTATACCGTACAAACACGAAACCGATGCGACGACCAAAATATCTCTACGTCCGGATAGCAACGAAGCAGTTGTTGACATTCGCATTTTTTCCAGTTCTTCATTGATAGATAAGTCTTTCTCAATAAAAACACCGGTTACGGGCATAAAAGCTTCGGGTTGGTAATAATCGTAATAAGAAACGAAGTATTCCACAGCATTATTCGGGAAAAATTGTTTGAATTCCGAATATAATTGTGCTGCCAACGTTTTATTGTGTGCTAAAACTAATGTTGGTCTTTGTACCTCCTGAATGACATTAGCAACGGTAAATGTTTTTCCGGATCCGGTAACTCCTAAAAGTGTTTGGAATTTATCACCATCAATAATCCCCTGAGTCAATTTTTCAATCGCTTGAGGTTGGTCGCCCTTCGGCTGGTAATCAGATACTACTTGGAAATTCATTTACAACAAAAACAAAGGTTAAGAGGAACAAAGGTACAACGTTTGGATTCTTCTTTTACCTAAGTTTAAGCCAAAAAAAAGCCATCAACTGTTTGTTGATGGCTTTCCTTTGTATAAAAGATGTTTTTCTAAAAACTGAAGCTTAATCTGGCGAAAACAAAACGACCGTTTTGACCAAATTGAGAGGTGTTTCTTGAATATATAAATTGATTTGCATTGGATAAATCTATTGTCGATGGCGCCGCTGTGTAATTGATAGCTCCTGATACTAATCTTGGTCTAATTGCAGTTTGCGTTCCAAGATTCATATCCGGATATATGTCAAAAATATTATTTGCTCCAATAACTATTTTTGCAGCATCAGTAATTTTGAAACCAACAGATAAATCCGTAATTATTTTAGCGCCCCAGATCGGGTGCTCAATCTCTACCGCTTGACCGTTTATTATAATACCTTCAACTCTTCCATCTCCGTTTACGTCTGCTGTATTTGGATCAGTAACTTTACCAAAATAAACATTTCTCAAGAAGAAATCGAATTTTTTGTAGCTAATCGAATTAGTCAAATTAGCTTTAACTCTTGGAATTGCTTCTTGTAAGTACACTCTACTTGCTTCAGAATAGTATCTGTTTATCTGACCGGCAGCTGCTAAAACTGGAGAAGCGTGAATATCTCCCACTCTGTAGGTATTTGAAAAAGTTCCTGACAGATCTGTTTTCAGAGAAACATTATTTCCAAAACTTGTTTTATGACTTATTACAATATCAATTCCTTTTGATTCCGTGTCAATCGCATTAGCAAAGAAAGTTGCAGCAGTTGCTCCGGCTGTATCAAATAATGCATTCAAAATTGCATTTGGAGACCCTGCGGCAGGAGTCCCACCCGGTCTTGAAAATTGATCAGTAAGCACTACTCTGTCCGCTATTTTTACAATGTAAGCATCGGCTGTCAATGTTAAATTTGCAGTTGGTATTTTAGCTGTAAAACCAATGCTGGCACTTTGAGATTCTTCCTGTTTCAATTTAGGAATTCCTAGCAATTGTGCTGCTTGCGAATCATTACTGAAAGTTCCAACCTCAAATGGTACACCGCCCACAAATTGTGTAGCAGTTGAATTGAAATAGATTTGGTGTAATGAAGGTGCTCTAAATCCAGTTGAAACAGCGCCGCGTAAATTGATATTTTCTGTTACTTTATAACGAGTCGCTACTTTGAAATTAGTAGTATTTCCAAAATCCGAATAGTTCTCAAAACGAACGGCTCCATTTACTAGCCATTTGTCAGTAACGTCTAGTTCTAAATCGGTATAAACGGCAACACTATTACGGTCTTTGTCAATTGCATTTGCAGGGCGGAAACCAGGAAATACTTGAGAGCCATTTGGTCTTGCAGAACCAAAAAAGTCTGTCACTCTAATATTTGACGCTGTTGTTCCTGTAACTACTCCTCCGTTAATGTCATATAAATTATAAGATTCCGGCTGACCTGCATTGATAGCGAAGTTTTCATGACGATATTCTGCGCCAAAAGCAACGTTTAATCCTTCAAGAACATCAAATTTTCTGTTCATGTCAAAATTTGTTGTGTTTTGGGCGAAAGCCAAACCACCGGCATCAAATTCAGTTGGAGACTTTTCTCTTAAAGAGGCATTCACTGTATTCTCAACTCCGTAATCAAAAGCATTTCTTCCAAAAGTGTTACTTAAGTCAAAATTCCAATTTTCGAAAATCATACCTCTAAGACCGGCTGCAATGGAGACGTCGTTGATTGTTGAATGTATTTCCGGTAAAAATCCGTTTGGATACAATCCTGTATATGATCGGGCTTGATTTGGTCTTCTGTAAAAACCTGCAGCTTCACCATCTCTATAACTAGTTCCTCCGAAAGCATACGCTTCTAATTTGTCAGTAATTGGATAGGCGGCATTCAAAAAGAATTGAGCACTTTTTAAGGAAGATTGTCCTACTCTCATGTTGAAATTTCTTCTTTCAAGACCTCGATACGCTAACTCTCCGGCAGTTGCATCAAAATTTAATGCAGTTTGCATTTGAGAAATAGTAGCAGCACCAGTGATAGCAGTTTGTTGCGCTGCTGTAAAATAACCCACTGTAGGAGCATATTGTTTTATTGTGGTAAGTATTTGTGCCGTATTTGGAGTATTATTTATGTTTCCAAAAAGAGCATTAATATTTGTTCCAGCTTCAGCAGCTCTTTGTTCAACAGCATTATAGGCATTAAATAAATTACCGGTCACATCTTTAGCTCGGCTAGTAGCATCTCTAAGTTGAAAACTGGCAGTTGCATTAATAAAGCTTTTCTCTTTGCCAAGACCAGTTCCGTAATTTAAGTCTAATTGGTAATTAGCACCGTCAATACCACCATTATGATCATTGGCTCCTTTTGAAAGATTTCCTCCTCCAAAAAGGGCAACATCTAATTTATTGGTATTTTTCTTGACGTTAATGTTGATTACACCTGCAATAGCATCAGAACCATATTGTGCTGAAGCACCATCTCTCAATACTTCGATTTTTTCGATTGCAAAAGCAGGAATTGCATTTAAATCTGTTCCAACAGATCCTCTTCCAGGAGAACCATTAATATTTACTAAAGAAGAAGTATGTCTTCTCTTTCCGTTTATTAAAACCAACACCTGATCAGGACCTAAACCTCTTAATTGTGCGGGATCAATGTGATCCGTACCATCCGCTACAGTTGTAGTATTTGATGTAAACGATGGCGCAACCATGTTCAAAATTTGATTTAAGTTGACTTGTGGTCCTTGAGAAGCAATGTCTTTCATAGAAATCACATCAATTGGTACAGCAGATTCTGTTACTGTTCTGGTAGGATTTCTAGAACCTAGTACAACAACATCTTGAAGGGTTTCTCCGCTTCCCGTTAAAATAACGTTTAACGTAATTCCTGTTACAGTCACCGATTTCGTTTCAAGTCCTACATACGAAAATTGTAAAACATCCCCTGTTTTTGCAGTGATTGTAAACTTACCGTCAGCATCTGTAGTTGTGCCTCTGGAAGTCCCTTTTAAGAGTACAGTTGTTCCTGGTAAGGTAGCATTAGACTCATCAGTTACGACTCCCGAAACTTTCATTTCTTGGGCAGTTAATCCTGCCGCAAAAAGAAAGCTCAGAATAAAAAATAATTTTTTCATTTTTGGTTTTTTAGGTTGTAACGGCTAAATTACTACTAAAATAACGTTAATTTTTATAAAATAATTACTAAAATTATTAATTGAGGTATTGACATTTTTTTTGGATTATTTAACAACAAATATAAAATGATTTGTTTGTTTTTTGGAAATATAAAAAATTTTTGCTTGGTGGATAATTTGTGAGAATAAGCAATAATAATGAGTATGAAAATTTTCGCCTAAAATTTCCACGCTTTTTGCTGTACTTCACTCAAAAATGTCCAGGCTACAATTCGGCTATTTTTTTGGCCTTGAGCCATGTCAATTGTTTTAATTTGGACAGCACTTACTTTGTTTAATGTCTTGTAAAGACTGGAAAGATTCTCTTTTTTAGAAACTAAAGTTGTGAACCATAAACATTGCATCGGATATTTTGCACTTTCGAAAATCATCTGGGTAACGAAACCTAATTCACCACCTTCACACCATAATTCAGCATTATGGCCACCAAAATTTAAAACAGGTTTAATTACTTTGCTCCCGGCGCTACGGGATTCTAAATTATTGATTTTTCTTACCGTACTTTTCGTGGCTTCATCCTGTGAGGCATGAAAAGGAGGATTGCAAATAGTGAATGTAAACTTGTCTTCGGGAGTGATTATATTTTTAAAAATAAAACGCGATTCCGTTTGTTGTTGTAAACTTATCGCATCAATTAGTTTTGGATTATCTTCAATGATCGCACTGCAATTTTCAATTGCTTTTAAATCAGTATCAGTTCCTACAAAACTCCATCCGTACGCTGAATTACCAATTATAGGATAAATGCAATTGGCACCGACACCAATATCTAAACCTTGAACAGTTTCCCCTTCAGGAATGATTCTGTTGTTGCTTGAAGCTAATAAATCCGCTAAATAGTGAATATAATCCGCTCTTCCCGGAATGGGCGGACAAAGATAATTTTTAGGAATATCCCAGTTTTGAATGTCATAATGGGATAATAATAATGCTTTGTTAAGTGACTTTACCGCATCAGGGTTGCTAAAATCGATGGTCTCAATTTTATATTCATTGACAGAAACAAAAGTTTTTAATTCAGGAGATTTTTCTATTAACTGCTCAAAATCATATCCAAATCTGTCAAGATTTCTAGGATGTAAATTAGTCTTTTCGGTAATCGTTTTCGGTTTCATTTTCTATATTTCGGTGCAAAGATAGCGATTCCTATTTTGTAAATTGCTAAAGGCCACTAAGACCCATTAAACAGGTGAAAAAATAATCATAAAATTATACTGTTGCCGTTTTTTCGAAAACAAAAAACGGTTACTTTTATAAAAAATACAAATAGCATGACTTTTATGCCCGCTTCATTTCATTTTAAAAAGAGATACATAGTTTACTGTTTAATTTTTTTATATTTCTTACTATGTCAGTCCTGTATGACGATGCGATTTTCTAATAAAGAAACAACAAAATTTTTCGCTGCATCTAAAACAGAATTTCAGGATAAAACAATGGATTTTGATGGTTATAAAATTCATTATGTAGAAACGGGAACTATTCAAAATCCAACTTTGTTTTTTGTACACGGTTCGCCGGGAAGTTGGAATGCTTTCAAAGAATATCTTAAAGACAGTTTGTTACTGAAAAAATACCGAATGATTGCCATAGACCGTCCGGGTTTTGGTTACAGTGATTTTGGTGACGCTCAAAATTTAAGGGTACAGTCTCAAAGAATATCTGAGTTTATAAAAAAAATAGATAATAAAAAGCCGCTAATTTTGGTGGGACATTCCGTTGGTGGCCCAGTTGTGGCTCAGTTAGCCGTAGATAATCCGTCTTGGTATAAACGATTGGTGATAGTGTCAGGCTCATTGGACCCGAAAGCTGAAAACCCAGAGAAATGGAGAACCGTTATCAAAACATCACCTTTGCGGTATCTGA
This sequence comes from Flavobacterium sp. DSR3-2, assembly GCF_049896525.1. Classification (NCBI taxonomy): domain Bacteria; kingdom Pseudomonadati; phylum Bacteroidota; class Flavobacteriia; order Flavobacteriales; family Flavobacteriaceae; genus Flavobacterium; species Flavobacterium sp. DSR3-2. The sequence continues at coordinate 24,049 of NZ_JAFCUM010000017.1, forward strand.
TTCCCGGAGCATTACGACCTTCCAATGATGAATTGTGGTGGCTGAAACAGGATTTGGTCGCTTTAGAACCAGAGTTGAAAAAGATTACTTGCGATGTTACCATTATTCACGGAACAAAAGACGCTTTGGTGCCGTACAGCAATGTTGCCTTCATGAAAAAAATGTTTGTCAATGCAAAATCAATTGATACAATAACTATCGAAAAAGCGAATCATTTTATTCCCTGGAGCCATTATGAAATTGTGAGAAACGCATTGTTGAATATTCAATAAATGCTAATCCAAGCATTCCATCATCAATAAATCGCCTTCGTTATGTTCGATTGTCACAATGCCGTCGTTGATGACATGATTACTGCTTCCAGTTCTGTAACCAATGGTCAAACTATCATCTTTCAATGGGTAATATAAATTATTCGAATGTATTCCAGTCACATGACCGATGGGAATTAATGAAATGGGGGTGTCTGCCGTGTACCATTTTTCGAATTTCTTAGGCAATAAAAACACTTTTGAATGATCGTCCAGAATGACAATTTTCAATAGATTTCTGTATCGTGTAATGTTGGTCAGATTGGTAATCGTATGATCGGCTCTACGTCCCGTGGCCCAAACAACATTGACTGCAGGAATTTTTCTTTCGATTAAATAGTCAAAAGCCTTCTCTAAATCGGTTTTATTTTGATCTGGCGTATGAATGATTTCGATGGGGTACTGTGAGGTTTTATAAATTTCAGGATCAAATCCTCTGTCGAAATCTCCTAAAAGCACATCGACTTTGATATCTAATTCCATGACACGAACCATAGCCGAATCTAATACGACTACAAGCGGCGACCATTCCAATAACTGGCCCAACAGTTCCGGATTACAGGAGGCACCATTGGCAATAATTAAAGCAGGTTCTTGGTCGTCCCGAACGATATGGTGTGAAGACATACTTAATGATGAATTATAAATTATGATGCAAAAGTAAATAAAAGTTCTCGTTTTATCTCTCACGTACTAGCCCGGATGGCAATGAAAACCAAAACAGGTTGTAAACTTTAGTTTTCCGACGGTAAAAGAGCGACCAAAGGAAGCTCCTTATATGGACTGGAAAACTGTTTAGAACCTGTTTTTTGGTTGTAATGAACAGCTGGATTAGCTCCTAATTATTCAATAGTGTAATTTCTAATAGCAACTTCACTGAGGGAGAAATAGCCCAAAGGATAATTCGCCGCATCGGTGGTGTTGATAATATTTCCTCTCACAGTTGCAGGTGGAGATTGAAACGGTCCACCGCCATTATTTCCTGCAATACTCACCAAAACACTCATGTAATTGTAATAGGCTTTAGAAATTCCGAAGTGGCTTATTTCAATTTTATCACCTTTTTTTAACTCGTCATTTTGCGAGATACTAAAGAATTCGTTTCCGTTAAAAAACTCGTCTAGGTCCACATAAAAGTTTAATTTCACTTGGTTCGAGTATAAATATTTGTAGAGGTAATAATTGCTTTCACCCGTTGGATCTTGATAAAATGTTTTAATTTCTATATCTGTTCCTGTGAAACCGCCTTTATTGTTTTGAACAATTTTAGTTATTGTCGCAACTGGTTTCAATGTTTCAACAGCGGTGTAGGTATTGCCATTTCTGATAACGGTTAACGTGTAGGTTTCGTTAATGACCGGAATAAAAGTAGCGCAACTGTATTCGCCTGTTTTTAGGATTTCTATAAAATTGAAAACAACATTGGTACTGTTTTTTATGGAAACTGTTGCTCCGGAAACTTTTGGAATTTCAGTACTATAAAAACTGGTTGTAGTGGTGAGTTTTATTTTTTGTTGATTTCCTGAAGTTCCTTTTTTCCAATTAATTGCTGCTTCAATAACCAGTTTTGGTGGTGCATTGTCTAAATCTACTTCGACTACATCTTCGCAACTTGCCGAAAAAACGGCGATGATAAATATTAGGGAGACTATTATTTTTTTCATGTTTTCATTGTTTTATTTTGTGCTCTTACTGATTGCTACCATTAAAATTTAAAGTTATAACTCACTGCAGGAACAATACCGAAAATTGAAGTTTTTACAGCTTCATTACTCCCGGTATCAATATTTTGTCTGAAATTGATGGAAGCGGCATTTTTCCGATTGTACAAATTGTAAATGCTGAAAACCCATTCCCCTTTCCATTGGCGGTCTTTGTCGCTTTTGGGAGTCAATGTCGCGGCAATGTCCAGGTGGTGGTAAGCCGGAAGTCGATTTTCATTTCTTAATCCATAGCTGGGTACATTGATTCCTAAGTAGTCATATTGCCCAACGGGATACGTTACCGGTTGCCCGGTTTGCAGCGCAAAATTAGCTCCAAAAGACCATTTTTCATTCAAATTATAAGAAGACGTTATCGCAATATTGTGCAATTTGTCATATACTGAATTGTACCATTGCCCGTTGTTTATTCCAGTTTCTATCGGGGTTCTTCCCGGAGTTTGTTGCTCGGATTTGGATAATGTATATGAAATCCATCCGTTAAATTTTCCTTCGTTTTTTCGGAACATAATTTCTAAACCGTAGGATCTTAATTGCCCGTTCAGGATAATTTGTTCAATGGCTTTGTTGGCAATCAAATTGGCGCCGTCAATGTAATCCAATCGGTTTTGCACTTCTTTATAATACGTTTCTACCTCGAGGGAATACATTCCTTCTTCGAAGTTTTTGAAATATCCCAAAGCTACCTGGTCAGCAATTTGAGGTTTTATAAAACGGTCACTTGGCGTCCATACATCGAGTGGAGTAGGCGATGAGGTGTTCGAAATGAGTTGTAAATACTGCACCATTCTGTTGTAGCTCGCTTTGAAGGATTGGTCATCGTTGATTTGGTAGGCTAATGAAAAACGTGGTTCCAAGTAATTATAGCTTTGCATGACTTTATTTCTGTCATAAAACTTTGTGCCAATTGGAGTTGCTTTTTCATAAATCTGTAGTTCCGAATTGAACGTTACAGGATTGTCATCTTTATAAATATTCACGGTAGATTGTCCTAAACGGTAAAACATACTGTAACGAAGCCCGTATGAAAGTGCTATTTTATCGGATATTTCCTGATCAGCATTGATGTAAAGTGCGGGTTCAAAAGCATATTTTTTGTCCAATTGATCAAAATTTATTCCGGAATTAACATCAGATGGCTTGATAGTTCCAGGATTGAACTCGTAATAAATTCCGTTTACACCGTAATTTAATTTGAATTTATCCGAAATATAATTCTTGAAATCGTATTTGATATTATAGTTTCTAATGCCGGAATCCCATTTGAAACCTATAAAATCCAAATCTAAACCGTAATAATAATCACTGTAAATGAGCGATAAATTCGAAAATAATTTTTCAGAAAACAAGTGATTCCAACGCAGGTTTACGGTCGCATTTCCATAAATATTGGTAAAGCTTTTGTTCAGGCTGAAAACATCACGCCCAAAATAACCGGATAAATAAAGACTGTTGTTTGAATCTAATTTGTAGCTTAATTTGGTGTTTAAATCATAAAAATAAGCGGTATTGTTTTTTTGTTCTTCGGATAGTTTCAGGAATAAATGCGCGTAGGAACTTCTGCCGCCAATAAGGAAGGAACCTTTGTCTTTAACCAATGGCCCTTCGACCAAAATTCTGCTGGAAATTAATCCGATTCCTCCATTGACATGAAAACCTTTGCTGTTACCGTCTTTTTGATAAATATCTAAAACAGAAGACGCTCTGCCTCCATAACGAGCTGGAATTCCCCCTTTATACAGCTTTAGATCTTTGATAGCATCCGGATTAAAAACAGAGAAAAAACCAAAAACATGTGAGGAATTAAAGATCGTTGCCTCGTCCAAGAGAATCAAATTTTGGTCGGCACCACCACCACGAACATTAAAGCCTGATGCACCTTCACCAGCATTAGTAACTCCGGGCAGTAATAAAATAGATTTTAGAACATCGACTTCACCCAAAACAACGGGCATTTTTTTAATAGCAGAAATAGAGAGTTTATTGACGCTCATTTCGGGTTTTTTGATGTCAGTTTTTGTTTTATTGTCAGTAATGACTACTTCTTTCAAAGCGGTTTCATTACTATATAAATTGAAATTATTTTTTATGTTTTGGTTCAGGTTTATTGATTCTTCAATGGTTTGATAGCCCAGATAACTTATTTGTACACTGTATGTCCCCTGTGGTACAGTAATGGAATAAAACCCATATTCATTGGTGGTTACCCCAGTTTTAAGTTGTGGAATTACAACATTGACACCTATTAAAGTTTCATTACTGTTAACGTCAATAATAGTTCCGCTTAGCGTATATTTCTCTTGGGAGAAAGAGGAAAACGAGGATAATAATACAACTAAAAAGGTAATAATTTTCTTTGGAGTCATTGTTTAGATTTTATCGAAATGAAAATATGCAAATTACATTAAATAGAATTTAAATTGGTATATAACAGATGTTAAGGAATTGCTAATATAAAAAAAGACAACTGTTTCCAGTTGTCTTTTTCATAGTATTATTAAAATTGTAAAGCAGTTAATTAAGCGATTTTTGCCAATATAGCATTGAAAGTCTCGCTTGGACGCATTGCTTTGTCTGTTAATTTAGGATTTGGTTGGTAATGGCCGCCGATATCTTGTGGTTTTCCTTGCGCTGCAATTAACTCGGTATTGATTTTGGCTTCGTTTGCTGCAAATTCGGCTGCAATAGGAGTGAAGATAGCTTTCAAAGCAGGTTCTTTGTCTTGCGTTGCCAAGGCTTCTGCCCAATACATAGCTAAGTAAAAATGAGAACCACGGTTGTCAATTCCCCCAAGTTTACGTGCGGGTGATTTGTCATTTGCCAAGAATTTCTCTGTAGCAACATCAAGAGTTTCAGCTAAAACAATTGCTTTAGAATTGTGTAATGTTTGTCCTAAATGCTCTAATGAAGCACCTAATGCCAAGAATTCGCCAAGAGAATCCCAACGTAAATAACCTTCTGCCGTAAATTGCTCTACGTGTTTTGGAGCTGATCCGCCGGCACCAGTTTCAAACAAACCACCACCATTCATCAATGGAACGATAGATAGCATTTTTGCAGATGTTCCCACTTCTAAAATTGGGAATAAATCCGTCAAATAATCACGTAAAACGTTTCCTGTTACTGAAATAGTGTCCAATCCTTTAACAATTCTTTCTAATGTGAAGTTTGTCGCTTCAATAGGATTTAAGATTTGAATATCTAAACCGGTAGTATCGTGGTCTTTTAAATATTTTGTAACTTTTTCAATAAGTGCTCTGTCGTGTGCTCTATTATTATCCAACCAGAAAATGGCCGGAGTATTAGACAGACGTGCTCTGTTTACAGCTAATTTGATCCAGTCTTGAATCGGGGCATCTTTTGCCTGACACATTCTGAAAATATCTTTAGCTTCAACAGCTTGTTCCATCAAAACGTTTCCGTTAGTATCTACAACGCGCACCATTCCGTCAGCTGTCATTTGGAATGTTTTGTCATGTGAACCGTACTCTTCTGCTTTTTGTGCCATCAAACCTACGTTTGGTACACTTCCCATTGTTGTGGGGTCAAAAGCACCATTTTTTTTACAAAAATCAATTGTCGCAGTATAGACGCCGGCATAACATCTGTCAGGTATAAGAGCGATGATATCTTGAAGTTTACCATCTTTATTGTGCATCTTTCCCGAAGTACGAATCATAGCTGGCATGGATGCATCCACAATCACATCCGAAGGAACATGCAGATTGGTAATTCCTTTCTCAGAATTTACCATTGCTAATGCTGGTCCATTATCGATTGCTTGGTTTAATGCAGCTTCTATTTCAGCTTGCATCGGATGTCCTGCAATTTTTGAATATACATCACCCAATCCGTTTCTGGTATCAATGTTCAATTCGTCAAATAAGGCCACGTATTTTTCGAAAACAGTTGCAAAATAAACCTCTACGACAGCTCCAAAAATAATTGGATCAGAAACTTTCATCATTGTCGCTTTCAAGTGAACTGAAAGTAGAACGTTTAATTTTTTTGCTTCTGCAATTGTTTTGGCAATAAAAATTTTTAGCGCTTTCAAGTTCATTACTGAACTGTCAATTATTTCTCCTGATTTAAGTGGAGTACTCGCTTTCAAAACAGTAGTGGAACCATCTTTAGCAACGAATTCGATTTTTACATCAGTAGCGTTAGCGACTGTTATTGATTTTTCACTTCCGTAAAAATCGCCGCTTTCCATAGAAGCAACGTGTGTTTTTGAGTCAGCAGACCAAGCACCCATCGAATGTGGATTTGCTTTAGCGTAGTTTTTTACTGCCTTAGGAGCTCTACGATCAGAGTTTCCTTCACGTAAAACAGGATTAACGGCAGAACCTAATATTTTAGAATATTTAGCTTTAATATTAGTCTCAGTCTCGTTTCGCGGTTCTTCTGGGAAGTCAGGTAAATTATATCCATGAGATTGTAATTCAGCAATAGCCGCTTTCAGTTGAGGAAAAGACGCTGAAACATTTGGTAATTTTATTATGTTAGCTTCTGGTGTTGTGGCTAATTGCCCTAGTTCTAACAAAGCATCACCTGTTTTTTGGTCTTCCGTCAAAAACTCCGGAAAATTGGACAAAATTCTTGCTGCTAAAGAAATATCTCTAGTTTCAATCTCAATGTCAGATGTTGCTGTAAATGCTTTAACAATAGGTAAAAATGAATGAGTTGCCAATAAAGGCGCTTCATCAGTAAGCGTGTAAAAAATTTTTGATTTCTGTGTCATTTTTTTATTTTTATAATCGAATCACGTTAAAAGTATCTTATATAAGGTGTTTCACTTAAAATAAGGCGGACAAATATATGAAAATCAGATGTAATAGAAGGTGGATTTGGCCTAGAAAAACATGAATTTTAAGATTACGAACTTGTTATTCTTATATTGTTAGTTTTAGAGCTTCATTAATCCTAAATTAGGAATTTATAAGGAAAATAGTAGACAAAAAAAAAGTCCCAACACTGTTGGGACTTTTATAGTAAAAAATTAGTTGACTATCTTCTTTTGTCTTTAATCTTAGCTTTTTTACCGGTAAGTTCTCTGAAGTAGAAAATTCTCGCTCTACGTACAGCACCTTTCTTATTGATTTCAATTTTTTGTAAAGCTGGTAAGTTTACTGGGAAGATACGCTCAACTCCAATAGCACCAGACATTTTACGAATTGTGAAAGTTTCTGTATTAGCAGAACCTCTTCTTTGAATAACAACTCCTTTAAAAAACTGTGTTCTCGTTTTTTCACCCTCTCTAATTTCGTAGTAAACAGTGATAGTGTCTCCAGCTGCAAAAACTGGGAATTCTTTTCTTGTTACGAATTCGTCTTGAACGAATTTCATTAAATCTGCCATGATATTTTTTAATTATGGTTTGCATCAAATCAACATTCACGGATCTCGCCAGAGGTTAAACTAATGTGGGCGCAAAAGTATGTAATTATTTTGAATTATAAATTATAAATTATGAATTATTTGAATCCTAATAATGAGTCATTTAGAATTTAAAATATAACATTTATAAAAGTTTTACTCCTCCAGTAAATCGGGTCTTCTATTCTTTGTGTGCTCATAGGCCATATCGTCACGCCATTTGTCAATTTTGGCAAAATTCCCGCTGGTCAAAACCTCCGGAACTTTCCATCCGTTGTAATCTGCCGGGCGAGTGTAAATAGGGCCTGACAATAATCCATCCTGAAAACTATCCGTCAACGCTGAGGTTTCATCGCTTAAAACTCCCGGAATCAATCGGATTAATGCATCCGATAACACCAAAGCTCCTAATTCGCCGCCAGACAACACATAATCACCAATAGAGATTTCTTTAGTAATAAAATGGTCGCGTACCCGCTGATCGACACCTTTATAATGACCGCAAAGGATAATAATATTTTCGTACATCGACATCGTATTTGCCATTTTCTGGTTCAGGGTTTCCCCGTCCGGCGACATATAAATGATTTCGTCATAGGCTCTTTCGCTTTTCAAATGGGTGATGCAAGCATCAATAGGCTGCACCGTCATTACCATTCCGGCACCACCGCCATATGGATAATCATCCACGCTTTTCTGCCTGTTGGTCGTGTAATCCCGCAGATTATGAAAATGAACTTCCACTAATCCTTTGTCAATAGCACGTTTCATAATCGAAGCCTCAAACGGACTTCGCAATAATTCTGGTAGAACGGTAACAATATCGATGCGCATAATTTTTATTAAAAAGGTTCTGAGCCGCAAAGGTACAAAGTTGCTTAGGTTTTCAGATAACCAAATAACCAAATCAACGATTAAATTTTTCTTTTGGAGCTATTTCCAGCTGTTCGCTTCAATCTTTTTATCCGCCGAAAAGGCGCATAAAAAGGATTTTCACTTCCATCTGGGCTAGGATTTTTGTGGAATTAGGTAGGTTTAAGAACACCAAAAATTTCAGTAAAATACACATCAAACAATGATTCTGACAAAGGAAACCATCTTTTATTAGAAATGCCCTGAGTGGTAAGCTATAATTATCTGTTATCCAAAATAAGTAAACAATTATATACTAGTAACTTAGATCCCATCCCTCTTTCTCTAATAATAGATTTGAGTTTTTGTGACAAAGAATTTAATCAATTAGAAGTTAGTTTTGTGTTTATTTTTTTAGCAAATCCCAAAGTATTCTAAATTGTATTGATTTACAATTTTTTATTTCAGAATTTTGATATTCAATGAAAGATCATGAAAAATAAAATTTTAGTTTTAGGGAGTCTAACGTTGCTCTCGGCAAGCCTGTTGGTAATGAACTCCTGCAACTCTTTGCCTAAAGGATTAAGGACAGTTCAAGATTTTGATAAAGATAAATACTTAGGCAACTGGTACGAAATTGCACGGTTGGATTTTGTTTTTGAAAAAAACTTAAACAATACAACCGCTGAATATTCACTAAACGAGGATGGAAGTATCAAAGTGGTAAACCGAGGGTATAATTACATAAAGAACAAGTATGTATCATCTACAGGTAAAGTGAAGTTTGCAGGTAATTCAAATGAAGGAAAATTAAAAGTTTCCTTTTTTGGGCCATTTTATTCAGGATATAACATTATTGCGCTCGATTCTGATTATAAGTACGCTTTAGTTGCAGGTGAAAGTCTTAAATACTTGTGGCTGCTCTCGCGGGAAAAAACAATGCCTAATGATATAAAAGAAGCCTATCTAAAAACGGCAAAAGATCTTGGCTACAATACTTATAAACTAATTTGGGTAAAACACAATTAGTTTCTATAATTAGAAAAGGGAATCATTTACAGCGCTTTTTTGCCTTAATAGAGCACCATAATGATTAAAAAATGGACTTCAATTAACTGAATCCATTTAGGGAGAATTTTCAAATTGTCTAATTTAATTCGTAAATTTGCGCTTTAACAAAAATTAAATAAAAATGGAAAACGGAATATATGCTAAATTCAACACTACTAAAGGTGCTATTTTAGTAAAATTAGCACACGATTTGACTCCAGGAACAGTTGGAAACTTCGTAGGATTGGCTGAAGGAAACTTAGAAAATAAAGTAAAACCGCAAGGAGTTAAATTTTATGACGGATTAAAATTCCACAGAGTAATTCCTAACTTCATGATTCAAGGAGGTTGTCCACAAGGAACAGGAACTGGAGATCCAGGATATAAATTTGATGATGAATTTCACCCAAGCTTGAAACACGACCGTCCGGGAGTTTTGGCAATGGCTAATTCTGGACCTGGAACAAACGGTTCTCAATTTTACATTACGCACATTCCAACAGATTGGTTGGATAACAAACATACTGTTTTTGGTCATGTTGTTGAAGGTCAGGACGTGGTAGATGCTGTAGAGCAAGGAGATGTTTTAGAATCTTTGGAAATCATCAGAGAAGGAGAAGAAGCTAAAAACTGGAATGCAATTGAAGCTTTCATCACTTTCAAAGGATCTCGCAACAAACGTGATGCGTCTTTGAAAGCAGAAGTTGAAGCAGCGATGGAAAAATTAGCAGCTGGTTTTGAAAAAACAGAAAGCGGTTTGCGTTACCAATTCATCCAAAGAGGTGAAGGTAAAAAAGCAGAAAGCGGAAAAACAGTGTCTGTGCATTATGAAGGTTCATTAGAGAACGGAAAAGTTTTTGATTCGTCGTATCCAAGAAAAAAACCAATCGAATTCAAATTGGGTCAAGGTCAGGTTATTGAAGGTTGGGATGAAGGAATTGCGTTGTTGCGCGTAGGTGACAAAGCGCGTTTTGTGATTCCATCTGATTTAGGATATGGATCTCGTGGTGCTGGAGGAGCAATTCCACCAAATGCCACTTTGATTTTTGACGTAGAATTAATGGATGTCAAATAGTCTAAAAAAATTATAGGTCTTATAAAATTTAAAAATCCCAAAATGTATGGACCGCCTCTAACTGTTTGGACAAATTTATAAGTAATTTTGATAATTGTGAGCTCGATATTTTATCGGGCTCATTTTGTTTATATTTGACTTAATTCTTACCCTATTGAAATAGTCTATATTTTTTTAATTTCCCGTTTTAGTTCATCTAAACTTGCAAATTTTCGTAGGTAAAACAATTCTGATTTTAGTATTCCAAAGAAGTTTTCAATAAAAACTTGGTTTGATTTAAAAGTAAATTCAAGACAAATTTATGTCTTAACTCTATTATGGCTTGCGCTTTCTGACTTTCTCTTCTGCTTGAATTAAGGCTAAGAAATTTTTTAGCAAGTCGTTCTCACAACGCAGTGCTTTAATCTCTAAAAGAATTTCTTCTGCTCTCGTAACTGTTTTGTCCGATTTTCGCTTTTTTCGTTTTTTGTCATAAATAGTTTCTAGTCTTCTCCTAGTTTTTGGTTGTAAGGCTACTAAACCAAAATTGGCAAAATATTTCTTCCCTTTAGCAATTATACCTGCATCAGGGATATTAAACTTAACACTTGCGGTCCTCAGAGACAATGAGTTTTTGTCAACGGCTTTTCGTACTTCTAATTTAAAATCTAACCAATAACTTTGATTCTTTCTAGGGAACAAAACAATGGTTCATAATTCTTTATAAAATCCAGTCCATTTATGAAGGTTTGATCTTTCTAAACCCTTTTCAATAGAAACATGTTTGCAAGAATAATGCTTTTCTAGCACTAATTTTATACATTCAAGCTTATACGCATTAGCACACTTAACTTTTCTTTCCATAAAAATGCCCCCAAATAGTGTATCACTTTTTGGGGGCAGTTCAATTAGATTGCGACTTTTTTAATTCTTGAAAGCGAGAATTATTTTTTATTCAAAACGGCACTCATTTCCATAGAGATAGCAGAGCGTTCCATTTTTAATTTTCCTGACATCGTTTCAACAATAACAGTTGTGTCCGCAAGCTCAGAAACTTTTCCGTGAAGACCACTTTTAGTTATGATTTTATCACCTACTTTTAAGGTGCTTTCAAATTCTTTTTCGTTTTTTGCTCTTTTTTGCTGTGGTCTGATCATAAAGAAATAGATCACCACAAACATTAATATAAACGGTGCAAATTGAGTTAATTGTTCCATAATTTTAATTCTCTTTTTATTTGTTAATTATTACATTAAACCACGACCGGCTTTTATAATTCTTTTGCTGGTTTGAAGCTCTTTTACTAAATTGTCTAAAATTCCGTTGATAAAAATACTACTTTTTGGAGTAGAATATTCTTTGGCAACCTCTAAATATTCGTTAAGAGTTACTTTTACAGGAATCGATGGGAATTTCAAGAACTCACAAATAGCCATTTTAAGTATGATGGTATCTATTTCAGCAATTCTATCGCTGTCCCAATTTGGCGTTTTATCAACATATTCCTTCGCTAATTCCTTCTCATTTAAGACTGTTTTTCGAAATAAATCTTTAACAAAGTCTTTGTCCTCATTGTCTTTGTACAATTTTGGAACTCTGAAATTATCATCTTCACCAGATTTAATCGCTTTCAATTGTTTGATGATATGCGTATTTACTAACGGAATATCATCTACCCAAGTCAACTTATCATCTTCCAGATAGTCATACAATTTTTCATTAGGAACAATTACATCCATGAACAAATCAACAATAAACTGTCGGTCTTCCTCAAAAGTATTTAGTGGATTACTCATGTATTCCAAATACAATTTACTGGCTTTTATATCATTGAGAAGCAATAAAATATAATCGTCATTTAAAGTCCAATTATTGATTTTACGATTTTCCAGCGCGATACTTAATGAATTATTTTCGGAAAGAATTTGAAAAATCCTGTTTTTTACAAATTTTTCATTGGGTTTACGTTCCTCGGGAGTCGCAAGATGCTTCAAACTTGACTTATGTAAAAAGACAGTTTCTGTTTTACAAATCTCAATCAGCGAGGAAAGCATTATCAGGTATAAATCTTGAATATTGTCGATACTGTAAAAAAGGAATTTTTCTTCTTTTTCCAGATTATCTGAACCGCTTTGATGCATCGCATAAATGGATTGCATAACTTTAACGCGAATGTGTCTTCTGTTTACCACCTTGTAAGAACTTTTATTAATTAGCGTGCAAAAATAAGTATTTCATTTTTTAAAATAAAATATATAATCGCTTATTTTAAAGTATTCAGCAATCAGTATTTAGTGACGGGAAATAATTTATCACTGAATACTGACAGCTGAGGACTGAAAACTACTTTTTACTATTTTCTAACTTTCTTTGATTGATGCGATTTTGAGCAATAGTTAAAGCAGCATGATGCGGTGTCATATTGTTCGCAATGGCAAAATCAAATATCTCCAATGTTGTGTTGTAAATGTTTTCCGTTTTACGCATGATTTCTGCTTTATCATAATGCGCTAATTCAGCGTACACGTTGATAATTCCACCTGCATTAATCAAAAAGTCCGGAGCATACAAAATGCCTCTTTCTTGCAAAATTGCACCATGTACATTCTCATCAGCCAACTGATTATTAGCGGCACCAGCAATCACTTTTGCTTTTATTTTATAAACGGTGTTGTCATTTAAAGTCGCTCCCATCGCACATGGTGCGTAAATATCAACATCTGCACTGTACAAATCTTCTCCTCTAAAAATTTGTGCGTTATACTTGGTTCCTACTTCGTTCAGTTTTTGTTCATTGATATCAGCAATCGTTACTATTGCTCCTTCTTTGGTTAAATAATCAACTAAAGTTTCCCCAACATGACCAATTCCTTGAACCAATACTTTTTTTCCACTCAAAACATCTGATCCAAATTGTTGTTTTGCAGCCGCTTTCATTCCTAAATAAACACCATACGCCGTGACTGGCGAAGGATTTCCAGCACCACCTCGTGATTCAGAAATTCCAGTAACATACGGCGTTACATCTCTTACGATATCCATATCTGCGGTTTCCATTCCTACATCTTCAGCAGTGATATATCTTCCGCTTAAAGAATGTACGAATTCACCAAATTTACGCATGAGTTCTGGTGTTTTCTGTGTTTTGGCGTCACCAATAATCACTGCTTTACCTCCACCAATATTCAATCCTGTAATCGCCGCTTTGAAAGTCATTCCACGAGAAAGACGCAAAACATCGTTTAATGCTTCCCATTCATTCGCGTAATTATACATTCTTGTACCGCCCAAAGCTGGACCCATTACCGAATTATGAATACCAATAATTGCTTTTAAACCTGTATCTTTGTCGTTGCAAAATACAATTTGTTCGTGATCATCAAATGATAATTGACCAAAAACGGGATCCATTTTTTGAAGTTCCTTTCCAGTTGTGAAAGCTGCATTCATAGTGTAAATTTTTATAGTGATGAAATTATGAATTTGTCAAAAAGACAATTCAAATTTACATAAAATATAAATATGCATCAGCTTTTTATCAAAAAATCGTTAATTCATCAATTTAAAGAGTTGAGAATTTACTATTAAAATGATTAAAAAAATACTTTTATTCTAAAAATAAAAGGAGTTCAACACAGAATATCTTAAAAAATGAAAGAATTACGTTATTTAAATAAATACTTCGTCAAATACAAATACAGTTTTTTACTTGGAATTGTTTTTACGATTATTGCTCAGATATTTATGCTTTTCACACCAAAGTTGATTAGCAAATCATTCAAATTAATTGAGGCTTTTGCCAAAGATAAAACCGTATCCAAATCCGTTATTCATGAAGAATTAATTTCGAATATTTTATTGATTATCGCCACTACAATAATTGCCGGTTTTCTTACTTTTTTGATGAGACAAACCTTAATTGTGATGTCTCGCCACATCGAATTTGATTTAAAAAACGAAGTATTCCGTCAATACGAGGATCTTTCGCAAAACTTCTATAAACAAAACCGTACCGGAGATTTAATGAATCGCATCAGCGAAGACGTTTCAAAAGTAAGAATGTATGTAGGCCCAGCGGTGATGTACTCCATCAATACCTTCATTCGTTTCGCAATAGTCATTGTGTACATGTATAATGTATCGCCAATATTAACTTTATACACTTTACTTCCTTTGCCAATTCTTTCGTTTGCTATTTTTAAACTGAGTTCAGAAATCAATATAAGAAGTACTATTTTTCAACAATATTTATCTAAAGTTTCCAGTTTTTCACAAGAAATATTTTCAGGAATCCGAGTGATAAAAGCCTACTCTCTGGAAGATCAACACCAAAATAACATGGTAAGTTTGGCCAATGAAAGCAAAAGCAAAAGCTTGAATTTAGCCAAAGTACAATCCTTATTTGGTCCGTTAATGTTGGCGCTAATAGGAATCAGTAACCTTGTGGTGATTTATTTTGGAGGGTTAATGTACATCAGCGGGACCATAAAGAGTATCGGGACCATTGCTGAATTTATTTTGTACGTGAATATGCTGACTTGGCCGGTAGCGTCCTTGGGTTGGGTTTCTTCGATGGTTCAGGAGGCCGAAGCTTCACAAAAAAGGCTGAACGAATTCCTAAAAATTGAACCGGAGATAAAAAATAAAAATTTGAATAAATCAGTCATTAAAGGTTCTATTTCTTTCGAGAATGTAAGTTATACGTACGAAGACACTAATATCAAAGCGTTGCAAAACATTTCATTCACGGTTAAAAAAGGAGAAACTTTAGCCATTTTAGGAAAAACGGGATCCGGAAAATCGACCATTTTATCTTTAATTTCCAGAATGTACGATGTAACTGAAGGGAAAATAACCATTGATGGACATGAAATAAGTACTATAAACCTATTTGATTTGCGAAACAGCATTGGAATTGTGCCACAAGATGCGTTCTTATTTTCGGACAGCATCAAAAATAATATTATGTTTGGTAAAGAGAATGCTACCGATGACGAAGTGTTTTCTGCAGCCAAAAGCGCGGTGGTTCATGACAATATCATGGGCTTTAATAAACAATATGAAACCGTTCTGGGAGAGAGAGGAATTACGCTTTCCGGTGGACAAAAACAACGCGTTTCCATTGCCAGAGCCATTATTAAAAATCCTCCGATTTTACTTTTTGACGATTGTTTATCCGCGGTAGATACAGAAACTGAAGAAGCAATATTGAACAACTTATATGAAATTTGCAAGGACAAAACAACAATAATAGTAAGCCACCGTATATCGTCAGCTAAAAATGCCGACAGAGTTATTATTATCGACAAAGGGCAAATTATACAACAAGGTTCTCATAATCAATTGATAAATCAAGAAGGTTATTACGCAGCTTTGTATTTGAAACAACTTTCAGAAAAAGAAATGCCATAATTGTTGTATAATACATATTTTTTATAGATTTTTGGATACTAGTTAACAACCATAAATTGATAGAAAGGATTATGAGAGAAAATGACATGTTAGAAAAAGAAGAGATATTTTCTAAAGTTTTAAGAGCTGGAAGAAGAACCTATTTCTTTGATGTGAGAGCTACAAAAGCTGACGATTACTACATTACTATTACCGAGAGCAAGAAATTTACCGAAGAAGATGGATCTTTTCATTTCAAAAAACATAAAATCTACTTATACAAAGAAGATTTCGCTGCTTTTGCAGAGATTCTAGGCGAAATGACATCGTACGTTTTGAACCACAAAGGCGAAGAAGTTATTTCAGAAAGACACCAAAAAGATTTCAAAAAAGAATATGCTTCTGAAAAATCAGATGACGATATTATACCGCAAACATCAACTTTTACCAACATAGAATTTGATGATATTTAATTTTTAGTTTCATACTTACCAATTAAAAAGTCTAAAAGTCATTTGATTTTTGGACTTTTTTTGTATCTTCAGCTAAATAATAGAAATAAACGGAATGACAAAACCTACAGTAAGTGTAGCATGGCTCTTCAGCAATCTTGAAGACCCTAATTTAATAATTTTGGATGCCAGTTTCAAAGAGAATCAATCCAATGTAAAAACTGAACTGGTAAATATTCAAATTAAAGGTGCCCGATTTTTTGACATAAAAAATATTTTTAGTGATACCTCAAATCCTTTACCGAACACGATTCCGAGTCCTGAACAATTTGAACTAGAAGCCAGAAAACTAGGTGTAAACAAACATAGTTCTCTTATAATTTATGACAACTTGGGTATTTATTCCAGTCCAAGAGCGTGGTGGCTTTTTAAATTAATGGGACATCAAAAGGTAGCTGTTCTCAATGGCGGACTGCCTGAATGGATTAGTCAAAAATATCCAGTTGAAGCTATACCGGAAAATCCAAACTATTCCATTGGTGATTTTAAAGCCGAATTTATGCCGGAATTGGTAAAAAGCAAAGAACAAATTTTAGAAAATGTAAACACAAAAAATGCCGTTTTGATTGACGCTCGTGCAGAGAGCCGATTCAAAGGAATTGGCGATGAGCAAAGACCCGGACTTCGAAGCGGTCATATTCCCGGTTCTGTAAATGTGCCGTATACGCAGCTTTTGCAAAATGGCAAATTTTTGCCAAACGAGGAATTAATTAAATTTATGAAAACCGACAGTAGGCCTTTAATATTCACTTGTGGTTCGGGAGTTACTGCCTGTATTGATTTAATTGCTTACGAATTGATAAGTGAAAATCCAAAATCCGTGTACGATGGTTCTTGGACAGAGTGGGGACAATTGAAAAATCTTCCAATAGAAAAGTAGAATGTATTTTATTTAAAAAATATTGATGCTAATTTTTTAGATAAAAACTGATTTTACATTTTAAATTAGATTTAAACCATTAATTCCGAGAGTGATTTAAAACATTGAGCGGAATGAATACTTGACAAAGAAATTTGTATTTTGTAGTGTGCGCCGCCAGCCCGTTTTATATCTTTAAATGAACTAAAAAACGCCCGTCCTCTGTACTGGAACATTAGCCAGAACTTCGGAGTAATAAACTAATTTATTAGATCTAAAAATAGTAAATTAAACTACTTGCAAATTTTATTATCAAATTAGTGCTTAAATTTTATCGAAAATTATGTATTCTCAATCTTTAAACGGAAGTTAAAAGATTGATTTCCATATGATTTTAAATGTTATTTTATTAAGTTTATCCTAGTATAAACAAATTTTAAATCCTCAGTTAAAATATTTTTTGTGATCTAACACAGAGCCAAAAAATAATGAGAACTTCTTATAATAGATTTTTTTTTCTTTATTTCATTTTTTTTTTTTTTTTTAGACATTATCTGAAAATCATTTAAACCTCTGAAAAATTAACTAAAAATAACGTTTAACGAATAGCATTTAAATTTACTGAGGAAACATGAAAGAAGCCAATTCATTATTTAGTTTTCTATACGCCGCACTTTTATCTGAAAAAACTAAAAAAAGAGCTGAAATTTTCTTTGTATCGTTGGCAATAATAAGTTTTTTATTGCATTTGGCTATTATCGCCTTAGTTTATCTTAAAATTATTTTGATTAATGATTATTCCAAATTATTAAGTAATCCAATATCTGCAATTTATACACCATTCTCATTTATTTTGATTTATGAAGTTTACCTGTTAGTCTATTATTTACCTAAATCAACAACTATCTACATAGGCAAACAATATGAAATTATTACGTTAATTATTATTCGAAGAATATTTAAAGACTTAACCAAATTAGAATTTAACTCTAATTGGTTTGATTTTAAAGCCAATGTAAATTTTACACTTGACATCGTGGCAACAATCGTACTGTTTTTTTTAATATTTATCTTTTACAATCTCAACAAAAAAAATGAAATTAATCAGTCTAAATTGCAGAAAACAAATGATATCAATTCATTCATTAGACTAAAAAATGTTTTCGCTATCGGGCTCATTCCCGTATTTTTGGTACTTTCAATATACAGTTTAGCCCATTGGATTTATGAAAGTTTCTTTTCACTAACGCAAATCGTTGATAAAATTAAAGATATTAATAAAATATTCTTTGCCGATTTTTTTACAATTCTAATTTTAATTGAAGTGCTTTTGCTTTTGTTTTCCTTCTTCCTTTCTGATAAATTTAATAAAGTCATTCGCAATTCAGGCTTTATCATTTCAACAATATTAATAAAACTTTCTTTTGGTACAGAAGGAGTTTTGAATACCATACTTATTGTCGCAGCAGTATTGTTTGGTGTCATAATCTTAGCAATCCACAATAAATATGACACATTAGAAGTAAAAAGTATCAGTAATTTACAGTCTTAAATTAGCCAATTCGCAGTCCATTTTGAATTTTACAATCGGGAGCCAGTAAAATTACATCACCGTCTGCTCCAACGGCTCCTAAAATAAGACATTCGCTCATGAATTTCCCGATTTGTTTTTTAGGAAAATTGACTACTGCTACAATTTGCCGGTTGAGCAAATCGTCTTTTTGATACCGTTTCGTTATTTGTGCGGATGTTTTTCGGATTCCTATTTCAGAACCAAAGTCTATTGTCAATTGATATGCGGGCTTTCTGGCTTCGGGAAAATCATTTACTTCCAAGATTGTCCCCACACGCATTTCTACTCTTTCGAATTCATTCCAGCTAAGATTGTCCATATTTTGCATTTATTCAAATAAAATACTAAATGACAAACGTAGAAAATTATGTAACTAATTAAACTAATTGTATAAATTTATTTTTGCTTAATAGTTCTAATTAAACAAAAGATGAATCTAGAATTTATCTTTTAAATAATAAATAGTATGGAAATGGGGAAATGAATGATCGCGAATTTCACAAAAAAAAGTAATAGTGGCATAGACCTTTATATTGAAACAGCACCAAATGTAAAATTATATGTTAAAGATTATGGGAAAGGAAAGCCAGTAATTCTTATTCACGGATGGCCACTATCTAATGAAATGTGGGAATTCCAAATTGATACTTTGGCTCAAAATAATTTTAGAGTAATCGTGTATGACCGCCGTGGTTTTGGCAAATCCTCACAACCTTGGGATGGATACGACTATAATACTTTGACTGATGATTTGAAGGTCATTATTGAGCAATTAGATATCAAAGAAGCGGCTCTTGTTGGATTTTCGATGGGTGGTGGCGAAGTGGTTCGCTATTTCAGCCGACATGGCGGAAAAGGAATTTTACAAGCGGTACACACAGCTTCGGTAACCCCCTTTCAGCGTCAAACAGACTCGAACCCAATAGGGATTCCGGAAGAAAAATACGATGGGATGGGGAACAAATTAAAGACGACCGAATTGGTTTTCTAGATGATTTTGGGAAAAAGTTTTTTGGAATGAGCGTTATCAGTAAAATAATAAGTATTCCTTTATTAGATTATTATAGAATGTTGTTCTCCTTTTCTTCTCCTCGTGCTACTTTAAAATGGGCCATATCATTTTCATCTACTGATTTTCGATCGGAAATGTCAGCTGTAAATGTTACTACTTTAATTATTCATGGTGAAGAGGATAAAACTGTGCCTATCGAAATTGCCTCCGAAATAACTGCAAAATTAGTTCCTGATAATAAATTTATTGTTTCTGAAGGAGCCCCACACGGTCTTTTTTATATCGAAAAAGATAAACTAACCAAGGATTTGATTGAATTTTTAAATTCTTAAGTTTGAAACGAATTGAATTTATAGATTAGCATCTCGTCACTTAAGGTTATAAAAAATTCCAAGATTTACTGGATTGCCCCCAAAAAGTTAGATATTATTCTGGTAATTATGTTTCTAATCAAAAAAGTTCAAATAAATTTTACATTTGTAATTATATTAAATTTTAGAAACATTATAGCGGTATTTCTTTGCTCCCAAGAAAAACCAAAGTTATTCGTTAGATTTTAAATTGTAAGAACTAAAAGCCATTTAAAAATACTGATTGTCCCTGAGAGCCGCCAGTGTTAGGTTTAATATAGCTGTTACTAACCCGGTGGGTAGAATTATTTAAAATTAACAACTCTGAAAAGAATTTAAAAATAAACACATAGATTTATAGAAAAAAAGAGCGGGATAGCCCAATTCTTTGCTAACAAAGCTGTGTTTTGCTATAATAGAGTGAAACGTCTCAATACAAATACATAAAAACTATGTTTCTATGCGTTAAAAAAAAAGAAACTTGAATTACATCCAGCGGGTTGATACTAATATTATTGTTAAATGGAGTAAAGATTTTGCAATTTTGGTTTAGTAGCTTTATGACCAAAAACTAGGCGCAAACCAAAACCGATCGATATTACTAAACGAAATAAACGAAAATCGGACAAACCACTTACAAGCGAACATGAACTTCTTTTAGAGATTAAAGCATTGCGTTGTGAGAACTAATTGGTAAAAAAGTTGCGAGCCTTAATTCAAGCAAAAGAGAAAGCCAGAAAACGCAAGCCTTGATGCAATTAAGGGATAAATTTGATTTGAATTTACTTTTAAATCAAACCAAGATGTTAATTAAAACTTTTTTGGAATACTAAAATCAGAACTGTTTCACATTCAAAAATTTGGAAGTTCAAATAAATTAAAGCGGGAAATTAAACAGTATCTAAACTATTACAATAGCGCAAGAATTAAGTCAAATGTAAACAAAATGAGCCCGATACAATATCGAGCTCACTATTATCAAAATTTTGGGGCAGTCCAATTAGATTGGGACTTTTTTTTGGATAAAAAATAATCAAATTATTTTTTATTCTTTTTATTCTTCTTAACTTTTTTAGATTTTGCTTTGGCTTTTTTAGCTTTAATCTTAGCTTTGACTTTGGCTTTTTTAGCTTTGTCTTTTTTAGCTTTTTTAGCCTTTTTTGCTTTCACTTTTGCTTTTTCTTTCGCATCAGCTTTTTTAGCCTTTTTCTTGTCTTTATCTTTCATCTTTACCGTCTTTTTAGTGTTTTTTTTAGTGTTTTTTTTATCTGGAACAACAGTGGTAGTTTCATCCTCGCCTTCAACCGAAATGGTTGTTGTTTCTTCAATGATTTTAGTTACAATGGTATCATTTTCGGGTTCACTAATTTCAGCATGCTCTTCTACAGGGTTAATTACTTTCGTTCTTTTAGCTCTGACCGGCTTTTGATTTTCAGGTTTTATTGGAGACGATTGTGTTGTATCCTCTTCTTTTTTTTGTATCATAGTTGATGTTATTTATGTCAGTTTTTATTTTACTTTAAACAATAATTCTTCGCACGTTATTAAATTGTTATTTTATTGTAAGTAAATATAGTGATTTATTTTATTGATCAATGTTAAGGTTTTCTGTAAATTGAACGAAGTGTATGGCAACCAATAAATTTGCAAGCAATGAAACAGATTTGAAGTTTGTCAGGAAAAGGAATTCTAATGCAGTATTTATAAATTATTGAAAAAGAACATGCAAGATTCTGTTTGCTTTTAAATAAAAAAAAGCCCCAACTAGCAATGGACTATTTGGGGCAATTATTTCAGGATGAAAATTCAATCTTATCGGTATATGTCATAAAAGCCAATGTTTTCTAATACCATTGGTGTAATCTTTTCGATTCCGAAACACTTGATTTCTTTTAGTTTTGCACCTTCAATATGCTTCAAGAATTCATTTTATTTGGATGCTGCAAATTTTTGAAAAGCTTCTGCTAATTCTGAAATGGCATGTAATTTTTTTTTAAAACCTAGGATAAAATTGGTGCTTTCTTTCAGGTTTACTGGTTTTTCCTTGCTTTTCATTTTCAATCGCTACGTTTATATAATACAGTTCTTCTCCTTCATCGATTTCTTCTTTGGATGTAAAACGCCATTTTAGCAATGATTTATTAACTCCTTCTTAGAAGTTTGCTAAAAACTGTTTTTTGTTCTAAAGCAAAACACCATTGAAAAACCAAATTGTAAAATAATTTTGGAATCTTCCAATTCCAATTACATTTTTTCAATTCAAGACAGTAACTATTCCGCCCTATTTGGTAGTTTACACCAATTTAGTTTTGACAATAATTGAATTTAGAAATCTTAATTCTTTTGACCAACGGGTGTTTTTGGCCCAAGTATGAGTTGCTGTTGAGGATTTGATTATCTTATTTTTTAGCAGATTCTTGCAGCGCAGTCAGTTCGGCAATTTTCACGATGACTTTTACTGCTTTTTCCATGCTTTCAGCAGGAACATATTCGTATTTTCCGTGAAAATTATGTCCACCGGCAAATATATTGGGGCAAGGCAACCCTTTATAGGACAATTGAGAACCGTCAGTTCCTCCGCGAATAGGTTTAATAAGTGGTTTTATATCCAACTCTTTCATTGCTTTTTCTGCAATATCCACAATATGTTTTACAGGTAGTACCTTTTCTTTCATATTGTAATACTGATCTTTAATTTCAGTAACAACAATGTCCTCGCCAAATTGTTTGGCAAATTTCTTATTGATTTTTCGAGCAATTTTCTCGATTAGTTCTTTACGCTTTTCAAACTTTTTCTTGTTGTGATCGCGAATAATAAGTTCCAAAACGGTTTCTTCTATACTTCCAGTTAAATGATGCACATGGAAAAAGCCTTCATACCCTTTTGTTTCCTCAGGAGTTTCTCCCGAAGGCAGTTCATTGATGAAATCATTGGCAATCAACATCGAATTGATCATTTTGCCTTTAGCGTAACCTGGATGCACGCTTTTACCTTTGAAAGTAATTTTGGCGCCAGCCGCATTGAAATTTTCATACTCCAATTCTCCTACTTGGCTTCCATCCATCGTATACGCATAGTCTGCTCCAAATTTCTCCACATCGAAATGGTGGGCACCACGGCCAATTTCTTCGTCTGGTGTAAAACCAACTCTGATTTTTCCATGTTTGATTTCAGGAGTATTTATTAGCAATTCCATTGCTGTAACAATCTCCGTGATTCCGGCTTTATCATCGGCTCCTAATAAGGTTGTCCCATCAGTGGTGATTAAAGTTTGGCCTTTATATTGCAATAAATCTTTAAAATAGTTAGGCGATAATATAATGTTTTTAGCCACATTTAATACAATGTCTTTTCCATCATAATCTGTGATAATTTGAGGTTTTACATTCGCACCACAAAAATCTGGTGAAGTGTCAAAGTGAGAAATAAATCCAATAGTTGGTACTTCATAATCCACGTTACTAGGCAAGGTCGCCATGATATATGATTTGTCATCTATTGTTACATCTTGCATACCAATAGTTTTTAATTCTTCAACCAGTTTATTGGCTAAAACCCATTGTTTTTGTGTGCTTGGAGTAGTTTCTGAGTTCGGATCAGATTCCGTGTCTATAATTACATAGCTGATGAAACGATCTATAATATGTTGCATATTTCTTTGTTTTATGCAAATATAATCATTTTTTTAGGAGCATTTTAAAGTAAATCCACAACTAAATTTTGTTTATCTCAATTTTTTAGATGTATCGAATCAAGATTTTAAGAAGTTCATTATTTTTAAAATTATTATTTTTTATCAAAAAAAAATATATCCATAGGTGGTTCAAATTTAGTCTCTGGCTTTATTTAATTTATTTCAACTTTTCAAGATTTTTTTCCAGTTTGTTGATTTTGATTTGTTGCCTACTGATTGATATATTTTCCTTTTCTCTTTGTGTAAAACTTAATTTTTCTTTTGATTTTTTATTTTCTAATTTTTCCTTATTTCGAAATAAATCTTTTCCAGTATCAGCTACATTATCTTTTATTGTTCGGGCTGATTTTTCATGGTAAACAATCTTACTTTATTGTTTGTCGAAGTTGCTTTTTTCTTTTTTAAACTCTTTTTTTTCTTTTTTTTTTCTTGGCTTCTTCTAGTGCTTTTTTCTCCGATTTGAGTTTATTATTTAAAGATTTTGCTTCTTTTTTAAGTTTAGGATTACCTATGCTTGGTGTTGCAGCAGCTTTTACAGTGTCATTTATAGTTGCTTCTGCAGAGACAGTAGTTTTTGTAGCGACTTTTATAGTGTCATTTTTTGCAGTTTGTGCAAAAAAAAATTGAACTATAAAAAAAAAAAAATTGTTGTAATTATTTTTATTTTCATCGGACTAAATATTAAATTTAAAAAATGGAGTGTGTTTTTAATGCATTTCCACGGAAATTTAAGTCATTTTCGTAGTAATTGTGCCCTTATTAAAGAAATAGATGAAAAAGGTTCTCCTTTGACTTTTTCTTTTTTGGCGACAGCCAAATGAAATTTAATGATATCCACTTTTTTAGTAGTCAAAATGATTTGGTAAATTATTTTCCAAATATTTATTTATCGGTAAGATAATTCTATTTTTGCACAAGTCAACAACATATATATGTACAAATTACTCTTGCGTCCCATACTTTTTTTATTTGATCCTGAAGAGGTTCATTATTTCACTTTTTCATTGATTAGGTTTTTGTCTAAAATTCCGGGATTTTCTTCTCTATTTAAATTGCTTTACGAAGTCAATGATCCCAGATTAGAAACCGAAGTCTTTGGATTGAAGTTTAAAAATCCGGTAGGACTTGCCGCCGGTTTTGATAAAGACGCCAAGTTGTTTAAAGAATTGTCCAATTTTGGTTTCGGTTTTATCGAAATAGGTACGCTTACACCAAAAGGTCAGGAAGGAAATCCTAAAAAACGATTGTTTCGTTTAAAAGAGGATAGCGCCATCATCAACAGAATGGGGTTCAACAACGGCGGTGTACAAGAAGCGGTGGAACGATTAAAAGAGAATAAAGATGTCCTGATTGGCGGAAATATCGGAAAAAACAAATTGACACCAAACGAAGAAGCGACTTCTGATTATGAAATATGTTTTGACGCTTTGTATGATTACGTCGATTATTTTGTGGTAAATGTAAGTTCACCAAACACACCAAACCTGCGTGCTTTGCAAGATAAAGAGCCATTAAAGCAACTGTTGCAAACGCTACAAAATAAGAATTTGGCTAGGCCAAAACAAAAGCCAATTTTATTAAAAATCGCTCCTGATTTAACGGATGAGCAATTGCTGGATATTATTGATATCGTTAAAGAAACTAAAATTGCGGGAGTTATTGCTACTAATACCACGATTTTGCGTGAAGGTTTACAATCTGAAAACAAAACTGAAATGGGCGGATTGTCAGGGAAACCGTTGGAAAAACGTTCAACAGAAGTAATTCGGTTTTTGTCGCAAAAAAGTAATAAAGCCTTTCCCATTATTGGAGTAGGAGGAATTCATTCTGCAGAAGATGCGATAGAAAAACTCGATGCCGGGGCAAGTTTAGTGCAATTGTATACCGGTTTTATTTATGAAGGACCAGCATTGGTGAAAGCTATAAACAAAAAGATTTTAGAAAGATTGTAGCTTTTAAACATTAGTGAAACTCATAAATGGTATCATTTTTTTGAAATTTATAATCAGAATTTAAAATTTATAATAGTTTTTCTATCTTTGGCTACCTATGGAACCAATAAAAATTATAGAATGTCCACGCGATGCCATGCAAGGTATCAAACCATTTATTCCTACGGAAAGAAAAGTAGCTTACATTCAATCATTATTGCGTGTAGGTTTTGACAGTATTGATTTTGGAAGTTTTGTTTCCCCCAAAGCAATTCCGCAAATGCAGGATACAGCCGAAGTTTTGGCACGACTTGATTTGTCTCAAACCCGAAGCAAACTTCTGGCTATTATTGCAAATACACAAGGCGCTACAATGGCAGCTGTTCATCCTGAAATACGTTATTTAGGTTTTCCATTTTCTATTTCTGAGAATTTCCAAATGCGGAATACCCACAAAACCATAGCCGAATCATTAATTACTCTACAGGAAATTCTTGAAATTGCCGATAAAAGCAATAAAGAAGTAGTGGCATATTTATCAATGGGTTTTGGAAATCCATACGGCGATCCTTGGAGCGTTGAAATAGTAGGTGAGTGGACTGAAAAATTAGCTTTAATGGGAGTGAAAATTTTATCACTTTCTGATACGGTGGGAAGTTCTACTCCTGATGTAATCTCGTATTTGTTTTCGAATTTAATTCCAAAATATCCCAAAATAGAATTTGGTGCGCACCTTCACACGACACCTGATAAATGGTTTGAGAAAATTGATTCCGCTTACAAAGCGGGTTGTCGCCGTTTTGATGGTGCTATTCAAGGTTTTGGAGGCTGTCCAATGGCAACTGATAATTTAACGGGTAACATGCCTACGGAGAAATTAATGTCTTATTTTACAACACAAAAAGAATCTACGAATATGAGTCCAATGAGTTTTGAAAGTGCTTATAATGAAGCGTCTAAGTTATTTGGGGAGTTTCACTAGAAATAAATTAAAAAATTATTGTTGAACTCCTCACTTTGTAAATACTAAGTGTAGTATTGATGCGTTGAGTATAAGACTCACGAAAACTGCCTTTAACTTATAAATTGATGAAATTACCTGTTTTAAATAGCGTTTTTAGCCTATTCTTACTTCTGTTACTTTCTTTTTCATGCGCGAGTAATTTAGACTACGATCAGGCAAATAATATAAAACTGGAGCCTATTTTTGTAGCTAATTTGGCCTATTTTGATGTTCCTGCACATGAATTTGTCACGAATGATGTGGAGCAGTCAGTGATTTTTGACGTGCCAACTGTGGATATTTTCAATGATGGATTTTTTAGGAAAAGTTTAAAAAAAGTGGAATTTTTCTATGAAATGGAAAATACCATAAATAGAACTTATGTTGTAAACTTGGTATTTTTGGACAGAACTAATCAAGTCGTTCATACAACCAATTTTACTGTTCCGGCTTACACGGGTCTAGAGAATAAAGTGACCAAGACTGAAATATTCGAAAATACCCAACTTGACTTATTAAAAAGAACGACAAAAATTGCTTTTACATTGAAGATGTTGCCGGGTGCTCCATTGAATGAGAATAGTTCAGGTAAATTAATATTGCGTTCAAGTGTAACCGCTTATTTAGTAGTAGAATGAGAAAAATAATCTTGATTTTTGTTCTATTTCTGACAATAAATTGCTTTTCACAAAACAAACAAATTTTATATAATTTCACTTCAATACCACAGTCTTTGTTGACTAACCCTGGTTCGGATTTCAAATATAATTGGTATTTTGGAGTTCCTTTATTGTCTGGGATTTCTGCAAATGTAGGTTCAAGCGGGTTTTCGGCCTATGATTTATTTGCGGATAATGGAGTCGATTTTAATGTGAAATTACGCAACGCAGTATTCTCCACAACCCGAAAAGACAGAGTAGCGATCAACGAACAAATAGAAATTTTTAATGGAGGTTTTAAAATTACCGGAGAACAAAGTGATTCCTATATTTCGTTTGGAATGTATCAGGAATTTGATCTGTTGAGTTATGTCCCTAAAGATATTGCCGTTTTAGCTTTAGACGGAAACAAAGACTATCTGGGTAAAGTTTTTAATTTAGGCGATTTGAGTGTCAAAGCAGAAATGCTATCCGTATTTCACCTCGGATTTCATAAAAATATCAACGAAAAGCTTATTTTAGGAGCACGCGGAAAAATTTATTCCAGTATTTACAATGCTAATTCTACGAATAACTCCGGTTACATCTACACTATTCCTTCAGATACAGGAATTTATGAGCAGATGATTTATTCGCAATTACAGCTCAATACATCTGGAATTGCTCAATATGATGATAAAGATTATAATCCAAATGTGGTCAAAGACATTACTAAAAGAGCTCTCTTAGGAGGTAATTTAGGTTTGGGATTTGATGCCGGTTTTACCTATTATCCAAAGAAAAACATACAACTTACCGCCAGTGTTATCGACGTAGGTTTCATTAAACACAGCAAAGAAGTTGAAAGCTTAACTTACAAAGGCACGTACAGATATGAAGGTGTAATTCCAAATTTCAGTTCCGGTAATTCAGCAGGAAACGGATACCAGGAATTCAATGATGCTATTCCTTTGGATACGTTGTATGCAGATTACACGACTTTTCGCCCGGCAAAGTTCAATACTTCGGTTCAGTATTCATTTGATGAAGAACGCTCTGAAGATTGCAATTGCCTCAATTATGATCCTGAAACGACTTATAAAAGTGCGGTTGGTGCACAGTTATTTGTGATGTCTTCGCCACGAACGCCATTAGTCGCTTTTACCACATATTACCGAAGAAAAATATTCAAGTCATTGCAAATGAAAGCTACGTACACGCTAGATTCGTATTCGTATAAGAACATAGGGTTGGGATTATCCAGTGCTTTTGGACCTATGAATTTCTATGTTCTTGCCGATAATCTTTTAGAATATAGAGATGTAACTAAAGCAAATAGTCTTACTTTCCAACTCGGGCTGAATGTTGTTTTTAAGAATAGTAAAAAATAAATTGGTTTTAAAATTGGACTTTTCTTCGTTTAAATATTTTGTAAATTTCTATCCAAAGTACCGAAACAATACCTACTAAAATACTTAACCCTATTTGGAGTCCTGAAACTCTTTCGAATTCAAAAAAACTTGCAAATAAAGGTACAAACAATAATGAAGCTGTAATAAGAATGGTTACGCTAATGATCATCAGTACCAAATTGTTTTTGTATTTTAATGTTGTAAATATCGAGTAATAAAAGGAACGATTGATTAGCGTCAGAAAAATATTAGATGAAATTAACGTCAGAAAAACTACTGTTCTCGTTGCGCTTTCCGAACAATTTGTAGCCACACAATATTGGTAGATAAACAAGAGTCCCAAAGTGATTACAAGTCCCTGAACGATACTGATGGTGATTTCTTTAAGTTTGAAAAAAGTATTGGTAAAAGGTCTGGGTTGTAACAGCATTAGGTTGCGTTCCATAGGTTCATTTTCATAAATTATGGAACAGGTTGGTCCCATGATAATCTCCAAAAAGATGACATGAACTGGGGAAAAAATATTGGGGTAAATCCAGCCCAATGCCAAAGGAATAAACACAATCATAATGATTGGAATGTGGATGGAAATAATGTATTGTATGGCTTTTTTCAGATTACTATATATTTTTCTGCCCATGGCAATAGCGTCAATCATTTTAGCAAAATCATCGTCAATGAGAATTAGATTAGCAGCATCTTTGGCAATTTCGGTCCCCTTTTTTCCCATGGCAATTCCAATGTGGGCTGATTTTAACGCGGGTCCGTCATTGACTCCGTCGCCCGTCATGGCTACGATTTGATTGTTGTCTTTTAATGCTGCTATAATCTTAAGTTTGGCTTCCGGAAACATCCTCGTAAAAATGGACGTCTCCATTACTTTTTTTCGAAGTGTCGCATCGTCCATAGCCATTAAGTCGTCTCCATTTAGCGTTTTATCTGCATTTTTGAAACCAATTTGTTTGGCAATTGTTGCGGTTGTTTCAGCATTGTCGCCCGTTACTATCTTGACTTGAATACCGGCTTTGTAAAAGGCTTCGAATACTGCTTTTATATTTGCTTTTGGGGGATCATAAAACGCAACTAATCCTTTAAACGCAAAAGAAAAATCCTGTTGTTTTTTAGGATAATCAGTGCCTGAAAATTCAGCAAGACCTACACCCAATACCCGATATCCTTGCAAAGCCATTTTGGTCATCGCGGATAAAATTTGTTGTTTTTCGTTTTCGGATACTTTTGAAGTCGCAATCAATGCTTCGGGAGCCCCTTTGGCAGCAATAATTCTCGATCCATTTTGATTTTCAAAAACATGGGTCATCATTGGAGGTTTTCCATCCAATGGATATTCGTGAACCAATTTGAAATTAGGGCGTTCATCAGCTATTTCTAACTTCGCATACGCTTCGTGCAATGCAATTTCCATTGCGTCAAACGGTATTGGCTCGCTGGCCCACATGGCAAGACTCAGTAATTCGAGATCGTGCTCATTATTATTATTATTATTATTATTTTTAGTTTCATCAGTGTTACTTCCTTTAGTACTATCATCAGACAACGTGTACCATTGCGCCAGACTCATTTTGTTCTCCGTGATTGTTCCCGTTTTGTCCGTACAAATTACGTTTGCGCTTCCTAAGGTTTCGACCGTTTTTGTCTGTTTTACGATAATTCCCATTTTCATTAATCGCCAAGAACCCAACGCCATGAACGTGGTAAAAGCCACCGGAATTTCCTCAGGAATGATGCTCATGGCCAAGGTCAGCGCTTTCAGCAGACTGTCTAAAACATTATTTGAATTGTAATAATTGATAACCCATACAAAAACAAAAATCACTAAACCAACAAGCGACATTTTTTTGACAAAATTCCCCATTTGGATTTGCAACGGTGTTTTTTCTTCAACAATTGTTTCCAGGCTTTTGCCTATTTTTCCCAATTTTGTTTCGTTTCCAATAGCGGTTACTTCGCAAATTGCCAAACCACCAGTTACAATAGTCCCAAGAAAAACAGTATTGTTTTCGGCAGTCTCATTTTTAAAAACTGCCATCGATTCCCCTGTAAGAATAGACTCATTTACGGAAAAATCATTGGATTGAAGAATGATACCATCGGCAGGAATAAAGGTGCCTTCTTCTGTTTGAATGAGGTCACCAACAACAATTTCCTCGCTTAAAATTTCAATAATTTCTCCATTGCGAATGACTTTACTTTTGGGTTGCGATAGTTTTTTTAACGCTTCAATTGCTGTTCTGCTTTTGGATTCTTGATAGAGTGAAATAGTAGAAACCAAAACAATTGCTACAATCATGAAAATTCCGTTTCCATAATCGCCGGTAATAAAATAAATACCAGTTGCAGTTAGCAATAATAGGAACATAGGTTCCAATACCATTTCGGATAGGGATTTTAAAAACTGATTTTTTTCCTGATTCACTATTGAATTCGGACCAAATTTCGTTCTCGAAAGCAAAACGGCCTCATTTGAAAGTCCTTTTAATTCTTGTTGAGTTTTTGTCATAGCAAAATAAATTAATTGGATTTTCTGGATTGGAAACTAAGGCGTATTTTGGAATAAAAGAATTGACTTCATACTGCAATTTAATTAATTATTGTAAAATTATAGCGATTTTTTGCTTAAGATTATCTATATTTGCACGCAATTAAACTCCAACTACAATTGCAATGATCGCACACAACTCTAAGATTATCGGTGAAGGATTAACTTACGATGATGTTCTATTAGTTCCCAATTACTCAAATGTGCTTCCTCGCGAAGTGAGTATTCAGTCCAAATTTTCAAGAAATATAACGCTAAATGTTCCTATTGTATCCGCTGCTATGGATACCGTTACCGAAAGTGCTATGGCAATTGCTATGGCTCAAGAAGGAGGAATAGGCGTTTTGCATAAAAATATGACTATCGAGCAACAAGCTGCGAAAGTTAGAAAAGTAAAACGCGCAGAATCCGGAATGATTATCGATCCGGTTACTTTGCCATTAACTTCGACAGTTGCCGATGCCAAAAATGCAATGAAAGAATATGGTATTGGCGGTATTCCAATTGTGGATGAAAATAAAATTCTAAAAGGAATTGTTACCAACCGTGATTTGCGTTTCGAAAAAAATAGTGCTAGACCCATCGTTGAGGTCATGACCACTGAAAACTTAGTTACCGTTGCGGAAGGAACTTCTCTGGAACAAGCAGAGGTAGTTTTACAAGGACATAAAATCGAAAAATTACCTGTTGTAAATGAGAAATATGAGTTAGTTGGATTAATTACCTTTAGAGATATCACTAAATTAACCCAAAAACCGATTGCCAATAAAGATGTTTACGGCCGTTTGCGAGTTGCTGCGGCGATTGGTGTAACAGGTGACGCGGTTCAAAGAGCCGAAGCATTAGTGAACGCTGGTGTTGATGCAATTATTATTGATACTGCTCACGGGCATACGCAAGGTGTTGTCAATGTCTTGAAAGAAGTAAAAAGTAAATTCCCTCAAATTGATGTTATTGTAGGAAATATTGCGACTCCTGAAGCAGCTAAATTTTTAGTTGAAAATGGAGCTGATGGTGTGAAAGTAGGTATAGGTCCAGGTTCAATTTGTACTACTCGTATTGTTGCCGGCGTTGGTTTTCCTCAGTTTTCTGCTGTTCTTGAAGTGGCTGCGGCTATCAAAGGAAGTGGAGTTCCCGTAATTGCTGATGGTGGAATTCGCTATACGGGTGATATTCCTAAAGCGATCGCTGCAGGTGCTGATTGTGTGATGTTAGGTTCATTATTAGCCGGAACTATGGAATCTCCGGGTGAAACTATTATTTTTGAAGGAAGAAAATTCAAGTCTTACCGTGGAATGGGTTCTGTTGAAGCGATGCAGGAAGGTTCAAAAGACCGTTATTTTCAAGATGTTGAAGATGATGTAAAAAAACTGGTTCCGGAAGGAATTGTCGGACGTGTTCCTTACAAAGGAGAATTGAACGAAAGCATGCAACAATTCATCGGTGGTCTTCGTGCCGGAATGGGATATTGTGGTTCAAAAGATGTTCCAACTTTACAGGAAACAGGACGTTTTGTTCGCATAACTGCCAGCGGAATTAACGAAAGTCATCCGCATAACGTTACGATAACGAAAGAAGCTCCAAATTATTCAAGATAATTTTTAGTTTTTTAAAACAATAAAAAAAGGCATTTTTAATTCCGCTAACGGTTTTAAATATGCCTTTTCTCTTTATTTAAAACTTTAATCTGCAGATTCAGATAAGTTTTTCTTCAAATGCTCGCTGTCCCAACTGTGATTAGTTGCAGCCACTTGAGAATAAATATCGCTCTTTAGCAGTTGTTCCTGCAGTTCGATTTCTTCTTTTACGGTTATCATGTAGGCCATTTTATCATGACGTTTTTCGGCTAATTTTCGGGTGGTAATTTCATCATATTTTATAAACTGCTGTCCTTGTCTGGTCGCGGTATATTTTCGATGGCCCAATTCTACTAGCGCATCAACCCCCATATTTACCGCGCTATATAACGTTTCTCGATAAATATTTTCGACTTTATGATCTATTAATTCATAAGCATCATTCCGGTTTCGGGCACGGGTTAAGATTTTTAAATGTGGAAAATGTTTTTTTAAAGTTTCAATCACTTTTAAATTTACCGAAGGATTATCGATGGCAGCAATAAATAACTTTGCGTTCTCACAACCGGCGGCTTTCAATAATTCTAATCGTGTAGCATCTCCATAATACACTTTGAATCCCAATTTTCGCAGAACATCAATTCGATCGGAATCATAATCCAGAATAGTTGATTTTACTTTATTCGCTTTTAATAAACGCCCAACTGTACTTCCAAAATGACCAAAACCAGCAATAATTACGGGATTGTCTTCGTCAATAAAATCGTTATCTTTCTTAATTTCATTTGCTTTTTCTTTAGTTCTTGAATTGGGATAAATTAATCGCTCATTTATTAATAACAGAAAAGGAGTTGCAACCATACTCATCGCGATGACAGCCATGATTTGGTTCGCCAAAACATTTGGAATAATATACAGTTGCATGCAAAAACTCATAATCACAAAACCAAATTCTCCTGCCTGACTTAAGCCAAAAGCGAATAACAAATTTTGATCGGTATTTTTTTTATGAAACCTACTGATTACAAATAAAACAACAAATTTTACAAAGGTTAGGATGGCTCCAAAAGCAAAAATGAAAAGTGGATTTTCGATAATTAATTTGAAGTTTATTGAAGCGCCAACCCCAAGAAAAAACAGGCCTAACAGCAATCCTTTGAAAGGTGCGATATCGCCTTCTAATTCGTGACGAAACTCAGAGTTTGCCAATACGACTCCCGCCATAAAAGCACCAAGAGCAGGACTTAAACCTACTAATTGCATCGAATAAGAAACACCAACAACCAGTAACAATGCTGAAGCTGTAAACAATTCCTGCAATCGGGTTTTTGCAATGATGTGTAATAGGGGAACAAATAGAAAACGTCCTGCAAAATAAATTGTCGAAATACTTCCTAGTACAATTAACGTTTGTAACCAACTAGAAAAACCATTAATCAGGGATTGTGGTGCATCATTTGCTGCCTCAAGATTTACTGTTGACAGAAGCGGCAGAAAAGCTAAAATTGGGATAACCGCAATATCCTGAAAAAGTAAAACTGCAAATGAGGAACGTCCCACAGAGGTATTTGACAATCCCTTTTCTTTTAAGGTTTGCAATACAATAGCTGTGGAAGATAATGCCAGTGCCAGTGAAATGGCCAACGTGGTTTCCCATTTCCAGTCCATATAGAAAAAACATCCCACAAATAGAAGTAGAGTAGTCCCTATTAATTGTGCAGAACCCATCCCGAGAATGAATTTTCGCATTTTCCAAAACTTGCTGGGCTCCAGTTCTAATCCAATTAGAAAAAGCATCATCACTACACCAAATTCAGCAAAATGCATAATATCTTGGCCTTCCTTACCAATAAAACCAAGTACGTAAGGACCAATTACAATTCCCGCTAGTAAATAGCCTAAAATTGAACTTAGCCCTAATTTTTTAGCAATAGGAACGCAGATTACAGCTGCTGACAAATAAATAATTGCTTGTAATAAAAAATTGGTATCCATCTTATATTTTTATTGTAGCAAACCATTCATTCAAATAATGGTATTGCAAAATTTCATCGTTATCCAAATTATTATTTTCTAAATAATCTAGAAAATAACCGTAAATGATCCCATTTTTTTCATAATCTTCATTAGTCATATTGTGGGTTCCATGCACTACAAATGGGGGCAAGTAAATCATATTACACACTTTTGCAGTTTGGTTAAAGGGTTCTAACAAATCAAGAACAGTATAGCGGTCAATTCCGGTTTCACTATAGTTTTCTTTATTTCCACCGGTTGTAATCACCTGAAAAATAATCTTATCCTGCAATGCATTCCCTTTTTTTCCATACGCCCAATTGTGTTCTAAGACCATATCAATCCATTGTTTCATCAAAGGCGGGCAACTGTACCAATAAAAAGGATGATGCCAAATAATAATGTCATGTTGACTTAACAATACTTGTTCCTTTTTTACATCAATATCAAAATCAGGATATTCCTCATATAAATCATGAAAAGTAATGTTTTCCGATTTTGGAATATTTTTCACCAAAGCTTTATTCGCATGTGATTTTTCGAATAGCGGATGGGAAAATAGGATTAAGATTTTATTTTTCGACATGAAATTTATTTTTTTTTTTTAATTTAGGAGGTTTAATTAGGCTATATCGTTGATTTACAGTAGTATTAACTGTTTTTAATATGTATTGAAAGATATAAAATATTGCTCAATTTTTGAAGATATAAAAAGATTCAAAAAGCTTTTTTTGTTTTTAATAAGAAAAAAATTAAAATCCCGTCAAAATAAAATTAGCGGTTTTATTTTGACGGGATTTGGTTTTAACTATTTTGGTCAGCGGAGTTGCTGTAAAAAGGGATTATTTATCAAATCATATTTATAGTTTGTCCTTTTGAGCTTAATTTTTGAAAAAAGTCATGAACAGTTTTTTGATTTTCACCATCCTAAAATATGTTTATATTCCCAAGAAATTACTTGGAGTAATTTGCATTAATTCCGCTTTAATCTCATCCGAAACGTCTAATGTTGCTATAAAGCCGTGAATTGCCTTTTTATCAATCGCTTCATTGGTTCTGGTCAATCCTTTCAATGCTTCGTAAGGATTAGGATATCCTTCACGACGCAAAATTGTTTGAATCGCTTCTGCAACTACGGCCCAATTTTTCTCTAAATCTTCGTGGAATTTAGGTTCGTTTAATAACAATTTGTTCAATCCTTTTAACGTGGCTTCAAAAGCGATTAAAGTATGTCCAATTGGTACACCGATATTTCTTAAAACGGTACTATCAGTCAAATCACGTTGTAATCTTGACAAAGGTAATTTAGCTGATAAATGTTCGAAAATCGCATTGGCAATTCCTAAATTTCCTTCTGAATTTTCAAAATCAATAGGATTAACTTTATGTGGCATCGCCGAAGATCCTATTTCTCCTGCTTTGATTTTCTGTTTGAAATATTCCATCGAAACATACGACCAAATGTCTCGGTCCAAATCAATGATGATGGTATTTATTCTTTTCAAAGCATCAAAAAATGCAGCAAAATGATCGTAATGTTCAATTTGTGTAGTCGGGAAGGAGTGGTGTAAACCAAGGTTGTCCTCCACAAATTTCGCTCCAAATTTTCTCCAGTCAATTTGTGGATATGCTACATGATGCGCGTTATAATTTCCGGTTGCTCCGCCAAATTTAGCTGCAAAAGGAATATTAAACAACAAACGCATTTGCTCTTCTAAACGTTCTACAAAAACACCAATTTCTTTACCCAAGCGCGTTGGAGAAGCCGGCTGTCCATGCGTGCGGGCGAGCATTGGAATATCGCGCCATTCAACACTTAAATCTTTCAATTTTGATGTTAAAGTAATTAAAGAAGGCATGTATACTTTCTCGAAAGCTTCTTTTGTAGAAAGCGGAATCGCCGTATTGTTAATATCTTGAGAAGTCAATCCAAAGTGAATGAACTCTTTATATTCAGATAAACCTAGTTTTTCAAAAGCATCTTTGATAAAGTATTCCACCGCTTTTACATCGTGGTTGGTTACTTTTTCTGTTTCTTTGATCCAAAGAGCATCTTCGGTAGAGAAATTTTTATAAATGTTGCGTAAACTTTCAAATAAATCTGGGTTTACGTCTTTTAGTTGTGGCAACGGCACTTCGCACAAAGCAATGAAATATTCAATTTCAACTAATACGCGGTATTTGATTAATGCTTCTTCAGAGAAAAATGGAGCCAGCGAAATAGTCTTGTTTCTATATCTTCCGTCGATTGGCGATATAGCATTCAATTCGTTTAAAGTAGTCATTATTTAGTTGTTTGTTCGAAAGGCACAAAAATAGTTATAAGTTATAAGTTATGGGTTATAAGTTTAGATTTTTATTACAATTGTAATTGATTTTTTGCCATTGAAATTGTTGTTGTCATTGCATTTGATTGAGTAATTTTTCTTTCATAAAAGCAACTCCTTCTGTGGCACGCATAGGAATTACTTCCAACGGATTTCGAAGATTCGGTATTTTAATGGGTTTTGGATCAATATAAAAAATAGGCGTTTCCCTAGTTGTGAAATCGATCAATCCTGCTGCGGGATACACTTGAAGCGAAGTCCCGATGACGGCAAAATAATCCGCACTTTGAGTAAGTGTTAATGCTTCTTCAAGGGCTGGAACTTCCTCTCCAAACCAAACGATATGCGGTCTCAATTGATTTTTATTTTCATCGAAATCGCCAAAATTCAAATCGTTGTGCCAATCTAAAATGTATTCTGGGTTTTTGGTACTTCTTACTTTCAATAATTCGCCGTGTAAATGCAGCACATTAGTGCTTCCGGCGCGTTCGTGTAAATCATCTACATTTTGTGTGATAATGAAAACATCGAATTCATTTTCTAATTCAGCCAAAATTATATGCCCCAAATTGGGTTGCACTTCTTTGAGTTGTTTTCGTCTTTGATTGTAAAAATCCAGAACCAAAGCAGGGTTTTTATGCCAGCCTTCTGGAGTTGCTACATCATTGACATTATGGTTTTCCCAAAGCCCATCACTATCGCGAAAGGTTTTGATGCCACTTTCGGCACTAATTCCTGCTCCTGTCAGAACCACTAATTTCTTTTTCATTTTATATCAATTTGGGCGTGACCACAAGGGTCGGGCTTTCGGCTTTATCTTTTTGGCTAAAAAGCCCAAAAAGGATATCGCCTCTATCCCTCACGCGAATTCCATAAACATTCCTAATTCTGCTTTTATGGAACAATCCCAAAAGCGGCAATCAGAATCTACTTTTGAAGGTATAAAGCTAGTCTTTTTTACTATTTTTGCAAAAATAAATATTCTAATGATTGACATCGATTACCTTAATTTTCTTGAAAATATCCTGACTGATAATCGCAAAGAAAAATTCCTAAAAGTATTGGAAAACAGAACCAAGCATTTTACGATTGTTGTCGAAGATATTTTTCAAATGCACAATACGAGCGCTGTAATGCGCAGTTGCGAGATTTTTGGAATTCAGGAATTGAACGTTATCGAGCAACGATACGGAAAAAGTATCGATAAGGAGATTGCGATGGGTGCCCAAAAATGGGTTGACATTAATACGTTCGACAGCATTACAAATTGTGTGGATACGTTAAAAAGTAAAGGGTACCAAATAATAGCCACTACGCCTCACGAGAATGATTGTTTGATGGAAGATTTTGATATTTCGAAACCCAGCGCATTGTTTTTTGGAACAGAAAGAGATGGACTATCCGAGGAAATTTTGCAGCGCGCCGATGGTTTTCTTAAAATTCCGATGGTAGGTTTTACTGAGAGTTTAAATATCTCGGTTTCGGCGGCAATCATCATTCAAAACCTGACGAATCGATTGCGCAACTCCGAAATTAATTGGCATTTATCTGAAAACGAAATTTTAGAAAAGCGTTTGGCTTGGGCCAAAAATTCCATAAAAGACATTAAAAGAATTGAAGCACGGTATTTTGAGGAAACCCCAAGATTGTTAAACGAACGCTAAAACTAAATTTTTATCGTTTGCTGAGTCATCTCCAGAAACAAAGCAATTACAATTACTATTTTCTTTTGATTAATTGCATATTGTTGTAGATACGGATAAGTTTGTCAGTTCACTTCACTCGTGTTCAAATCCGAAAAATCGTGTTTAGTTATTAAAGTATTGATTTACATTGAAGTTCAAAATCCTGCATGGTTTCCAAAACCTCGTTGGTATCTTTTTGTAGATTTACATACCTACAAGTTCAAAAAATGAGCATTAAAACTTTGTTTCACTCTCTAATAATATGTCTTTTATATTATTTGGGTTCATTTTATAGCGATATACTCCGTTGTTCCCAATGGCAAATAAGGTATTCTCCCGTACAATTAAATCAAAACAATTTTTGTCAATGGCATGCACCAAAACAGGTTCAGCAGGATTTTGAATGTTAAATATTTTTATAACATCATCACAAACCAGTAAATAATCAGCGGTGTAAAAACTGATGCCTTTAGGTTGAGAGAGTGTTCTGCTGTGAATTAATTTTGGTTTCGTAAGATCTTTTGTGTCATAGACTTGCAAGACGTTAGTGTTGTTGCCGCAGGTTGTGTTTGAGTTCAATGTTACGTAGGAGTGCGTACTATTAGCGATGACTGGATCACAAGCAGTGAAATGTTGTACGCTTGACAATTTAGTTGGGTTTTCAGGATTTGTAATAGAATAGATAAACATTCCATTTCGAGATCCAATAAACAAATTATCTCCGTAAGAAAATAGTGTTTCAATGTTAAAACCGATCGGGATTTCATTGACTTTTACGGGCTTTTCGGTATCGATTAACGAGAATACATTCAATTTCATTTGGTCTACACCGTATAAATAATTGCCTTTTATAGCAAAAACAGCGAGTGAACCGCCTTGCCCTATGTCGCCGTTTTGCGCGCTATCACTATCAGAGCAGCCGATTATAAATATTAGTAATACAAAGGATATAATTTTTTTCATGTGTTACTTGATTAAAGTCCAATCGATTATTATTTCATTTTCTTTCGTGTAGGCATTTGAGCCGTTTGGAGCTTGCTTTTGCGGAAACACATATCTATTTCTGTTGGTAACAGTAAATTTTTTAGTGGCAGGATTGAAAGTGGCAGTGACCAGATCTACTGCTTGATTGATATACAAGGTAATGCCTTTGATGGCTAGGTCTGTAGCACCGGGAGCTTTTATAAAATGCAATCGTATAGGTTTATTGGGATCGGTGTAATCATAAACGTGAAAACCTTTATTCACATCATTGATAAACATTAAATCGTCCTTGATATAAATTTTTCCAGCTTTGATAATGGGTTGCGAATTTTGAAAGTCAATGGAGCTTTCCAAAGCGGCACGGGCTATAATCACAGGTTTGTATTCTTGTTGTGGAAATTCACCATTATCTGTAGTTGGCCAACAAGAAACAAGTAGAAATGAAACCAGCAGGAGAAGTACTATTTTTTTCATTTGAAAATCTTTTTATAAAGATAGTAAAAAGAGTATTTAGTTGCGCTATGACACTGTTATTGTTTGTGTTGCGCTTACAATAAAATTTTAGCCGTTAGCAACCGTAATTTATTTTATCTTTCAATTTATAGAGAACTCCGCATTTTAAATTTCACTATTTTGTTTAATTATTTTTAGTAGTTTTTCCAAATCATTACTATCAATGTTATGGATTTCGAATATTTTTTCACGTCCGCATTTCTGAATTATTTTAAAATTATAATTGTCTACTTCTAATTTTTTAACATTGTCAAATTTTATAGACTTGCTGATTATTCTATTTATTTTAATATTCGTTCCCAGTTTATTCCATTCAACATAATTTTTATACTAAAACATTTTACTAAAATATAGTGTTTGGGTCAAAAAGCCAATTGAAGCCAAAATTTTATTCGTTCTTTTATATTCAAAGTCAATAATTTCAAAACTACCAATAAGAATAAGAACCAATGAGATTATCATTAAAAGTGATGTCCAGTTTTTAAATGTTAAGTGATTGAAGTGTATTTTTTTTATTTTTTTTCTGTTATTGTTAATAATCCACTTTTACAGCGGGTAAATGAAAGTCAGAGATTTAACTATATTTTAATATATTATCAAATTCTTAAAATTGCGCAAAGTCAGAGACATTTGCGCAGCATTTAGGAAAAACTTATGTGTTTTCAGAGATACTTTGCGTAGCGCGGTTTTATCTGTTTTCAAATATATAAATAAATCGATGAAAATACTTATAAAATAAACGGTAATTAATTTATTCTAAAACATATATTATTTCATCTCAGGATTATTACTGGAAACCGTCAACGGAGTTATTTACAGCTAAATCCGACAGTGCGGATTTGCAATCCGTGCCCGTTACGATAATCAATTATATTATATTTTATAATTCCTGTTTGAAATTTTCAAATTGCAGATTTTATTTGTCGCTGTACAATGAGTAAAAAAATTACTAATCTGCTATCGTTGCTTAAAAATAATAACTGAGCACTTCTTGACCATTGCGAGGAACGAAGCAATCACATCTAGTATTTTCTTTTGATTAAGTGCTTATTATTGTGGGCACGGATTGCGAACCCTCGTTATCGGATACTACCGAATTGAAGATCGATACTTTGCTGAAAACGTAAAATAGTTCTTCTAAATAATGTTACGCTTATGTTCTTTATTTTAAAAAATATCATGTAACTTGTACTGTTTCCGCAAAACAAGATACTTTGTCGTACACTTTATTTAACGCATGATTTAAAAAGAAAAATAATGAATGAATATAAAAATAGCAATCAAAATTTAATAAATACCACATTGCCAATTGGAGGGGAAGGAGTTGGTGCGCCTAGTTTAATTGTAAAAGAGGAGAAAAACAATAGTGAGGAATATAGCGTTGGTTATTTTAAGAGACCTAACGTTTTGTTTTTTGATGTAAATGAAACGTTGCTAGATCTTAATATGATGAAAAAAAGTATTGGCGCAGCGCTAGGAGGTCATACTGAATTGATGTCATTATGGTTCACTACAATGCTTCAGTATTCATTGGTTACCACAGTTGCAAACCAATATCATGATTTTGGAACAATTGGAGCCGCTGCACTTCAGATGGTTGCCCACAAAAATGGAATTGCTATAACTGATCAACAAGCTAAAGATGCTGTTGCCCAAATTTTATCATTGCCTGCACATCCAGAAGTGAAAGAAGCACTCTTGCTGTTAAAAAAAGAAGGTTTTAAATTGGTAGCCTTCACTAACTCATCCAATAAAGCGGTAGAAACGCAACTTAAATATGCGGGAATTCATGATCTATTTGATGATGTGTTAAGTATTGAAGATGTAGGTAAATTCAAGCCACATACAGATACATATAATTGGGCTGCCAAAAAAATGGGATTAAAACCGAATGAATGTATGTTGATAGCTGCCCATGGTTGGGATGTTGCTGGTGCAAATTGGGCAGGTTGGCAAACGGCTTTTGTCAGCCGTCCCGGACAGCAATTGTTTCCTCTTGCAAATTTGCCTGAAATTAATGAAGAGAATATTTTATTAGTTGCTCAAAAGCTAATTTTAATATAATTTCTGCAATTCTAATCATTGAAAAATTAACGAACCGATTTTGGAATTCAACTATTGACTGGCATTTATCCGAAAATGAAATTTTGTTAAAAAGATTGTCTTAGGCCAAAAATTCAATTGAAGATATTAAAAGAATTGAAGAACGGTATTTTGAAGAAAATTTAAGGTAATGTAAACGTACACTAAAATTAGATTTTAACGGTTTGTTGAGTTATTGCGCGGATCGAAGCAGTCACTTAGAGTTTTATTTTGATAATGTGCTTATTGGTAACACGGATTGAAAATTCGTGCGGTCGGGAATGTTTTTTTTTACACAGTTCGTATTCTTATTAATTTATGTCTTCACCCTCCATAACTACATCTCTATTCGTATTTTATACTCGCATATCCGACCCAGTGTTTTTGAGTGGCTATAGCTGTAGTTCCCATACCTAAATCTTCTACTTTTATAAGGTCATGATCTACACTTGATGCGTAACCTAAAAAAGTCCCTGTCAAAGGTTTGTTGTATAATGTCTGATTTAATTTATT
This sequence comes from Flavobacterium sp. DSR3-2, assembly GCF_049896525.1. Taxonomy (NCBI): domain Bacteria; kingdom Pseudomonadati; phylum Bacteroidota; class Flavobacteriia; order Flavobacteriales; family Flavobacteriaceae; genus Flavobacterium; species Flavobacterium sp. DSR3-2. Next base: position 67,043 of record NZ_JAFCUM010000017.1, read on the forward strand.
TGCAAAACTCACTCCAAAAGGCACAGAATAACGACCACACCAAACCCATTTATATTCTTTGTAATCAGTATTTTGTACGGTGTATTCTGTAAATGTTTTTACTTTTTCAGTACTAATTTCGTTTATTAAACACTTCTCAATAATCTCCATATCTAAAGCTCTAGCTTTTTTAGTACCTTCATCATCAACTCCAAAAGGGGCTAAATCGCCACTCCAATTTTCAGTACCATAATGCACAGCATCGTTAGAAATGACAACTGCGACATCCTTTCCATATTTAAGATGCTTTTCATTTAAAATTTTTGATACAACATCAGAAAGAGCATCGCTAATGCTATCAATTGTTTCGTAATTGATATAAGGCACCAGTATTGGAATAATTTGTAGGTTCTTGTTTTTGCGATGTAAAAAAGGCACTATAGCTTCTAATGAATGTTCTAACTCTTGCATATCGTTATGAACTAGGTAGGAAGATTTTGGCAGTTGCGCCATAATTTCAGAATTTAAATCAGACACTTTTAAATCACCATAAGGCGATTTCCAATGTGTGAAATCTCCAAAGATGATTTTGTCTTGAAGCTTAAAGTCTCGAGCGCGATGTGCAACACCAATCAAAATAATCGTGTTGGCATTAATTCCTTTAAGCGATTCGTAATACACACGTCCAGCGTATTTATAATCGTCATGCGGACTTATAGCTGCTTTCCATTGCATATTATTTTTAGAATCCTTAATACCTAAACGGTTATAAATAGAATCTAATTGCCAATTGTATTTTGTAAAACCAATCGTATCATGCACAGGCCTAACTCTATTTTCTAGTGCTAGGCTTGGTACTGCATTTTTTACATTTTTTTCAATTTTACAACTGAAACAACACAAACAGATAAAAATAATTAGTAATCGCATATAAAATTTTATTTCAAGCAATTTACGCTAAAAAACGCTATCTGATAGCGGTCGCAATTTTTAAATCCATTTTTGTTTTTAGGTTTCTGTTTGGTTTAAGATATTAGAAATGATACTTTGTGTCTTTCTCATAAATTGCTAAAATTTCAGGATTTTTTTGCATACTGTTGTGTGCACGGATTGCAAATCCGCGCTATCTGGTTTTGCCGGTGCAAATTGGGCAGGTTGGCAAACGGGTTTTGTCAGCCGTCCGGGACGGCAATTGTTTCCTCTTGCAAATTTGCCTGAAATTAATGAAGAGAATATTTTATCAGTTGCTCAGAAGCTAATTGCAATGAGGCCTCAGCAGTTCTAATCATTGAAAAATTAACGAACCGATTGCGGAATTTAAATTTTGACTGGCATTTATCCGAAAATGAACTTTTGGTAAAAAGATTGGCTTGGGCCAAAAATTCCATAGAAGAGATCAAAAGGATGGAGGAACGGTATTTTGAAGAGAATTCAAGGTAGATTGGGTATTAGTTTGAATTGCAAATTCAAAATTGTTATAAAAACCAAGTTGGAAAATGGCTTTCAAATTTATCGTATGTCTTTTTCTAACTGGTCTGGATTTTGTCTTGTGTCAAAAACGGTAATAATTTCAATCTCTTTTTTGTCAAGGTTTATTCTATAGTAAAAAGTAGTTTGTTTTGTTACAACACATTTAAAAAGTCCTTTGAATAAGTATGATTCTGGACAACTTTCAGGTTGATTTGAAATTTGTTCAATTTTAGAGGTTAGATTTTTAATAAAATCATTTCGAACTTTCAAATTCCAATTCTCTAAAAGGAACTCATTTAATTTTAAAAGTTTACTTTCAGCTAATTCGGACAAAAAGACCTTCAATAAGAGATTTTTTTAAGAAAGTCGTTGAACGCAACTTTTTTTCCTTTGTTTAATTCTTTTATTCCTTTTTCAATTTCCTTTTGGTCAGCCGCACTCAATTCATCCCAAAAATCTACTTTTTCTTTTTGAATAAATTCCGTGATTTTTTCGATAAATTTATCATTCTCAATGTTGAGAATGATTTTTACCAATTCTATTTTAGAAGACTGAATATCCATATCATTTATTTCTTAAATTCAAAGTTACAAAAAAATAGTCACAGATATTTCCATCGCATTGTCTTTCCAACGAAGGAGGAATTGTAGTATATTTTTTGAAAAAGCATAGTTTGCTCAACTTTGTTTTTTACCAGTAGCGAAGTTCTTGCGAGGAACGAAGCAATCACATTTAATATTATCTTTTAATTATTTGCTTATCGTTGTGGGCACGGGTTATAAATACGCTCAATTAGGTTTTCATTGTTCGTGCTGCGCAAGCAGCTAAAAACTAGCTGTTAACGTTCGTTTCTAATTTTCCAAAAGTCTTCGGTAAGATAAAAAACGGTATCAATGAAATATAAGATTTCATTTCGTGTCAAGACATTTTCGTCATGTAAATCTTCTAAAATAATTCCTAATTCCGGGTTATGATAATCATTGTTGCGATTGTTTTCAAAACCGTTCAATGTTAAAAATTCTTTGACTTGTTTTAAATCTGTGTTAGAAGTAATTGAAACATAATTTTGCTGAACTACTGCATATAAAATTTCATCGTTTTTAGTAAAACCCAACAAATCATATGCTGTGTCGGAAAAGAAATAATTATGAAGTAATAAATTGTGTAAATAATCTTTCCAAGAGTTATAATAAATAGCGTCATTTAGCTTTAAGACATGTTCGCCGTCTTTGAGATAGACTTTCTGTTCAGCTCCTTCACTGACATATTGAGAAAAATCTATGTTGTTAATCCAAAGATTTTTCTCTGTAATATAATCTTCTAACTTCTTTGCTTCTTGTTTTTTGAAATGCTTTTCGTCTGCAGAAGTTGTGCTTGTTTTCTCGCCATCGTTAAGGTAACAGGCAATTGTTTGGATAATTGTTCCAGTCCTAATTTGGCTCTTTCCTGAAACGATATTGTGTAGTTCATTTTTTAAATCATTTAGCATTGACAAATATAAAAATAAATTTTGACTTTCCGGCAATCCTAAAATGATCGCTAACGTCTCGCTATTACAGCGGGTTTTGGGATTAAATTAAGCCCATTATTCGGATTTGCCAAATCATCCCAAATACAAAACCAACTTTCCATTAAGCCAATTGCCCAAATCCGTTGTAGTATCTGTTGGGCAATCGGCAATTTTAGTGTATTGCTACATTCTGATTTAATAATTCTACATTAAAATTAATTTTAGCATTTAAAGCTCGAAAAACTTTAATAACCGTATCGAATCTTGCGTC